>NZ_BFBB01000007.1:0-315735 GCF_003114855.1 Leptospira ryugenii | reverse complement strand
TCCATGTCCAGATCTCGCACAGACATACGTCCTGTATGCTGTTCGTCGCCCGTATTCTTTTTAGGCTAGAATCGATTTCGTTTGGGAAATTGGGTAAAATCTAAATGTAACCTAAGAATGTGGGATGAGGGATTCGAACGATTTTCCAAGAGAGTTCGAGTAGGAAGTTTTGCAAAATAAATGCCTAATTTCCGTTAAGCGAGAACGACCGCAGGCCTGGAAGTGCGAGGTTCAACAACCCTTCCGATGGAAGCAAAGTTTTGTTAAGGAAATTTTCAATCTCGCCTACTTTAATGGGCCGCGTACATAATATGAATTTTCATATTGATTTCCTATTTCACTAATACAGGTATGTTCTTTATATTTTGTACCTTCCGTTACAGAGACTATTTCGATAGCGACCAAACCAAAAAGAGGACGATCTACTTTTCCTCGGATTTCTTTTGCCAATTCTACTAACCTCTTGTGATTGGAAATGGAAATTTTCTGTGAGCCACTAACATCGGATAATTCAATTTCTTGTTTATCGCTATAAATTACTCCCTCCATGACAAAACCACCGAAATCCATAGGTAAGATTCTAGCTGGCTGAAGGTAATGTACTACTATCTTCTTGGTTCTTGAATATTCTTCATACACTCTTGGCGAATAAAACCCAGGTACGATATAAAAATGATCTATTTCTAAATAGATGGGAGCTAACACAACCTCTCCAATACCAGATCCAGCAACTCCCTCACACCAAAGAGTAAAAGGTTGGCCATCCTGCACGTTATAGGCTGTCCACCTGCACGTAGCCTCATACAATTCAACAACTTTTGATGGATCTTTTGGTTTCAACTTTGGTACTGGTCGTCCAGGATATTCTGCTAAAAAGGAGGATGACCAGGCAACACCGCCTGACGGAATACTAGAATAGGATGAGATAAATCTTCCTGGAATTGAGTCTCCTAATTTTTCTTTCAAAATATCCCGAAGGGATTCATTGCTTTTCAGTTCAAAACTATTTGCCTGTTCCGGCGCTTGAGAAACAATTGGAAACTCCAATAGTATATCAGTAATAAGACGACTATATATTTACTTGGTGTTTTCATCTCATTTTATCTTCCATGTTTCATTGATTTTCGTGATTTCAGATTTTAACTCGTCAATCTCAGTTTTTAATTCGACTGCTTTTGGTAACTTTTTATTTATTTTACCATATTTACTTTGTAAATCTCCGAGTTCAGCTTCCTTTTTATATCTTTTCGTGATATCGCTTAAATAATCATTTCGCTGGGAATCGGTCATCTTTCCGAAATTGGACTCTTTAATCGTGTACGCCGCATGTCGTATCGTAGTCTACGGAAAAATTGTAACCACGCCTTGGTCCTTGATTGTCTGGGTTATAGGCAAGGCCAACATTTGTTGATTGGTTTATTGTCGATAAAAAAGTAAGTTGTGTCCCCTGCTCAGTTCGTTTCCTATCATTTCCATTTCTCTGCATATCTATCTATGCATGTACTGTTGTATTGCCTTCTTCAGAAAAGGATACGCTTACATTCGTTGTATCTCCACCTAGGCCAATAATCGTAAGTCAGGAAGAGTCTCGGCACCTCGCATGTATTTGGTTGTCAACAAATCATTCCGCAGCTCGACCGCGCTATACGCTACAATCCTCCCACCACCAATCGGCTATTTGATGGGAGGGATTTCCGCTGCTATCGCTGGTGCGGGACATTCACTCCTACTCATAATCGATCTTCAAATCACGAATCACTTCATAAAGATTGATGAACTTTTGTTTTTCTTTAAATGAAAAAATCCGTTTATCCGCTGGTATTATCCGCAATTGATACCTTTTATTAAAATAAATCTGACAATCTTTCGGAAAGTCTCCATATATTTCATTCTGTGGTTGGTAAAAGCAAGCGATCAAAAAATTTTTTCCTACAGTACTGTGTGTAAGTATTAAGTAATCAAATCTTCCAATAATATCCGTTTTCATTAAATTAATTTTATTGATTGTTTCAGGTAGTGAATCGCTTATAGATAAATCATCCAAAGAGGTATTCAATGATTTATTTGCCTTAATATAACAGGATTCATCATTACTTGAATAAAAATCTTCGCATAAATTACTTTGATCTTCATAGACAAAAATCCTTACATCACTGTGATCATCTGAACATTGAAATTTTCGCCTTACGCTAATTGCATTGTACCCTTTGTCGATTTCTTCACATTTAACCCCATTTACATATAATTCTTTCAACTGTTCAAATTCAGGAATCTCTAGCTTACTAAAGTCATACTCTATTTTCCGGTTGTATGCCTTGCTTTTTTCAATAAAATATCTTTTGTTTGCCTCCTGAATGATATAGTACTGGTATGTTTTTACACTTACAGGAATGAATAAAGCGATTAGAGTTAAATAGGTCATCATTTTCTTCACTGTCATTTCAATGTTAAACTAAAGGACTGCAAGGTTGGCCATCTCTTTCTTATCTTCCTATGTTTTTCTAGCTATGTCTTGTCCTAGGACTATCCCTTCCTAAGGATAATGATCCTCTTTTATACCTAACTGCTCTAAGGTGCCCATTATTTTTGGGTTCCAGATAGGTTGGTAGATGGGATCCTTCCAATACTCAGGATCATAATCAAAATCACAGCCAACTTCATAACCCGCTACTTTATCCGAACCTCGTGTTGTACATAAAGAGAATACGTGATAGAAATATTCAAGACATGAATTTGTTCTCTTTTCTTCTTTAGTTAGATTTTCTGGGAATCTGTGGAAATGCCCATGGAAAAGAGTATGGTCAAAAATAGAATTTCTAGGCGTTACCTCTCGTCTTGTCTCGTCTATCAGGAATACCTTTACAACCTTCCCTTGGTACAAATAAAAAGCTAAAGCAAGGAGAGATCTATCTCTTGCATTCGCGACCTTTTTTATCGTAAGATCAGGAGCTACAGAAAAGTAATAAATCCATTGGTCTACGTAAAATTTATCACCTTTGTAACGGATAACTTTTGGAATCCGTAATGTATATTTAGAACTATAGGTATGACCAAATGTATCTATAATTTGGTCATAAGTTGCGGATTCGAAAGGAAAGTCAGGATTAGCAATCAATTTATTTCTTAATTCATCATCAGCGTCCCTTGCCATATCATAGAATCTATCACCTAATCCAAAGTAGTGGTAATTGACCCTTACCATGTAATAAGGAGACCAACTCCGGCAACTCATCAGCGCAAAGAGAAATATAAACAACAACTTAACAATTCTACTCATGGTTTCGTTTTCTCTTTCCTTTGCCGTTTTCCATAGTAAACCATAAAAACGGAGAAATGCGTCTATAAAATGGTTTAGGAGAAGGATTTTTTAAACTATTTTTTAAATCCCAACTCTGGCAACTCATCACCAGCTCACCAGGTTATTGCACCCTTACATCAATTACACTTTAGCAGATTTCATAAACTCTTTTGAAATCTAGACTTGGGAAAATTTGCGATAAAAAAGCTCTCGATTCCTTCTTAAGTATCTAAAGAATTGTAATCTAAATGGCAAAACAAGTTTGGCAGGGATCGATTGAATTGATTTGGGTACAAACAAAAACTCCTTCTCTGCGAAGTAGCAAAGAAGGAGTTTCGTAAACTCAGAAAAACCCTAGTGCATTTGGAGAGTAGCTAACTAGCATATTCTTTGTTTGTTGGTAATGGTCGAGCATCATTTTATGTGTTTCTCTACCGATACCGGATTGTTTGTAGCCTCCGAATGCGGCATGTGCTGGATAGGCATGGTAACAATTTGTCCACACACGACCTGCCTCGATGGCCCGGCCCATACGATAAGAACGGTTCATATCCATAGTCCAAAGACCCGCTCCTAGTCCGTATTTGCTATCGTTGGCGATCGCAAGAGCCTCTTCTTCGTCTTTAAAAGTAGTCACAGACACAACAGGCCCAAAAATTTCCTCTTGGAAAATTCTCATATCATTGTTACCCGAAAAAACAGTTGGCTCAATGTAATAACCGTCTCTAAGATCTTCTGGTAAATGAGCTTTCTTACCACCTGTTAGTAGTTTAGCCCCCTCACTTTTACCGATCTCAATGTAGAACATGATCTTTTCCACTTGTTCTGTCGAACATTGAGCTCCAATCATTGTACTGAGTTCCAAAGGACTTCCTTGTTTAATGTTCTGAACTCTTTTCACAGCTAGTTCCATAAATCGATCATAAATTGATTCTTGGATCAGTGCACGTGAAGGGCATGTGCAAACTTCACCCTGGTTGAGTGCAAACATTGCAAATCCTTCCAAACATTTGTCTAAATATTCTTCACCATGGTTAAAGATATCTTCAAAGAAAATGTTCGGTGATTTACCACCTAACTCCAAAGTGACAGGAATCAAATTCTCGGAAGCATATTGCATAATCAATCGCCCAGTCGAAGTTTCTCCTGTAAAGGCGATCTTTGCTATTCGTTTGCTTTGCGCTAATGGCTTTCCCGCTTCCAAACCAAATCCATTTACCACATTGATGACTCCCTCGGGGAGTATCCCGGCAATCAGTTCCATCCAATAAAGGATACTGGTAGGAGTTTGCTCTGCGGGTTTGATCACAACACAGTTTCCCGCCGCAATGGCAGGAGCGAGTTTCCAAGCCGCCATCAGTATCGGGAAGTTCCAAGGAATGATTTGCCCAACCACTCCAAGAGGTTCATGAAAATGGTATGCCATCGTTTGGTGGTCAATTTCTGCTATACTACCTTCTTGGGATCTGATACATCCGGCAAAGTAACGAAAGTGGTCGATTGCCAGTGGAATATCTGCAGCCAAAGTTTCACGGATCGGTTTTCCATTGTCCCAAGTTTCCACTAAGGCCAAAGTTTCTAAATTTGCTTCCATAACATCTGCTATTTGGTTTAAGAGTTTAGCTCTTTCAGCAGCAGATGTTTTTCCCCATGTTGATTTCGCTCTATGAGCTGCATTCAAAGCCAATTCGATATCTTCGGCACTTGATCTTGCAACATGTGTGAATGTTTTCCCAGTCACAGGACTTACATTAGCAAAGTACTGTCCGCGTACAGGCGCTACCCATTGGCCACCTATGAAATTTTCATAGCGTGTTTTGAATTGGACTTTGCTCTTTTCTGTGTTAGGTGCTGCGTATATTTTGACTCCAGTCATTTTGGTTCTCCTTTTGATTCGAGAACTTAAAAGCAAAAAGTGTACCAAGGCAAAATAAGGTATACATGCTGTTTTTTTGCCATTTATTTTAGAATCAGAATAAAACTACTGAGACAATGTTCCAAAATGGAACAATGGAATGTTCCGATTTGGAAAAAAGTTGTGGATTGCTTTGTATTTTCTGGCAAGATGAATGGTCGTGAATTCACTGGTTGTACAAGAAGCCCACCAAAGATCAAAATCATTTGGCCTAACACCAGAAACTCCCTTGTTTCGCGAGAAACTTTTATCCTATGAACTCAAACACACATTAGATGAGAACTACGAACTCTACCATACAGCTCGACCTATCTTAGAAAAGATTTTATCTCCACTACATGCATCTGGAACCATAGCCATTCTTGCTGACAAAGAAGGCACAATTCTCTACACGACAGGTAGTCTTGATTTCATGAAAAAGACCGATCGTGTCTGTTTACAACCAGGAGCCAATTGGAGAGAGGACAAACGTGGAACGAATGCGATTGGAACCGCTCTCGCACTAGCAAAACCAGTTCGTATTCATGGGGATGAGCATTATCTCCAACTGCATGGGTTTCTTACTTGTTCTGCATGTCCTATTTTTTCTCCTTCAGGAGAGTTTATAGGTGTGGTGGATATTTCCGCTCCCGCCAAACGAGAAACTCAGCAAGCATTGGCTTTAGCAATATTGGCAGCCGAGTCGATTGAAAATCGTTTGCTTTGGCAAGAGAGCCAAAAACAACAAGCAGGTATCATTGAAGAGATACGTGCAGTTAGTTCACAATCACAAAAGGGTTTGGTATCATTGAACCGAGACGGTGAGATTATCTTTCTTAATTCACAAGCAAAGCTGATTTGCGGAGATCTTTCTGTTGGCAAACAATGGAATTCTTTCACCCCAAGTAATTTGGAGCATAAAACCATTTTCCGCAGTGAACGTAGAACGTGGGTTTCTTTATCAGATCTTCCCAATGCCAAACAAATCTCTCAAGATTTAAAATTTTCTTTCCAAGATTTGTATTCCAACTGCCCCAAAGTTACGGAAGTGATACAGCTTGCACAAAAAGCAGCCTCAACTGACATGCCAGTCTTATTATTAGGTGAAAGTGGAACTGGGAAGGAACTAGTTGCGCAAAGTATCCATCGTTCTTCTCAACGTGCGGAGCATAAGTTTATCGCCATTAACTGTAGCGCGATTCCTGAGTCACTCATCGAAAGTGAATTGTTTGGCTATGCAAAAGGTTCGTTTACTGGGGCAAATAAAGAAGGAAGTCCTGGCAAGTTTTCGCAGGCACACCAAGGAACCTTATTTCTGGATGAGATTGGCGATATGCCTTTGCGGGCCCAGGCTGCCTTGTTACGGGTCATTCAAGAAAAGAGAGTTTTGCCTTTGGGAAGCAAAGAGACCTTACCTGCAAACACGCGCATCGTCGCAGCTACACATAGAGATTTGTGGAAAGAAGTACAGGAAGGAAGGTTTCGCCAAGATCTATACTTTCGCTTGAAAGGAATCGTTGTGAGGTTGATTCCGCTTAGGGAGAGATCCGATTTGATTGGGCTTGCCAAAGATATTCTTAAACAAGGAGGATTCGGCGATTTAACTATTTCTTTGGATGCTCAGAAAAGAATCCTTGCGCATACATGGCCAGGTAACATCCGTGAGTTGCAAAATACAATGTTGCAAGCCGCTTTCTTCTCTCAAGGAGGAGAAATCCTCCCAGACTCGCTTCACTTAGAAGAATTTCAAGAGGGACCAGATACCGTAAGTGATGGTCCAAAAGGAAAGGAAATCAATGTTTCTCTGCCTCTACCCAAGGATTTTGAATCTTTGGAAAGGGAGTTAACTCTGAGAACTTTGGAAGATACGGAAGGAAATGTGACTCGAGCCGCAGAAAAATTGGGTATCGGTCGTAACACTTTGTACAGAAGGCTCCAAAAATGGAACCTAAACTCTCACTAATTGCTAATCATTACGATTCTACGCAAAGATATTTAGGATTATGCTACTTTCGACAAATTAGAGGCTTCTTTTTTTCCAAGAGACATTTCCTATACTCCATATGGTCTCACAAAATTTAAAATTTTTGCAATAATACTCACTTTCGGTATTCCAAATCAAAACATTTTTGATTTTTTTCTTTTCAATCAAGCGTTTCTGAAAATCAAATGAATACTTGCTCATTTTAAAAAAATACAATTGATCAGTATACTTTCTACCTAAATAAACATACCCAGCACCACAAGCATAGTTCTCGTTAATTGTCACGAGAGAGCTTCCACTCAATCCATTCTCTTCTGCATTTAGAAAAAGTTGTAATATTTCATTTAAAAAGTTCCAAGGGATTTTTTTTGTAACATTGTTGTAGTTGACTGATAAGCTTGTGATTGTCAGTAAGCAGACAAAACTCAATGCAAAAATATTTTTATATTTTTTTAAAAAAATATAAAAAACAAAAATACCTTCAATAATATAATAAAGAAGTACAGGAAATGTGAAATATATGAATCGCAATTCTTTGTGCTCAATGATTGAGTGAAGTACAACAAAAAAGATCGTCCCTATAATGATAGGATACTGAGACTTCCACTTTGCAACCAAACCAGGAAACAAAAACACCAATAGAAAACTCAAATACTTGGAGTATTGCAAAAAGTAAAAGGAAAATGGACTACTCCCCCAATTTGTTCCTATATTGTCTATCATATTGGCTTTGTAATAATTGATAGAAGAGATAAAGGGCATGCCATAAGAAATCAGATCTGAGAGCAAATAGACCCAAAATCCAAGAAGTAAACCAAGTAACATTTGTAGAATGGCCTGTTTACCTCCATCTTTAGATAGTAAAATAAATACACAGATAGCATAGATTGAGATAAACAATAGCATTTGGAATCGTATGCCATAGCATAATCCTAATATAAATGCTTCCGGGAATAGGTTGAAATTTTTTCTTTCAATTTTTAATTGCAGAATGAAAATAGAAGTCAGTGCTAAGGAAGTGGAGAGGCTCTCTGATAGAGTTCTAAATCCAAAATAATAGTGCAATGGAAATAACACATAAATAAAAAGAAATAAAAGATACCGTGTAATAAGATCTTGTGTAGAAAGTTTGTTACTTTCGGCAAAGTAGTAAAATGATACTGAGATCATGCTATATATGAAAAATAAAGATAGAAGGATTCTGGTAGAGTAAAAGAGTATCTTTGGGTCAAGGGTGAATTGATAAACAATTCTCAACCAAACAGAAAGTAATTGAGGATAAAGCGTCGATCTAGCCTGTTCCTCAAATTCCCAAGCTACAAATCCTCTACCTGTTACCAAATAATGAGCGTATTCGATCGATTGGAAAATTTCATCGGGCCAAGTAAAACCCTGAGAGTAGAGGATAGCGAAGCCCACGAGTGGAATGCTGGTGCTGAATAGAAAAATCAATAAAAATGCTTTCGAGTGAATGAATGATTTTACGGTATATGCCATGAGTCTCAATTCCTCTAGTTAGCCTAGATTTGAAAACATTCTTCAGCCAAAAACTGAACTAAAACTAGATATAGTCAAGTATTTCAAAAAAGTGAGAGGATGAACCTCATTGCATACTATCCCATTTTTCTTTATTTCCGTTAACGGAGTTTACTTTATTTTTTGTAAACAGTGTTCACAAAAATGATCAATAAATTATTTCTCTGATCAGTTAAATCCCATCGCTTCGGAATTAACGATCCTTTATCTGAAATTCCTGATTTGTAAACTGTATCTTTTGTTTGTTTTCGGGGAGATCTTTATTGGAGAGTATCTATTTTGAGTTATAAAAAGAAAGACTTTTAACTTTTTCTACCGGGCGAAAGCTTTCTTTGGGATCAATGTTTTGCAATAATTGTTGGCAGTTGATCTCTGAGCCTTCTAAACAAATGATAGAAAAATTTTTCCCTTTGTGCATTGTAATAAAAGTCTCTGCATTCTCTTGCGTTTTGGGGTCATATACACGAATGTTTTTTAAATTGTAAATGAAATTATTCACATGCTCAGATGATATGAGCACTTGTTTGTTGACATTTTGCTTGAAAAAATGATGGGTGTAATCATAAATTTTTTGCGTTTCTCTTAAGATAAAGAGCATGATCAGCATTCGAAATACAGGAATCAAAAAAAACAAAATGATTAAGAGAGTTTTCTTTTTTCTAAAATTCTGATACACAATCTGAATTGTTAAGAATCCAAAGATTGGAACAATAGGAAATAAAAATCTGGGACTTAAGTCCATGCCTTGCTGGTTCGGTCCAAAAAATGGAAAGATGATCCAAATCGAAAATACACCCAGTAATAAATATTGAATAGTCGAATACTTTTTTTGGAATAAAACGCTCAGTGTTAAAAAACTAACAGGAATATAAAATAAGAAGGAATACTGGCTTATAAAGAAATATTCAACAATTCGAAACAATCTAAAAGATATTGTAAATTGGTTTAGTACTGTTGTGAAAAAACGAATTGGTAAGGCAAAACCTGTCATTACATAATTTAAATACAATTGGATTGCCAGAAAAATTGCAAATACCAGAAATGTAAGTGTTATCTTTACCTTTGTTCTCGTGAATATAAAAAAGTAAAATAACACAATGGCTAAGAAAAGAACTACTTCTAATCTTATAAAAGCAAGCATTCCAATAGCAAATCCATTTAGGAAAATTGAGAGCCAATGATCATATTTAAAATATAGATAAAGCGACAAGAAGAACAAAAAATTTGTAAGAGTTGCCTCGTACAGCCAAGTTGAATATATCAACAAGGAAGACCCAAAGAGGTAAAACAGACTAGATAAGAAACTAATCTTTTTATCTTTTGAGATCAATAGAACAAGTTCATAAAAAATAAGTAAGGATAATAATCCGAATGCAACAGGAATAATAAAAATGCCCCAAAAGCCCATGAACTTATAGGGTATTGCAACTAAGGCTGAAAAGTACAAAGGGAATGTAAAAAATTTTCTATCACCAATTTTATACTCAAAAGGTGGGTGGAATTGGGAATATTCATCCGTGTTCGGATATCGATCGGTATCCACAGGTCGATCAAATCTCGTAAAATTTTGATCTATGAATTCTTCGATTTGTAGAAACTTGTACTGTTCATCCTGTACAAATGTATTTTCATTTTTTATTTGTGCAAAAAAGGAAAGTGCAATGGAAAGTGAGTAGGCTAAGAAAAGCGTAAGCTTAGGGTTCTTACTTATCATAGCAGCTGATGTAGTATGTTTCGCTATCATGGTTTATTAGCATCGTGCTCAATGTATTTAAGGGTAGGTCCCTAAGGCTTTTCGGAAGTAACCAGTTTACAGATTCAAAAAGCCAGTGAGATTATTATTTTCAATTAAAATTTTTATCGATCATCTAAGTGAAAGCTTTATATACAGATGATTTTCTGGATAAACACAAATGCCAGTAAGAGGAGATTTTTTCGTTGTCGATATGATTTCCAGGAAGCTCTGAAGTACTTTTTGGAATGAAGGCAATCAATGGATTTTGTTAGGTATGCCTATGGCGGTTTCTGGTATAGTATTTAGAATCCTTGACACCCTTTTATTTTGATTGGAACTCCATTCCTTGCAGAGAGCAATTCATTGGTCGGCCAGCAATGGATTCAATATTGGGAACATTTTCTATAAAGCAGGTGCTTCTTTGATATTGCAGGTTGCAAGTACGAACAGATCGTTCCCAAGGATGCGCAAGAGATTTAAGTTTTGTCGGCAGGAATCAAGGCTTTCTCTTGTATAGTATTTAGAATCCTCGACACCCGTGATAATTTGTAAGATGATGCGGTTGGTGAAAGCTGTATTAAGATTTCCGGGAACAAGATAAGCTTCCAAGGCAGTTTTCACGTCCTTTCCACTAACTTTATCATTATCCAATTTTGTGAAAGGTGGGCGATTGCAAACAGCCAAAGTAACAAGTAAACAAAGGAATAAAAATCGTATTGAAATCTGTTTCATAGTTTAAAAAATATTGGTCTTTTATGAATATGTAAAGACTAATTTGGACTGAGATTCGCAAAATGTGGGCTGTCAGGCGATGTTTTCTAAATCGTATTTTTATGATTCCTTTTTGTTTTGCAAATAGCTTTGTAAACCCTCTGTCGAAAGTCTTTTGAAAAAATGAGAGATTGTTTCTGAGTCCCAATCATTGCTTTCGTTAACCAATTCTCGGATGAGATTCCATAGTGCACCTGCCAAGTAGCGATTGATCATTTTGTACGGTACTTCTGTACCTATATACAACTTGCGTAACATTTCATGAGTACGAAAGGATTCATCGGTGATAAAGTCAAGGATTCGGTAGGTAAGGGAAGAAGGAATCGTATCTTGAAACATCTGTTTATAGAAGATTTTGTTTTGTTTCACATTTTCCAATGCATAGTAAGTGAGAGATTTACCATCGGCCAATAAAGTTACTGGATCCACAGGAGGGGTATTGGACTCCATCTCTCTATATAAGTATATATATGTTTTGTAAAGTAGGTCTTCTTTATCTACAAAATAATTGTAAAAGTTAACCCTTGTCATTCCGGCTTCTTCGGCAATCTTTTGTATGCTAATGGATTCATATGGATTTACTAAGAAGAGTTGGTGGAAGATTGCGATGATTTTGTTATAATTTTCTGAAATTCGATCGTTTTTATTGTACATGTGTAAAATCAGTTTCCGTCTGAAGATTAGGAAAGATTTGCAAAGTTTTCCAACGATACAATACCAAATACTTCTATGAAGAGTAAAAAAATATTTCTCTATACCCTTGGTTTGGTTTTTTCTTGTCAGTCCATCCAAGATCGTCCAGATACCTATCTACAAACGACATATTGGCACCGTTACCAAAGATTTTTACCCGAAGACCTTAGGTTCCAACATGAGTCCCTTCCCCAAGAAGAAATGATTTCCATCCAAGGGTATCAGATTCACCTAGATCGATATCCTAAGCCAGCGGCCCCTTGTAAGATCCTATTGATCCATGGCGGAGGAGGGAATGGCAGACTTTTGGGAGCCGTGGCCTTGGGACTTAGGTCTATAAATTGCGAAATCATCTCTCCCGACTTACCAGGGTTTGGTCTAAGTAAAATTCCTAAATCCAAATCCTACGTAAAGTATGAAGAATGGGTGAAGGTACTCAGTGAACTAATCGAAAGAGAAAGGAATCCTAATCAAAAGATATTTCTCTTTGGTCTGAGCATCGGAGGAATGTTAGCCTACCATACCGCCGCCTCCAATCTAAAGGTAGATGGACTGATAGCAACCACACTAGTAGACCCTCGCCAAACAAAGGTCAGGGATGCCATCTCCTCTAATCTCTTTTTGAGTCGTTTGGGAATGCCTCTGAATTCAGGGTTTGCTTTCTTTACCAACGGAATCTACCTTCCCATACGTTGGTTGAGCAAAATGGAATCGATTACGAATGACCCCGACTTTTCTGATGTCTTTGCTGGGGATCCCTATGCTGGCGGTTCCCGAGTGAGTTTAGGTTTTCTAAAGAGCTTTTTGACTTACCAACCCGAGCTAGAACCGGAAGAGTTCCACATTTGCCCTGTCCTCTTGGCTCACCCTGGCATAGACCCATGGACACCCCTTCCCTTGAGCCAAGATTTCTATGACCGACTCCCCGGGAAAAAGGAATTTGTCGAATTGACTGGCGCAGGGCATTTTCCCTATGAAGAGCCAGGGAAAACGCTTTTGTTTGCTGCGGCCAAACGGTTCATTGAAAGAAGGCTAAATGAATAGCGCTCTAGTTAGCTGTCGTTAGATTTACCGAATGTTGTTCCAGATTGTTTGTCTCTAAAGTGATCATCTCGGAAAGTGCAGTGACCTCTAAATTGACTTGGTACATTTTTTTGACTACTTCCAACATCCTATCTTTGTTTCCAGAGAGGAGTTTGGATTCATTTTCGAGATCCACTGACAACTTTCCGATTTTGATGATAGAGTGTAGCATAAAGGTATTGAGTTCTCTTTGAGATCTGATCTTGTTTGTCGCTTCTTGGATCGCGGATTGTAAATCTTGATAACCAGATTGTAAGGCTTCTGATTTTTTGGTAGATTCTAATGCAAGTTTGGTACCTTCGGCAATGACAGAGTTAGCTTTTTGGATAATCTTTTTGATCTTGGAAGCATTCTCATTAGAATTTTCGGCAAGTTTGGCGACTTCAAAAGCAACGACGGCAAAACCCCTACCATGTTCGCCTGCACGGGCTGCTTCGATTGAAGCATTTAATGCGAGTAAGTTGGTTCTATCTGCAATCTCTGCCATAATTTCATTGACTTCGGTGACTTCTCTTTGGGAGTCATTCACCATAGATAAACGATCATCCAGATTCTTGATGGTGCTAACCAATTCTTCACTTTGTATTTGAAATCCATCCATTTTCCCATGTAAGGCGACAACCACAGCTTCTAAATCCTCAAGACTCTCTTTGAGACTTCCAGACTTTTCATCCAATCCAGTCACTTCTTGGTGTTGCAATAGAATATCTTCGACCGAAGATTGGATACTTTGTGAGAAGGATTGCGTAAAGTCATTAAGATCTTCGATCGCTTTGGATTCGTCTTGGAGCTCGCCTCGGAATTTATTTAGAATCTCTTTTAGTTTACGTAAGGTTTGGGAAAGTTCCGAACCTATGTGGATCAATTCAGAATTGAGTTGTTCGGAATTTTCTTTTTCCTGTAGGGCAAGTTCTCCTTTTTTTTCTGCTTCTGCTCGTATGGAGTTCATTAGCTTCAGAACTCTTGCAGTCAAATACCCAAAACAAATAAGAAAAAATATTTTAAAGATTTCATTGGAAATTGCCAAACTACCAGGCATACTCTGTACACCTTGTACTTCTAAAAATTGTACCCCTTGCATCTTGGCGATGAGCAAAATGCATACCAAAAAAAATGCAGATGTGTAGGTAGAGATGAGTAAAAACCCTTCCGAAAACAAAAAAGCAGAGTAGGTAATATAAAAATAGTAAAGTACATAGAGGATCGGCGATTTCACTAAATCTGCCGCCGTTTCCTTTGTGCCTAGTAAGCCAGCAGCTGTGACTCCAAATAAAACACAGATGTCTAGGAGTATGAATCCTTTCGCTAGGATTTGGTTCAGTTTGCCACGATGTAGGAGTGATCTTTGAATGAACCCATAGAGAAACATACAACTGATCCCAACCAAGTAGGCACTGGTTTGTAAGCGGGTGGAGGTTTGGTAGGAGCCTAAAGTGGCGAGGATATAGAAAAAGGCCAATGCAAATCGCACCCGATTTACATACACGGGGCCGAGTTGGGACCAATCTAGACTTCGGCTTTCTTGGGAATGCTTAGAGACCATTGTTCCTTTTATTAATAGCAGTCGTTTTAGGAAACAAATTTCTCAAAAACTCTCTATGTCTCCAAGCATCTGTCAATCTCCACCTTCCACAAAAAAGATGATCTTCCAATCAGTGCCCTTCTTTTCGATTCCCAAACGTTGGTCCAAGGGACTTCTCAAGTATTGCTTGCAGATATAACCCATACGGCCATCCGATAGGCAGACTTGTTGCCATTCACAAGAATCTTTGCCCTCGGCATTGCCATTGCCCAGAGCTTTTCCCTCTTCATAGCTGAGTTTGACAAACTCCCATGACAGTTGAGCTAAGACCTTACCTTTTTTGGAGGGTTCTGATCGTACATTTACGGAAGTGCCTATTACGAGGGAATAGGTGTACACATCGATCGAGTCGGGCGTTAGCTGGAATAAAAAGGGAGCGGCCCAGATATTGTCCCGATACGAGAATCCCAGCTCTGTCGTTTCTTTGAGTTGTTTCCAGATGGGCGATTCTTTTGGCTTTTTGTCTAGGCCCCAATGTTTCCAAAAGTTCTTTTTGCCCGTTCCATTTTGTTCAAAGGCAAAAGATATATGTCTATCCACTGCCGTTTCCAGAAATTTTACATCCCTGTTTCGAATTGCCTCATCTAACTTTTGCCGAAAGGAAAAAAAATCTTTGTCCTCTCTAGACGCATCGCTTGGCTTTAAAGTTACGGGCTCATACACATCACAGGGAAACAAGCTTTGTTGGAAAAGAATGAGGAATAAAAATAGAAGGATAAGGAAGACTTTCACAATTACAAAATCTATGTTTGCTTAGAGAATCGTCCACTCAATTCATAGGGCACATCGCCAATCATCCCTCATTCAATGCTCTCTTTGATCTCCAGCGGAAGAAGTAGACCCATACAACAAAGATAAAACAAAAAATACCCACAAGCAAAGGAAAAAAAACTGTTGTGACATTCTGTACGGTAAGGGCAAAGATAGAGATGATATTTCTGACAAAGAAGAGAAAATAAAAAGATGTACTTTCTTGGAACGGACTTACCATTGCCTTACGAAAACTAGGGAGAAATCCCAAGAGATCCATCACAGTCAGAAGAATCACTGAAAGCATAGGATCAGAAAAAAGATACCAAATAGGAAGGCTGGTGAGGGTGGCGACCAGGATATACCAATCAAATAGCAACACCTGTATCTCTGATCGTTTTTGCCAGGACAGATAGGCAGCCATTAAAGTGAGGATGCCGGAGACTCCCGTGGGATAAGAACCCAGACCTCCGTTTTCGAAAAATTGGGCAAAAAAAACAATACAGGTTGTGAGTCCCCAAATGAGCCAAGAAAAGTAATGGGGTTGGATCGTTCCTTTATAGATCCCAATCAAATAAGGTGCATACCCCCATACTGTGAGGAGGATAGCAATCGTACTCCAAATCAATTCAAGAGATACCTGCATCTTCTCTGCAAGGTACTTCTCTCCTCTCATGTGCTACGACCAAAAATCAAGAGCCAGCTGAAAAATAGAAGACAGAGCCTTTCTATCCGTTTATACTTTCTTGGATGAAGGGAAAAATCAGAACTTACAAAGTTACCCTTCTTCTCTCTGCTTGTCTCTTTGCCATTTCCTGCAAAAAAGAGGACGGTGGTGAAGGAGACGCGATACGATTTCTAGGTCTAACTGCACTAGCGTATCAAAATGCAACGTCCATTGTTTGTACCCAAGACCAATTGCAAAAGGTCCAAACAGGCAAAAGTTTCCAAACGAGTTTTGAATCGTTATCTGAGTTCTCTCTTTTTTACTCCGTACCAAACAATTACCAATCTGCGGCCACTCATGAACTATCCTCCGAGCAGAAAGTGACGGGTAATTTGTCTCATAAGGCAAGGATTACTGCTAAGGGTCCCAGTTGTTCCTTTCCCACAAACTGCAACCACAGAGCCTATCCAACCATACAACTCCATAAACTTACATCTGGTGGATTTAAAACTCCCGTACAGATTGAACTATCTGTTTATTTAGATATGAACCTAACAAATTCTGATTGGTTTAGCTTCGCTACATTTTCTGCAGATGCCTCTGATAGCTGGCGTCGCGTTGTGCTCGTCAATACTGACGCAAAGAACAAAGCCTATCTGATGCACGTACCTCTGCACAACCAGAGTAATCTCAGCTTTCAGAATCCCAATGTGAACTTCCCACAAAATAGATGGGTGAAGTTAAAAACTTGTCTCAATTTTGATCCGAACCAAGGAGAGGCAAAGGTTTGGCAAGATGAGGTTCTCATTTCGACGGCTAAGGTTTCCGGTGGTTGTGGCGTTTTGGAACAAGCCCATTTTGGGCTATATGCCTCGCCAAACCTATCCCAAGGCACTATCTACAATGATGATCTGCTCATCCGAGAGGTGAGTTCCTGCCCTTGATGGTGCATTTTTCTTATTTCTCCTTGCATTTGAAACGATCGTTTCAAAATAGGCCATAGAATTCTGAAATGATCGTTTCAGAATATGAGGAGAAACACAATGGGACAATTGAACGGTAAGGTAGCGGTCGTGACAGGAGGCAATAGCGGGATAGGGTACGCAACTGCCAAGGCCCTGAAAGAAGCAGGTGCCAAAGTCTATATCACTGGAAGAGATGAGGCAAAGGTAAAGAAGGCTGCAGAGGATTTGGGAGTACAAGGGATTACGGCTGATGTAACCGATCTTGCCTCTTTGGACCGAATGGTGGCCACTCTCCAATCCCAAGAAAAGGGCATTGATGTTTTGACTGTGAATGCTGGCGTTTTCTTCGGCGCGCCAATTGGTAACAATTCAGAACAACTCTTTGACCAAGTGGTAGGTGCCAATTTCAAAGGTGCTGTGTTCACGATTGAGAAGACTGTGCCCCTTCTGCGGGAAGGTGGCAGCGTGATCAACATTTCCACAGCGATGGCAGAAGAAGTCGGGGTAGCCAATTCGGCGATCTATGCAGCTTCCAAGGCGGCCCTCAATGCCTACAGCCGGGTGGCCATGACAGAATTTGCCCCCAAAAAAATCCGAGTGAATGTGGTTAGCCCTGGACCAGTTTCGACTCCCATCTTTGGCAAAACAGGGATGAGCGAAGAACAGATCCAAGGCACGGCTGATCATCTTGCGAATAAAAACCCACTCAAACGATTTGGAAAACCAGAGGAGATTGCAAAACTTGTGACGTTTCTAGCATCCGATGAATCTGCTTATATCAATGGAGCCAATATCACCATCGATGGGGGATGGCATATCAATTCTGGGAATTGATTGATTTTCTGTGGCGAGTGAGAGAGCATTGAGCCAGGGAAATGCCAGAACCTGTATGAGTAGAGAAAAGTCATTTTCGTACGAAGAAAGTTTACACCAGGCAATGGATCTATTCTGGGAAAAGGGCTACCATGCAACGTCTATGGATGACCTGGCCAATACCCTCTCTTTAAATCGTTCGAGCATTTACAATTCCTTTGGTGGTAAAAAAGATATCTTCTTAAAGGGATTGGTCCAGTACCAAAATATGAACTTTCAGCTTTTGCAGACTCTATTTTCGGAGATTTCTTCCGTGCGAGTCGCCTTTGCAAAGTTATTTGAAAATACCTTTTGTGCTCTCAACCAAGATGCGAAGAGACGAGGTTGTTTTTTGGTTAATACCTCCACAGAAATGGCCCCTGCAGATGCTGAGATCCAATCCTTTTTGAAAGAACACAAAATCAAAATCATCCAAATATTTACAGATAAAATCCAAGAGGGCATCCAAGTCGGAGAGTTACGTTCCGATTTGAAGGCCCGTGAGATTGCCGAGTACTTGTACACTCTCTACAATGGCATCGGGGTGATTTCTAAATTGGAATCGACTCTGGAACGTTTGCCCTTTACCTTAGAGATGGTTCGTTTTGCACTTCCTTCACAAAACGTTTTGGCAAACACATAAGCATTCTATCTTTCCGCCTTTACGTATTTCTATCAAAATCGCAAAATTGATCCAAACCTAAGCTGAGAAATCTTATACGATTGGATTTGTAAGGAGATTACCATGAATCCAATCGTACAAAATGTAAGAACCTCGATGAGTATCCTCATGCTTTGCCTAAGCTTTACCCAATGCCAAAAAGAGAAAGAGATCGATGGGAACCCAAAGACAAAAGCAGCAGGGATCATCCAAACCGGAATTATCACCGATAGGCTGAAAGAAACCAAAGACTTCTACCAAAAATGGCTCGGATGGCAAGTCAAGTTTGAGTCAGAATGGTTCCTGCTTTTGTCTCATCCGGAAGTAAAGGACAGAGAGCTTGCCTTTATGTTGCCAAACCAAGTAGCCGTCAGAAAATCCTATTTCCAAAAGTCTTACACTGGCCAGGGAATCTGGCTCATCATCGAATCAGATGACATCGAGGCTCTCTATAAACGAATGTCTGAAGCCGGTGCGCCTATTGACCTTCCGATGACAAAAGAAGAGTGGGGGGATGTTCACTTTACGATGTTAGATCCCAATGGAATCGGTCTTGACTTTGTGCAGAAAAGAGAATAGTTTACTAATGTTTGCGGTCAAAGAAAGACTCATTCTTATATCCGATTTGGGAAAAATTAGAATCTAATCTTTCCGAAGAATTCGCGTTAAACGAACTAGCCTTTTTCTCTACCTATTCTCCTTGGCATTTTCATAGATTGTTTTCGCAATTCCAGTCAGAGAATGTCAAGGACTACGTTAGGCGCTTGCGTCTCGAAAAAGCCGCCTTTGAAATCAAAACCACTTCCTTTCCGATTTTAGAAATAGCCTTAGAAGCAGGTTATACGAGCCAAGAAGCCTTTACCAAAGCCTTTCGGAAGACTTTGGGTATTACTCCTGCCGCATACCGAAAGAAATTCCAAACCAATCCGAAGAACTTCGGTGGATTACTAGCTCTAGAACCATTCGGAATCTCTAGTGCAGATATATGTATAAAAAAGATTTCTTCCTTCCATTTGCTTTACAGGCGCCGTATCGGGCCCTACCATGAGATGCCAGGATTTCCAGAGGATCCTACTTTTCTCTCAGCCATTTACGAATGGCTTTCTAAACAAAAACACTCCGCTCATGACCAGAAGTGGATTGGTATCTCCCAGGACGATCCCGACATCACAGAGCCAGATAAAATCAGATTTGATATTGGCATTCCCGTTTCACCGAAAATCCAAGTTCCGCACGGATTGGGCTTACAAAGAGTAGAGGGAGGAGACAGAGTGCAGATACGTGTTCGATTGCCTTATGATTCTTTGCCCAAAGTTTACGAAGTTATCATCAACGAATTTTTTCCGAAGTTTCACAGACGTTTGGCGAACCTTGCCCCCTTCGAAGTTTATTTGAAACGTGAACCCAGAGATGCTATAGTCACCGACCTTTATTTTGCCCTGCGGGATTCTTAGCTATGATTCTATAGTCATTTGAAACAATTGTATGATATCCATTCCCTCTGGAAGGTCTAGATGTCCGTCAATGGCAAGAGTTGCGATTCCATGGACGATCGACCAGGAACCAAGAGCTTTCGCATAAGCGGTCTCTTTGTTCATTTTATCATTTGCAAATGCAGAAAATAAGAGTAAAAAAGGCCTTTGCGAAATATTCCACACTTCTCGATTTTTTTGTTTTTGTGTGCTTTGTTTGATTGGATTGATCTGACTCAACATCAATCGGTATAAATCTGGATTTTCAATTGCGTACAATATGTACTCAACTCCGTAGATATAGGCGAGCCCACGACCTTTCGCATTTGCATTTTGTTTCTGAGCTTCTATCATTCGGATGGCGAGTTCTTCATAACCAGAGGAAGCTATGGCTTGGACCAATGCTTGTTTATCTTTGAAGTGTGCATAGGGTGCCATTTGGCTGACACCTAGTTCTCGTGCAAGACTTCGCAAAGAGAGTGCATCCAATCCTTGCTTTTTAAGGATCTTTCTTGCTGCAATCACGAGGGCTTTTTTTAACTCTCCGTGGTGATAGCTCGAGTCTTCCTTTGTGATTTTGGTTCGCTTTTGTGTCATGAAGCAGATAGATGAATTGGGATTTTGCCCCTAAAACTCCTCAATTTCAAATTCAGAATATTTCCCCCCGATTCTATGGAAATCTAAAATCGATATTTTTTACGAAAAGAGATTAAAATTGGTCTTGCTATCTTTACATTGTAAAGATTGATTGTGTCTAAGTGAGAAAGAGGTTCCCATGGAAAAGTATGACAGTGTAGTGATTGGGGCAGGGAATGCAGGTTTGATGGCGGCTACTCGGCTTCAAAAAGAAGGCAAAAAAACCTTACTTTTAGAGCGCCATAACATACCCGGTGGATGTGCTACCTCCTTTGTAAGAGGAGATTTTGAATTTGAGGTTGCTTTACACCAATTGAGTGGAGTTGGCACAGAATCAGAACCTTTTATCATGCGTAGCATTTTTAAGGAGCTTGGAGTATTGGATAAGATCGAACTTGTCCAAGATGAGTCTTTATACCGAGTGATTATTCCCGGTTATGTAGATGAAACCCTGCCCGCTGATTGGGATGAATTAAGAACTCATCTGATCAAACTCTATCCTGAAGAAGCGCATTCTATCGAAGCTTTTTTATCAATGAGTGAGGCTTTGATACAAGAGTACTATTATGTTTTACCAAGAGTTCGACTGTCGAATGACCCTTCCAAACTTGAGTCAAAATGTCCAAATTTCAAAAAATACGGACTTAGGCCAACGAGAGAGGTTTTGGCTGAATATTTTAAAGATGAAAAATTGATCAATGTTATTACGCCATACTGGAGTTATGTGGGAATCCCTACATCTCAATTGGTTTTCTCTGAATTTATAGGTATGTTATACTTCTATTGCAAATACAAACCTTGGCATATAAAAGGTGGGTCTCAAATGCTGTCCAATGCATTGCTCAACTCCTTTTTGGAAGCAGGTGGAGAAGTGAAATTCAATTGCGCTGCAGAGAAAATATTTACCAAAGACCAAAGGGTCCACTCGGTTCAACTAGAAACAGGCGAAGTGGTAGAATGCGATTTTGTGGTGTCTAACGCAAGTCCATTGATCACTTACCATGAATTACTCCAAGAGAAAGTGCCGGAATCAGTCTTAAAAGACTTTAAGTCTCGGAGAATGGGTGTATCGGCTGTTTGTCTATATTTAGGTCTGGATGCTTCCCCAGAAGAAATAGGTTTTACAACGGCATCGACCTTTGTCATGTCTGTCTCCGATCTAAACGTAACAGAAGACCGCATGTATACCTTAGATGCTCCCGATTGGGGAATGGTAACTTGCTATAATTTTATCGATGAAGAGTTAGCTCCAAAAGGCAAAACGGTTGTCACTTTAGTTGCTCTACAGTATGGCGAAGCTTGGAAACATATTCCTGCAGAAGATTATATTGCCACAAAATATGAATTTGGCGACAAATTGATTTCCTTAATAGAACATGCTTATCCAAAAATTCGCAAACACATTGAAAAAGCTGAGGTTGCCACTCCTTTAACAATGATGCGATATTTGAACACTCCAGGTGGAGCTATTTATGGATTTCGTCAATCTGTCCAAGATGGAAGTTTAATGCGAGAGTCTTTAGATGCCATCGAGGGTCTCTACTCTGCAAGTAGTTGGACAAGCATGGGTGGTTTCCAACCAACATACCTGAATGGCTACTATACTGCTAGGAAGATCCTAAAATCTTCAAAACAGAAGAATTCTGATTTCAAAAGCAAAATAGAAAAATAATTGCTCTGACCAAAAGTAAACGAGGTACAATATGTCCATTGAATTAGAAAAACAAGATCGAGTATTAAATGAAGTTATAGGATATAAAGATGCATTACTTGAAAAAGAATCATTGGAAAAAACAGGCCAAGACTTTTCTTCTCAAAAAGGGAATGTCAAAAAGACAGTTGAAAAATTGCATCCAAAGAGATTACAACTTGTTTTAAAAGAAATCCGCTATGAAACACCTTCCACAAGTACTTTGATTTTTTCCCAAAAAAACAATCAAAATCTACCACCTTTCCAAGCAGGACAGTATATAAATTTATTTGTAAATATAAAAGGTGTTTTCACCGCTAGGCCATATTCGATTTCTTCTTCTCCTATTTTACGTGATCGTTATGAGCTGACCATCAAACGCGCAGAAGGTGGATTTGTAAGTCCCTATCTTCTAGATGAAGTAAAAGTAGGAGATGAATTCGAAAGCAGTGGGCCTATGGGCTCATTTCATCACAATCCCTTGTTTCATGGGGATGATTTGGTTTTCCTCGCGGGAGGATCGGGGATTGCACCTGCGATGAGTATGCTAAATACATTTCGAGCAAGCCAAAAGGACTTTCACTTTCATATCATCTATTCCAATAGTTACGAAAATGATGTCATTTTCATGGAAGAGCTTCGAAAGATTGCCCTGTCGGAGAAACGGTTTACCCTTACTGAATTTTTGTCAAGAGAAGCAGGCCCTACTTACCAGGGAAATCGTGGACGACTAACAAAAGATAAGTTATCTGCTTTGTTAGATAAACCAGAGTCAAAGATGTATTATATTTGTGGGCCTACTCCCTTCAACGAAAATGCTATAGAACTTCTTACTTCTTTAGGAGTGCGGACAGGGCGTATCCTAATCGATGGAAATGGACCGCCAAAAAATCCGGAGACTATGCCTGGTTGGCCTAGCCATGCAACAAAAGGAAATAAAGTCACTGTTAAAGTTGGAAAAGGTCACTCCTTCCAAACAGAGGTAGGTGAGCCTCTCCTCAATAGTTTGGAACGGAATGGATTTTCCACTGAGAATGCTTGTCGATCAGGTGAGTGTAGCCTTTGCCGGGTGCGCTTGGTTTCGGGGACTGTTTTTTCTCCCTCTGAAGCGAAGATCAGAAAGTCAGATAAAAAGTTTGGCTACATCCATTCCTGTGTTGCATTTCCGACGGAAGATATTTCCATCGAATTGTAGAAAACATCGAAAGTTTACATCGAACGAAAATGAATATATTGCATTTTTCCCGAGCATGAAAGAGTAGCTAAACCGCTCCTATCCAAATCCAATGGGTTTGGAGTGATTCCTTTTTTTCTCTTTTTTAAAAAATGAATTATCCTATGTTAAGAGAGTTTCCCTTACGAAAAAGTTTGTCACCTTGACTTTCCAATCGAAATCGGATTAGGCTTTTTTCATGAACATTCAAAACCTGATTCGATCTCTATTGGTTTTCCTTTTTGTATCTTGTGTTAGCATTTCGGAAAAAGATATACCACTCACAGATGATACGCCAACTTCTGTTTTAGATCTACCCAACTCCCGAATTGCCTACTACCAAAAAGGCAAGGGGCCCCATATGATTCTATTGCATGCTGCAGGTCATGACCACCATGATTTTGATTCGATCAGTAATGAACTAAGCAAGAGTTATACGGTAACATCAATCGATTGGCCTGGACATGGAAAGTCAGAGTGGAAAGAAAACGCAAAGATTTCTTCGATAGGATATCCAGAAATACTGAAAGAGATTTGTGGCAGGTTAAAGATTCAAAATCCCATCATCTTGGGGAATTCAGTGGGTGGTTATGCTGCCATGAAGTTGAGCATCGAAAATCCCGATCTCACAAAAGCTCTTATACTTGTAGATACGGGAGGGATGAATGAATTGGATATTTTTTCTACATCTTTCATAAAATTGAAATCCAAAGAGTGGTTTACTTCGCTTGTTTGGAATCAATTTCCTAGATTTTATATCAAACAAGAGAATGAATACACTCATCATATTCTTAAACGCATTGAAAGATCAAAGGACAAAGAAGGTTCCATCCAAAACAACTCTGCTATCTGGGCAAGTTTTCTGGAGAAGGACTATAACCTAAGAGAGGATGTCGCAAAAATCCAAGTCCCAGTTCTCATCATATGGGGTAAAGATGACCCTGTCATTGAGAGAAAGTTCGGCCAGGAGTTACACGGAAGAGTCAAACAATCGGAATACGTTGAGTTACCAGTTGGGCATATACCATTTGCAGAGTCGCCCGATGAATTTAATCAAATTCTAAGTTCTTTCCTTAAAAAGAATCTGGCATCATCCAAAAAAACGTAGAATGAAATTGTCAAAATAGTAAATCAAACAAACACTCTACTTTTGGTATGTCCATCAAAAGTTTGTGTTCCGAAAATCTCGACCAACTCAACCAACAGATCTTGGATTTAAAAAGTGTAGGTTTCGAACCTACACTTGGTATCTGTTTTGTGAACGATCGAATGATAGAACCAAAGATCAGTGAACTATTTAAAAAACACAATATCCAGGTAATGGGAGCCTGTTGCTCAGAAGGGATAGAAACAGATAGAGTCTACAAAAAAAATATAGTTACTTTACTCATCGAGATTCCAAAAGAGTTTTTTAAGATACACATCATAGATCCCAATTTGGATGAGATTGATATTGATTCTTTTATATATGGCAATGAACTTCGTAAGCTAGCACAGGTTACTTTTGATGAGCCAGCACTTCTTCTCTTGGTTGCTCCTGGTGACCTGCAAATTAAAACCGAAAAGCTCTTGGAAGGTATTTTTTCAGAAGACAATTCCATCCCAGTATTCGGCGGTTTAGCAAGTTCTCTAGGTGTACTCAGAAATCCACCCATCTTTGACCAAAACAATTTGTACGCCTTAGGAATCGCATGCCTCATCATAGACCAAACTTTTTTAAATGTACAGGGTATAACGATTGGCGGATGGACGGAATTAGGAACCGAAAAAAAAATAACAAAGTCATCAGCAAATGTTGTTTATGAAATCGATGGGATACCTGCTACAGAATATTATTATTCCTATTTCAACATTGCACCTCCTAAAGAAAAGCAAGCATTCAATAATTTGAATCCAGATCTACTTGCAGCTAGTGAATATCCCATTTTGATAACAAAAGCGGATGGGAGTAGAGTGGTGCGTGCTGCAATCAAATTTGATATGGAGGAAAAGACAGTTCATTATGGAGGAGATATTCCTCAATATGCAAATATTCGATTTTGCTCACCTAATTTAACAGATACGATGATGAATACTTTGAATCAAATGATTGAATTCAAAGAGGCAAGAATTTCTGATTGCCCTGATGGGATTTTACTCTTTAATTGTGCAGTTCGTTCTCGAGCTTTTGGTCCAAACTTAAATAAAGAGATTGCTATTTTGCAAAAAATTTGGAACTCGCCATTGGTCGGATTTAACTCCTGGGGTGAAATTGGAAATACGCAAGGTGAAGGTTGTAATTTTCACAATACGGTCATTTCTGCAGTAACATTGACATTTAAACAGAAATCGAACCAGACAAAAATGAGCCATCATCTCTCTCAGGAAGAACTCATTTCTCTCGTCAATGCCGAAGCAGATTTACAGCCTGATTTTGATTTACGAAAAGAATGGGAGCAACTCCAAAGAGAAAAGCGGATCTTATCTCATTTTTTGCGCATTACTGCTTCTGATCTAGAAAAGGAAAAAAAAGCAAGGGAAGAGTTGTTATTTAATACGTTGCCTGAATCAATCGCAAAACGCTTGATCTCTGGTGAAGTTACTATTGCTGATTCGGCCAATCAGGTAAGCGTACTCTTTGCAGACTTGGTTGGATTTACGTCACTTTCTTCAAAACTGAAAGCTGAGACATTAGTTTCTCTTCTCAATGATCTATTTTCCGAATTTGATACTCTAGCAAACCGATATGGCATCGAGAAAATAAAAACAATTGGAGATGCATACATGGCAGTTGCTGGCGTACCTGAAACTTTATCTGATCATGCAGATGCGGTTTGCGAAATGGCAAAACAAATGTTTCAGGTTATCTCAAACATCAATGCGATCTATCAATATGATTTGAATTTAAGGGTCGGGGTCAATTCAGGACCAGTGATAGCGGGTGTGATTGGAAAGAAAAAACATAGTTATGACCTCTGGGGGAAAACAGTAAACATGGCCCAAAGGATGGAAGCTCACGCACCCAACGGTTCTATCCAAATTTCCACAAGCACCTATGATCTTCTCAAACACAAAGATGGTTGGAAAAGAGTTGCATCTGTTGATTTAAAAGGAATCGGGAAAACATCTACCTATATCTATTCCGTTTTCCCGACCAAAACATAATTTATTTTAATTCGGATGGTTGACACCCAGTACTCTTACACTCGCGGATCCTATCATTCAAAAAGTTGGTTCGAGAAATAGTTTTGGTAGTGGCACATTCCATATTAACGAAGGAACCTCTTTCATCTTTCCAGCTACATTCTGTATTTCTTTCATTGATCCATTTGAGCTGTCCTTCCTTAAGCTTACTTTTTGCATTTTTATCAAGAAGTGTATTTAATTTTTTGTAGGCATCATTGAGATCTTTGTCGGCTGCAAAAAAGACCTTCTGCAGGCAGTAAAGACCATCAAAGCCTTCCTTTACCTTATCACAGTTGTCTGCAAAGGCTGGTTGGATTAGAAATAGGAATGAGAAACAAAAAAAGATATTCTTCATACTAGAGAATTTTCGAGAAGAAATAAAAAAATTCAACCTTAAAATACCAGCCTACTTAAAGAGAGGCATAGCAAACGTCTTTAATGATTGTTAGGAATTAAAAGATTCAATAAATCAAAAAATATCCAACGAATTCTTGCTTTTTTTTGCACAGAGAATCTCGTGTATAAATAGTCTCTCAAATGACAGCAAAATTATAAATCGTTTGTGATCTATGAAATATATTGAATCACTTAAATCCAATCCAGACCTTTGCCTTTTCCTCCTTGAAAATGCAAGGGTAGGGTATCTAATTTGGGATTCAAATTTTAGAGAGAGTATTACCTTAGACTCTAGGCTGAGTGCTGCTCTAGGATTACCTGCTGTACAAAACCAAACTAGAATAGCGGAATATCTCACTATCGAATCCCAAGGAGATTTCTTCCAAGCTCTCTCCCGCCAATCCAATACCATCTCTTTGGTTTTCCAAACCAAATCTGTGCTTGAACACTATCATTTTTTGACAATGCATATTCAAGAGGAAGGTTTGGTTTTTTTTGCCTGTACCTCTTTTGATTCTCAGTCATTGACAACCGATTATCTCAATAATTATCTATTGGATACCCTTTTGAAACTTCCAATCGGTGTCACTATTCTTGACAGTAAAAGAAATTTACTCAAGCACAATGATAAACTTCTAGAAGTCATTCAAATGCCTAGAGAGAGAATGGGAGCTGCAGCTGTACTTGCAAGAAGATATATTAAAGAGGATTTTTCTACGTACCACACGGATGAATTGCCTTCTGCTCGGGTTATCAATTCAGGAAAACCAGTTTTCGATGAGATCATAGGGATAGAATTAGAGGATAAATCTCTGATTTGGGTGAGTGTAACTGCATTGCCTTTGGAACCTGACCAAAGCAAGGTTGTCCTCTTTACAAGTGACATCACTGACAAAAAAAATATATCAGATAATTTAAGATATTATGAATCTATTGTAAATTCAAGTTCTGAAGCACTGATTAGTAAGGACCTGAATGGAATCATCACATCTTGGAATGTCAGAGCAGAAGAACTCTTCTTATATAAAAGGGAGGAAATATTAGGTAAGTCTATATTCGAACTGATTCCA
Organism: Leptospira ryugenii; assembly: GCF_003114855.1. NCBI lineage: Bacteria > Pseudomonadati > Spirochaetota > Leptospiria > Leptospirales > Leptospiraceae > Leptospira > Leptospira ryugenii. The sequence goes on along the minus strand of NZ_BFBB01000007.1, from coordinate 287,622 downwards.
GAATCCAAAAAAGCAGAAGAGCGCGGAATCTTGGATCGGATTAAAAAAGGAGAGACTGTAGGTCCACTCACTAGCATTCGGAAAAATAAAAAAAATCGAATTATAGATGTTAGTCTAACTGCATCGCCTATCAAAAAAAATGACCAAGTAATTGGAGCCACGGTTTTAATCCGAGATATTTCAAATGAAAATGAGGCAAGAAATGCCTTCAAGTCTGCATTCGAAGCTTCTGCGATCGGAATGGCAATCGTCGGTTTAGATGGTAAATGGATCTTAGTCAATGAGACTCTCGGTGTTATGCTAGGCTATTCGAATTCGGAGCTCTATAAAATGACTTTTCGAGATATTACATATCCTGAAGATTTACAAGCTGATTTGAATTTATTAGAGAATTTGAATAGTGGAAAGATTCCATCCTATAGTATGAAAAAAAGATACCTTCATAAAAATGGAGATATCGTTTGGGTCTTGTTAACTGTTTCAGCCGTCAAAGACAATCAGAATAAGCCGATCTATTATATCTCACAAATCGTTGATATTACAGATTCATATAGCAAAGAAGAGAAACTTCGCAATATGGCTCATTTCCTTGAACAGACAAGTATGATCGCAAGGATTGGTGGTTGGGATTACGATCTGCGGTCAAAATTAGCCAATTGGACTTACATAACCAGAACCATTTTCGAAGTCGATGAGGACTTCATTCCAGATCCTGACAATGCGATTTCTTTTATTGTAGATCCAGACAGTAGGATTCGATTTTTACAAGCCTTACATGATCTCCTAGAGAAAGGTATTTCCTTTGATCTCGAACTCAATATTCTTACAGCAAAATCCGTCCCCAAATGGGTTCGTCTCATCGGGAGACCTGAGTATACTGCTGGCGAATTGACAAAAATTTTCGGTGTGATCCAAGACATTGATGAAAAGAAAAAAGTTGAGCTCAATTTGAGCAAACAAACAGCGAAGCTAAAAGCATTTGTTGAATACGCACCAGCAGCAGTGGCTATGTTAGATTCAAATCTAAACTATATCGCTGCTAGTCGCCGATGGTTAGAAGAATACCGTTTAACAGAAACAATCGAATCAATCATTGGTAAAAATCATTATGATATCTTTACCAATATTTCAGATGAATGGAAAGAGCACCATCGACTGTCTTTATCGGGCATGGTTTTAAGAAAAGAGGAAGATAGATGGCGACCACCAGGTTGGAACCATGATCAATTTCTTCGATGGGAGCTTCGTCCGTGGTATATCGACGAGTCCAGGATCGGTGGTATCTTAATGTATACCCAAGATATAACAGAACTTTGTATGCAGAGAGAAGAATTGGAAATAGCCAAGGACATTGCTGAGAAAGCAAACAATGCAAAATCCGATTTTTTAGCAAACATGAGCCATGAAATCAGAACTCCCTTGAATGGTATCATTGGATTTTCAGATTTACTTTTGAAGTCGCATTTGAATGAAACACAGATTGAATATTTAAAGAACGTTAACTTCTCTGCAAAATCCCTTTTGGAAATTGTAAATGATATCCTGGATTTTTCAAAAATTGAGGCAGGTAAATTTGAGCTCTATGAAGAGGCATTTGCCCTTCGTGAGCTTTCCGAAAAGACAATGGAAGTCTTTCGTTACCAAGCTGAATTGAAAAATATCAGTTTGGTTTCGAATATTGACGAAAGATTACCAGCTCTCGTAGTAGGCGACGCACTCAGAATTCGACAAGTATTGATGAACCTTTTTAGCAATGCTGTCAAGTTTACTCTCGAAGGAAGCATTCACTTTCAAATTGAGTTGTTATCTGGTCCTAAACAAAATCCAGCCAAGTTAAGATTCTCTGTAAAAGACACAGGCATCGGTATTGAAGAAAAAAATAAAATAAAGATTTTCGAGGCCTTTTCACAAGCTGACTTTTCAACTACAAAAAAGTTTGGCGGAACAGGTCTCGGCTTAACAATTTCAAATCGTCTTTTGGGAATGATGAATAGTAAATTAGAATTGGTGAGTGAAGTAAGGCAAGGAAGTACATTTTATTTTGATCTACTTTTACCTACAATTGAGACATCAAATACTATATCCTATGGACGAGATTTCAAGCAGAGGAATGAGATTCCTTGGGAGCAAATAGACAATTCCCCATCCTACCTCATTCTTGTTGCTGAAGACAATTCTGTAAATATGGCATTGGCAAAAGGGATTTTATCGCGTTTGTTGCCAAATAGTAACATCATGGAAGCATTTAACGGAGTGGAGGCGGTATCCCGCTGTAAAGAAAAAAAGCCGGATATAGTTTTTATGGATATCCAAATGCCAGAAAAGAATGGTTATGAAGCAACTAGAGAGATTCGCAATTTAGGTTCAGAGTTTACCAATATACCCATAGTTGCCGTGACTGCGGGCATCGTTGTAGGAGAAAAAGAGCGATGTTTCGCCGCAGGAATGAATGATTACATCAGCAAACCAGTGGTAAAGGAAGATTTCAAAAAGATCATTTTGAGATGGCTTCCTTTGGAATCAAAATAGTTTATCTTTGATTTTGAATCATAGCAATCATTTGGTCAAGGGCTTTGTTCCATCCAGCAAAAAACCCCATCTCCTTATGTTGGTTGCAATTTTCTTTTTTACCGTGCCTAGCCAAGGCAATATAACGAGTGCCAGTTGCTGTTGGTTCTAGAAAAACCATCGCTGTAAAAAACGGATTTTCACTCGGTACAAATTCTGGTAAAAGTGTATCTGTAAATACAAGTTTCTTTTGAGGCACTACCTCGAGAAAGCTACCGATGTTGTCCATCTCCATACCTTCCGGAGATTTCATCACAGTTCGAAAGATTCCACCTGGCTTAAGGTCGATTTCACAATGTGTTGTTTTCCAAGGATCTGGCGTAAACCATTGGACCAGTAACTCGGGGCGAGTCCAAGCATCCCATACTCTTTGGGGAGGAACCTCAACATTTCGCTCAAAAAATAGATCCAATTCTGGGTTAATTTTGATTCCAAACTCTTGTAGCATATTTTATCCTTTTTGTAAGTATATGCTTAGGTAATTTCTAAAGCAAGTATTATTTAACCAGTTAGTTAAATAATGGTAATTGAATGTACCTTTTTGATTGGCGTGCTTTTGTTTGAATCGCAAGACTTAACGATCAGGGATTGGACTCTCCAAAAAAAATGTGAAACGGCTAAATATGGATTTCCAAACAAATTATAAGTAGGAGTCTCATCCTTCTGAATAGGAGTATTTATGAAAATAGCCGTAATCGTCGTTAGGACTTTGGTTGGTGCTTTGTTTGCGTTTGGCGCTGTAGCGTATTTTGGGAATTTTGTACCCCAGCCCGAACTCACGGGCAACATGAAAATCTTTATGGAAGGTTTAGCAGCTTCTGGTTATTTAATCACAGTAGCAAAGGTAGTTGAATTGCTCGTAGGGATTGCTTTTTTGTCAGGTAGATTTGTTCCTTTAGCGGCTGTTATTATTTCGCCGATCATTGTGAATATCTTTTTTATCCATCTCTTTTTGGACCGCAAAACTCTTCCCGTCGCGATTGCGTTGGTTCTTAGCAATGCATTCATAGCCTATGCTCACAGATCACATTATGCCCCATTATTTCGCTCAAAATCTGAACTAGGTTAAATTCAAATGATCCTTGGGCATTGGCCGACAAATGTCCAAGGACCTACCTTTAAAAAACATATCTTTTTATCCCAACGAGAAAAATTCAGTGGAATTGCTATCAAAATTGGGATTCTATGGGTCTTATTCATTGTCCCATGTATAGTAGAGCACAAAGATGAAACGAGAACTTATCTGCCAAAATTGCTTCGCCAAACATACAATTTCGAATGAAAAAGTATACGGTAAGGCTGGCAAGTTTCGTTGCATGAAGTGCGGATCACTCAACCCTTTTTCCTTTCCTAAAGAAACAAGTGCAGAAGACAACAGTCAAGAAATCGGATATGACCTACACTTTAAGGGACATATCCCAAACCATGAATTAAAAGGCAATTTTTTGGGACGAGAAGAAGAGGAGTTAAAAACTATCTGGTTTGAGAATCGTTTTCTGGTTTTGCCAAAATTAGAGAGTAATGTTCTCCTTCCTCATTCCTTCATTCAAATTTCTGGTGTCTCCGATCCTAAAAAATGGAAAGGTTTTTCTTTTGATATCTTTCCGTCTGATCATGGACAAGTACAGAGAGAGGTCAGTACTTCCCAAGGTTTTTCTATCCATACAGCCTATCGACTCTCTCTCCAAGTAATAGATGATTTACCTGAACAAGTCATCGGTCGATTATATCTAGCAATACCTGATTCACATAATACATGGTTAGCTGGTACATTTCATGCGCTTAAAATCAAACAAATAAAATTTCTTGAAGATGGTTCAAGTGAACTCAACTTGCCTCAAAATCTATCTCATTACTTAACTGCTAAGGTTCATCTGCTTACGGGCAATGTCTTTAATGTACCCGAAAATTTTTCCAGGTTGAATGATGAGCAGAAGTCAAAATTATTAAATGAAATATTAACAATCGCAGATTTAGAATTAGATGAAAAAATCTTAAATTTCATAGAAGAATCGGTTTCTTTTGAAATTCCAACAAACACCCGGAAGCTAAACGAAGCATTTATTTATTTGTTTACAAACGATGTTTCGCCCAATGAGTCGTTTTGGATCCAATTGAGAAAGATGATGCGATCTCACAAATGGAAAGAGCAGACCTTGATCCAAATTCTTAGAAAGAAATTCTCCGAACAAATGGAGAACATTGAAAAAGATCTCTCTCATAAAATTGTTTTACCAAAAGATCCAATTGCGATGATCATTAGAGACGATGCAGAAAGTTTGCAGAATTTGATTGAGTCTGGTTTCGATCCAAATTTTGTTAAAGAAGATGAAGATACAAATCCATTGGGTTTTTCATTATTGGAAGAGTCTATGATCGGAAATAGTTATCACTGTGCCAAACTTCTGTTAAATGCTGGAGCCAACCCAAATTCTATCAATTCATTGGGTGAAACACCAATCTTTAAGCTCTGTCAAAATAACAGTATGCACTTACAAAATAAATTAGATCTGTTAGATGACTTAATCAAACGTGATATCAATGTAAATCACTGCTCTGAGCAGCGGATGACGGCTCTACATTGGTGTGCACTTTTTGGAGAACCATCTTTAGCAAAACGACTTTTAAAATCAGGTGCGGAAGTCAATATTCCAGATTTCCGTGGCAATACCGCTCTGCATGAAGCATGTAAGTTTGGACACTCTTCTGTTCTTGCTTTATTGCTGGAATTTGGTGCAAAAGCAAATCTTTTAAATGAAGATGGTAAAACAGGTCGCGATCTCGCATTTGAAGAACTTGAGACCGCAAAATTACAAGCCGACGACGAAAACCAAAATCGTTTCCAACGCATATTATCTTTGTTAGATGTATACGGAGGATGATCCACCTTTCAATTTCACCATTCGTATCACCAAATAAAGTAAAAGTCCAATAGGCCCAAACAGAAATGTCAAAACTAGGCTAGGTATGACCATCCAATGAGGGATATTTGTTCTTTCAGAATTGTTAACGATCCAAGCACCGATCCATAAATCAAAGGCTAAGTAGTGAACCCAACCTGCTAAAAGGGCAAAATCATTTTGGAATAATTTTCTCACCGAAATTAAACTACCGAACCCACCACTCGCCTGCCCAAAAGAAAGAGAAATGACTACAAGGTAAAGAAACGTTAGTAATATACCTGGAATTAAGAATCCGAATATGATTTTCGTATACTTCCAACGAGGAACGAATACCAGAGCGATCCAAGAAAGCATCGCGACCGAGTTTGCTGTTTGAAAAATTGCTTCTGTATCCATTGCTTACGTCCAAACTAGTTGTTGCTGTTTTATTTTGTTACACATAAGAATCATTCCGAGAATCGCTAAAACCCCAAAGATCAGATACATGCTTAAAAAGAAAATATTGGTTTGGAATATGCTGAAACCTATATACGTTTGCAATACCAAAAGAATGGTAACCGATAGATACGATAAACCGATTAGCCTAAGGCCTAACAGAGTATATTTGCTAATTTGTTTCTCTTTTGCAATGTTTGATCGAATCAAATAAACTAAGATAAAGAATTGAAAGGCATGGATTCCAAAGAAGTGAGGGACGCGCATATCTCCTGCTGATTTGCTCCAGCCTAAAAGGGGAATCTCTTGTCCAGGAATGGGTGTTCCAAAGCTATGGCTTCCACTGGTAAGCACGATTCCTTTTGCAAATAGTTCTATCTGTTCTGGTTTTGGCATCGTCATTAAAAAACCTGTAATCATTCCGATTGCAGAGATTCCCATTCCCCAAAGAATCGTTTCTTTAAGTAATCGATTCGAAACATTCTCTTTGAATATAAATAAAGTAATCATCAGGTGTAAAAACCACATGGTTCCAATCCCAAGACCCATTAATGAAAATACTGTCGCATTGAATGGAGTGCTTACATTGAAATGGCTACTCACTCCGCGTGCGGCTTGTCCTCCGATTGCAATGATTTCAAAGAAGAGACAGAGAGTGATTCCCCAAACGATCAGAGTCACTTTCCTATTTTGTAAGGGAAATTGTCTTAGAATCCAATATAATGTTATGGAATAGATTCCGATCGACAAAGTGAATTTGATTGGTTTTATCCATCTTGGTGATTCCGATACCAACATAGGATCAATGAGGTGAAGGATAAAAAATACAAGTGTTGCGACTAGCATCAGTATGCTTAAGCTTAAAAGTGGTGTTTTGATCTCTGCCATGAGATCTGATTTTCTAAAATTCATAAATCCCCCGATTTAATTGGATTGACTGTTTAGACTTAAACGTCTAAATCATATATACAGTGTAAACATACTTGTATACACTGTCAACATAAAAAATTGACATTGTAAACATTTATGAGCCAAAACCAAAAAAAAAGTACCAAAAAACCCATTGGAAAACTAAAGAAGGAGACCGCAAAGTACCACCACGGTGACCTACGAAATCTGGTTTTGCAGAAATCTTGCGAGTTTTTGGAGTCTTTTGGAGTCCACAATCTGAGTTTAAGAGACATTGCGGCAGAAATTGGCGTGAGCCATACGGCACCATATCGCCATTTTCCCAAAAAAATGGACCTTCTTCTCGCGATCACGGCTCTAGGTTTTAAAGAATTGAGAGATACTTTGCGAGAGGCCTGGGAGATTTCGGAGGAGCCCAGTGAAAAATTAAAGAAATCTGGTGAAAATTATATACGCCTTGCCTGGAGAAATCCAAGACGCACCGAACTTATGTTTAGTGGAGAAGTAATTCCTGAAGGTCCTATACCCATTGATTTGGCAAAATATGGAGAGGAAGCATACTACGAATTGTTCAGAGTTGTTCAGTATGGACAAGAGAAGGGTGTCTTTCAAAAAGAAATTAATACTGATGCAATGGCTATGACAGTCTGGAGTTCCGTACATGGATTTGCTGTGTTAAATGAGAGATACATAAAGTCCGAAGATCCGGCAGTCCGAGAAAGAGTTGAAATGCAGATGTCGCTCTTACTTACATTGGTGATTGATGGAATTAGAACTCTTTAATCCTTTTGTCCTGTTAAGAACCAGGTCTCCATTTTTCCTTTTCCTTTGACTTCGATTTCACCTCTAGATTCAAAAGCATATTTATCTCTTAATCGTTCGAACACTGCCTTGGATACATGTATGCGACCAACTTGCCCATGTGATTCCATTCTGGAGGCAATATTAACGGTGTCACCCCAGAGATCATAAACGAATTTATATTTACCAATGACACCTGCAACGACTTCACCCACATGGATGCCTATCCTTACATTGATATCATATCCCCAATCACTTTTGATTTTATTGAATACTGTGCAAAATCTGAGTGCAGCCTCGGCCATTCTTTCTAAATGGTCCGGAACAGAATTGGGAATTCCACCCGCTAACATATAACAATCACCGATCGTTTTGATTTTTTCTAAGCCAAATTCTTGTGTGATATTATCAAAATCTCTAAAGATATCATTTAGGATAGAAACTAACTTTTCCGCATCATTCATCTTAGAGCTAAGGACTGTAAATCCAGCAATATCTGCAAATAAGACGGAAGAGTCAGGAAAAAAGTCCGCGATGATCTCTTCTCCACCTTTCAGTCTCTCAGCGATAGGACCAGGGAGAATGTTTAGGAGTAAATTTTCAGACTTTTGTCTTTCTAAGGCAAGGTTTTCATTTAAGGATCTAACTTTTTCTAATGTAGACTTCAAGTCTTTGTTTCTTTTGGAAAGACTTCTATAAGCATCAGCATTATCCAATCCAATCCCAAGGTAGCTGGCCAAGGAACGAATCATATTCAATTGTTGGTTGTTATACGCATTTGGCTTACGACTTTGGATGGTAAATACACCCACAACCCGGTCTTCAACCATCAATGGAATGAACACCACGGAACGAATTTCCTCGCCCCATTGTTTCTTCAAACCTGCTCTTCGCTCTTCTGACTCAAGTAAGATATCTTCTACGATTACCTCATGGTTTCCTCGTATGCACATCGAGGAATAATTGTCTTCGTTGAGATTTTCCAAAAATATGGACGGAACGTAACTTCCTTGGTTTAGGGAAAATTTATATTTAACGTTATCTGATTCTTTATCGTAGCTACCTACTGAGATGATGTCCAAATCTAATTCGTCTTTTAATTGTTCATATAGTTCGGAAAGAATCTTTTTTGCATCAAGAGAAGAGGTAACTACCTTTCCTAGCTCCGAGAGAAGCTGAAGGTTTCGAATCGATTTTTCCAGTTTTGAGTTGGAGGTTTGGAGTTCGTTTTGGATCCGCATCAATCTATTTTGAGCGGAATCTCCAACCTTTGTGAGCTTTTCTGTTTGTTTGAGTAAATTGCCAAAACGTGAGGTCATCGCATCTGCAAGTGACCTGAGTTCTTCGGCGTTTAAATCCTGCTTTTGTAGGGCTACTTGGAATTGGGTCCAAGCTTCATGTTCTTCTTCGAAAACACCACTCATTTGTAAGCAATCAATTCATGCGGGAGGTCTACATCCTCCAAAAATTCTTCTCCAGTGTCTTTCATATCTTCATCATCTTGGCGGTAGTACCATTCTACATTGATCTTTCCTCCATTGGAGTGATAAATCTGCAAAAGGTCTAGAATATCAATGATGCATTTAGAGGAAGAGGTATTAAAGTAATCCAATTTAAAGACAAATTTGAAAGGTTTTTTTTGCGAGATGGTTTGGTTGAGCCAATCGAAAACAGGTTTGTAGAAGCTTACGGCATTTTCCGGATAAGATTCTCCCACAACTTCCGCAATTCCGTTGTCAAAGTCCAAGACAACTTCAGGAGAATTTTTTGTGCTCGTTATACGGATTGTTTCCATTTCTTAGTCTTCCTTCTTAAAAAATGCGGTCAATGTAAAGAAGGATTTCCCTTCTGGAACATCTTCGATCGAATACACCAAAGGTCCGTCGGACTTTCTGGAGATATCTATTAGACCCACGCCAGCACCTTTACTGTCGTCGGGACGATCGGCTCGCAATTGTTTTGTATAGTAGGCTTTTTTATCTTCGGGGGATAATCCGTTTATAAACTCTATTTTTTCCTTCATAGATTCGATCTTTGAAGAAGAAATGTAATTCCCTGAGCTGACATAATAACCTTCCGGTCTCTCTGTCACGACAATCATACCTACTCCTGAGGTAGATTCGTCAGGGTTCACTATCCTTTCAAGAGAATAATGAAGAATGTTCTGGGCAAGTTCTACAAATACGGCGAAAATTTTCTTCAATTTGGTTTCGCCTTTCATTGAAGTTTGGATGATGCTACCTAACTCTGTTAAAATATCTTGGTAAAGGGCACCTTTAAAGTGAATCAAAAGGCGGTGGTCTGAAACGGTTTTGTACTGTTCGTAACTTAAAATATCTAGTTTTTGCATACGTTTTCCAATTAACTCCTCTGCATTTCTCAGGCTAAATCATAATCCCAGCTATGGTAATGTCATCCCTCTGTTGCTCGGTACCCATGTGGCCTCTGAGGAAGGAAAGGAAGGCATCCTTCTGGGTTTCTCCAGGTTGCTGCAAATTTTCCTCGGCAATTTTAAGGAAATTCTTCGTAGAAACCCTAACCCTTTCTGTGTTCGATTGATCAGTATATCCATCTGTCGATAGATAAGCAACCGTTTTACCAGGAGTATACGAAACCTCGTGGCAAGTATATGTTCTAAACTGTTCTTTCTGCCTTCCGCCAATGGACGCCTTGTCCCCTTTGATCTCTCGGTAACCCTCTGGACCAAAGAGATAGAGCGGTCGTTTTGCGCCCGCAAATTGGAGGGAATTTCCCGTGTAACGGACAAGACAGATGTCCATACCATCCATCGAATTGGCATCCATATCATCCTGGCGGAGCACAGTACGCACTCGGATGTTCAATTCTTCTAGGATCTTTCCAGGGTCAGTAATTCCTTTTTCATTCACAATTGCATTGAGGGAGTTGATTCCAATCATCGACATGAGAGCTCCAGGAACCCCATGGCCCGTACAATCTGCAACAGCGAAGAGAACAGAGCCATCCTTAATTGTGTGCCAGAAAAAATCCCCTGATACGATGTCTTTGGGTAAATATAAGACAAAGTAGTCACGGAAAGATTGGCTCAAAGCATCGGTTGCAGGAAGCATCGCCCTTTGGATATTGAGTGAGTAGGTGATCGATTCTGTAATGTGTTTGTTTTTATCAGCTAGTTCTTCATTGGCATGTGCTAATTCTTGTGTGCGGTCTTTGACCTTTTCTTCCAAACTTTGGTATAACAAAGCATTGTCGAGTGAGATCGCAGCCTGAGAACTCAATAAATTAATGGTTTGCAATCTATCCGGAGTAAACGTACCCTCAGACAAATTGTTCTCCAAATAGAGGATTCCAGAAAGAGCTCCCTGCTTGAGAATGGGAACGCAGAAAACAGATTTGGTTTGGTTTTCTTGGATGTATTTATCCATCGCAAACCGATTATCGCGGACAGCGGCATTGAGTACCAATATTTCCCTTGTTCTCTCAGTAAAGTAAATGATAGACCTTGGGAGGTTTTGGTACGCCTCAAGCGGGCTATGCATCAAAGTTTTCATCTCACCCTTTCCAACGCTATACTCTGCTTCCACAAAAAGACCTTCTCCATCTCGAAGGAGTAAAACACCTTTTTCAGCACCCGCGTTTTCCATCATGATGGACATTAATTTTGAGATCAAACTTTCGAATTGGATTTCTCCGGAGATTGCAACAGAACTTTTTACGACTGATTGAAGGTCCAAGGACTGTCCAGAGAACATGTCGGTCGTAGTTGCAGAAATCGTAAGGGCAAAGTTCTTTGCTGCAGTGAACTGACGATTTTCAATGATGTAATCCGAGTATCTTTCTTTTAGTTCAAGACACTTTCTTTGAGCTCCCCATTGCTCGTACAATTTGTACGCATCAGTGTAATACTCGGCTACATTTCTATCGTTCTTCTTGGATAACCAAAAACGGGCAGCTACTTCAGAAATGATTGCTTCCATTTGGACAAACTCTCCAGCCCTTGCTTCGGAGACTGCTTGGTCATAGAGCTTTGCAGCTTTCCAGTTTTTGTATTCTAATCTGGCGAGTTCTGCTTCGATCAGAAGGTATTTATGATAAAAATTTTCAGGGCTGTATTGTGCCCAGATTTTCATTTGTTTTTGGTTCACTTTTATCTTTTGTACAATCTCTTTCCGTTCACTTGTGGAGCGGATTTTGTACAAGCTTGCCAAACATAAGGAGATAAAGAAATTAAGCTCTGCATTGCTCACCAAACCAAAAAGAAAAACGATGTTTTTGTTTGCTTCTTCTAAAAGTTTTAGCGCTTCCTCGGGCTCTTCATAGATAAAGAGAGCTTGTGCTTTCAAAATATTGTAAAGAGTAATGGAATACAAACCTTTGTGTTCTTCACATGTTTTGAGGTATTCTGCCTCCGACATGGAAGCATTTCTAAAATCCATGGCAGAAGGAGTTAAGCCTCTTAGGTTGTTTACAATTAGGTCAAATGCGAGGACAGTTTCTGTTGCAAGGATACTTTTTACCTTTTTTCCGAATAACAAAAGTCTGTTGATATCATGCGCAAACTCAGAAAGTTGTTTCCCTTGGAAAAATAAACAGACTGGAGTATTCATGGCACCTAAGGAACCATGTTGGAACTCGCCTGATTCTAAGGATGCTTCTAGACCTTGTCGATTGACTTCTTCCGAATGTTTGACGTGGCGCACCCACGGACTTGTAAAGTTTGCAAGTACGTTTGCAGCTTTGGTTAAGTCTGCTTTTGATTGGAATTTTTCTGCTATTCGATAGGCGAGTGTAGCATAATCATCTCCATCCTTAAATTGACCAAATCCACTTCCTAAAATAATTCCGTAACAAGAATAGCCGTATGATACTGGGTTCATCCCGTGTTCTAGGTAAAGATTTACGGTGCGGAATACTAAGAGCGGAAACATGTTTGGATAAGAGTTCCAGCAAGGGCTCATCAAATCAGTAAGTAGAGTGACAGCAACTCTCATCTCTGGTTTATCCATCAATGGTGCATCGATAAGGGTCTCAGTTGCTTTGCCTTCCGACAATTCTTTGATGCGTGCTACTTCTTTTCCAATAGCCTCGTCCACATTTTCTTTTGAAATATCAATACCCAAAAGCCTAAGCGCGTCCAATCCGGCATCTACTGATTCTTTGTAGGCAGCCTTTAAAGAGTATTGGACAATTAAGATCTTGTAGGTTTCTGCTTTTTCGAGTGGTGTTTTTACATGTTTCAGAATTCGGAATATGAGTGACTCTGAAGCTTCGAAATTTCCATTCAAATATTCTGCTTCGGCAAGTCCTCTGTACAAATCGTACGCTTGTTGGTAATCGCTATTCCAAATTTGGTCTTCGTTTTTGTGAATATTATGGAGTAGGCTCTCGGCTTGTTTTAAATAGTCAAGGCAAGGAGAATATGCTGCCGCACTTCTAGCTCGTTTGGCGGCGATGAGGTTAAGCTCTAGAAACTTTTTGTAATCATCTGCATTGTTCGTGGCTGGTATTGCTTTGTTACAATGTCCGACAATATCAAAGATCTTCTCTTCTAGAAGTTCTTTTGAAGTATTTGACAGTATGACCTTAGCGATTGCATAATGCAGCTCTGGTCTCTCTTTTTCGGAAAGAAGTTCGTAACCAGCTTGTTGGACTCGGTCGTGTTGAAACCGAAGTCGAATTGACATAGCTGTCTGTTTGTTCTCTTCGTTATCTTCCTTACCTAGGGAATCAAGTTTGCGGTAGTCTTCACCTAGGGGAATGAAAAGCTCTTCACGCACGGTGCCAGAAACCAATTTGATAATCTCATCATAATGGTAATGGGTGATTTGAGAAAGGGTATACAAGTCAAATTGGTTGCCGATGCTCGAAGCAGTCCTAAGGAGATCTTGGTTTTCTTTGGGAAGAGAACGCATCCTCTCCAATAGCAACTCGACAACATTATCAGAGATAGCGGCATCTTTAATTTTACTGAGTTCCCAAACCCAAGCACCTTGTCCTTCCTCGCCAGCAGTCGAGTCAAAGCGTATCAAATCTTGGCGGATCAATTGTTTCAATAGTTCCGTGATAAAAAATGGGTTTCCGCCTGTTTTGGAAGCTAATAGTTCAGCTAACTCGCGAACATTTTCTCTACTTGTGTATAAAGAATCACTTAAGAGTTCGGCAATATGATCGATGTTAAGCGGTTTTAAATTGATGTTGGGAAGGCTACCACTTTCTTTTTTGATATCTTCAATTAAAATTGTAAAAGGATGGTTTGCATCTGTTTCATTGTCTCTGTATGCGAGCATGATAAAAAGAGAACCAGTCGTACGGTCATCCAAAAGTGTACGGAGCAATTGTAGCGAAGCAGAATCTGCCCATTGCATGTCATCTAAAAAGATGGCAAGAGGATGCTCTCGGTCCGCGAAGACTCGGATAAAATCCAAAAATACCGCATAGAATCGGTTTGCGTTCTCGCTGGCACCCATTTCTGCAACTGACTTTTGTTCGCCGATGATATGAACTAAATCAGGTAAGATATCTGTGATTACCTTTCCATTGCTACCTAGGGCAGAGATAATCCTTTCCTTCCAACGTGCAATGGATTCAGGTGGTTCTGTTAAGATCATACGAACCAGAGAGGAGAATACTTGTAAAATGGCACTGAAAGGTTCGCTACGGTTGTACTGGTCGTATTTTCCACTCAGAAAATATCCTCTGAGAGCAGTGATCGGTTTTTGGACTTCTTTTACTAGGGAAGACTTACCGACTCCGGAATAACCTCCGATGAGAACTACTTCGGTCGTTCCTTCTAAGCCAACTCGATTGAACGTTTGAAGAAGTTGTTTGAGTTCGTCCTCTCTTCCATAAAGTTTTTGGGGAATACGGAATTCTTCTGAGAAGTCTCTTGCGCCTAATGCAAACGTTTCATTTAGTTTTCCCTCTTTAAATAGTTTGTGGGATTTTTCTAAATCTACCTTAAGACCGTATGCAGTTTGGTATCGATTTTCTGCATTCTTTTCTAACAGGCGTAAAATGATCGCATTTAGAGAGGCAGGGAGGTTGGTGTTGACTTCTATGGGTGGACGAGGTGGCTTCGCAATGTGAGAGTGGATAATCTCCATAAGGTCTGAACCTTTGAATGGCAATTGTCCTGTGCTAAGCTCATAGTATAAGATACCTAAAGAGTAAAAGTCCGTGCGATAGTCAACCGATCGGTTCATACGACCTGTTTGTTCAGGGGAAATGTACTGAACGGAACCTTCTAATTGGTTGGGTGCATAGAAGCCGCTTTCTTCTTTGGAGAGTCTGGTTGAAATTCCAAAGTCGATCAATTTTGCTTTGTTTCTATCTGGAAAGTAAATGACGTTGTCTGGTTTGATGTCCTTATGCATTACTTTATGGCGGTGCAACTCTGCAAGGTCTTCAGCCAAGGTAATTGCAACGTCATAGAACATGTTAAGTGGCATGATGTGGGCATCTTTGTTTTCTACCATGTCGGGCAAAAAGAGCCCTTTTAAGTAGTCCATGACTAGTGCGTGCCCATCTGGCAACCTTCGAAACTCGAAAGGCTTTATGCCTAGTCCTTCTTTGTGCAGGTAGGTTAAGATTTCGAATTCATTTCTTAAGTTTACAATCGCTGCATGTAAAGGGTCAGAGATGCCAACATACTTTACGACAACCTCTTTATTTTCTTCATTGGATACGGCTAAATACACCTGTGAAGGAGAACCTTCTGCATTCATCCGTTTGCGGATTTGGTATCCGGAAAGTGAAATCATAATCTAACTCTCTTCAAAACTAAAAACGAAACAACAAACCACCCCAGTAAAACCCACCACCGACTGCCGGCGTGAGAAGGAGTTGTCCTTTTTTGATGATTCCCTTTTTATAATATTCAGAAATCACGATTGGGATGGAAGCAGCAGAAGCATTTCCCACTCGATCAAAATTGCCCAATACTCTCTCTCTCGGAAACTTGATACGATTCAAAACATCCTGAACAACTACATCAGTCCCCGGGTGTGGAATGACCCAGTCTACATCTTTCTCTGTGAGACCGTATTTCTCCATGAGTAAATCAAAGGCTTTTAAAGTCAAATCCGCAGCATTTGTTACTAACTCTGGATAACTCTTGACATAACTTTGAGGAGGAGGACCCGTCACGATAATATCCGCAAGGTCGGCTACATCGACTAGAAACGAGTCAATGAGGCCTGTATCGGTTTGGGGATTTGCGGAGAGTACTACACCAGCTGCTGCATCCCCAGCAGTGAACTCACCATAGCCACCCATACGAGTCCGTACTGAAAATCGTTCAGAACCAACAACCAGAGCATTTTTCCAACGACCCGATTGTAAGTAGCAGGCCGCCATTTGAACACCATGCACAAAGCCTGTGCAAGCGGTGGAAATGTCAAAGGCGAGAGCATTTTTTGTGCCAGTAAGTTTGCTAGCTTGAGGTGCCAAGTCGGGAAGATAATACCTATCTGTCCAGTTTGCTAAGATGAAAAGGTCAATTTCTTCCGGTTTCATCTTTGCGTCGGCTAACGCGTCTTGTGCGGCCTTCATTGCCATGTAGGGAACGGTTTCTGTTTCGTTCACTCTATGTCTTTCTGTGACCCCAATATTTCCTATGACCGCCTTTTCTGCAGGGTGCATTTCTGGGTATTTGAGTCGACTTTTGATCTCATCATTATAAATCACCCTTTCCGGCAAGTAGTGACCTACACCTCGGAACTCCACTCCCAAATACTTCAAATCTTTGCTGCCCATGCGACTCATTTCATTCTCCTGGAAGGCTTCTGTAAACCATAAACTGTTCTATATAAATGCGCTCTGGATCAAGCGACCGTAAGATCGTAAGCTCCTCAGAAGTTGGTTTTGGTTCTTCTTTGGGTGGAACTTCATCGGGCGCAAACCAATTGGTAAATTTGAGTACTGCTTCTTCACTGTCCATCTCAGGATCGGAAGGAGGAGCTATCCAATTGGTGAATTCAAAGATATGTTCCATCTTGTCCCGACGGAAACGGCCAAATTGACAGACTGCCTCTTTGACGCGATCTCCATTGGTAGTGATAAAGTTTACCTTTCTGACATATCTCTGGCGGATTGCCTTAGCAACAATGATACAATCTGCGGTGGAGGCGATATCATTGGCCCCACCAGAACCTACAATAAATTTACCTTTCGAAGTTGCGATGGAATTCACATTCCCAAACCAATCAATTTCTGCAGCACCCATGACTCCCAAACACTTATCGGGTACAAGCATACCTAAAATTTGAGTGATGTCTGAAAGTCCTTGAGAGCCATTTGCATGCAATTGGCTAAATAAAAATACATCTCCCATAGAGGGAGTCATGGAATAAAATCCCAGTTCCGTCATCACATGGACTCGTATCCCTTCCTTTTCAAGGAGTCGAGCTGCCGTCCAACAGGCGATATGTGCTGCTCCTATACCTGCTAAGAGGGTGGTGTAACCTCTTCGTTTCACATGTTCCATGATAGCTCTTGCCGCAAGAATGATCATCTGTTCTGAGTCATTGACTGACTCTGGGTCCTGGGCAGGCATGAGATCTTGTGGCTGCGGAAGTTGTTTGAGTTTTCTTAGCCTTTGGCTTCCTAAATGCCCTAGGTATTCTTCATGGGTCTTTCGAGCGTAGACCCATTCCTCCATCCATCGTTTGCGAAACTTTTCCTCTCCTGCAGCAGCTTGGTTTGCCTCAATCTGAAATTCATAGTCATCCATATAGGTGGAAAGGTCTTTGAAAATGGAAAGGTGAGGCAAAGGAAACACTCGTAAGGATTGTGGATGGGCACCAAAATTTGCCTCACAAAGGCCGATCACCTTGGTCCCAGGAATGGAGATTAGTTCTGCTGGTATACTTCCACTGGGAACAATCCGTTCGCAACTGGCAACAACACCTTTTGTCGCGGCCATCGCTCCCCATACTCCTTCCCCAGAAGGATGAGTGAGAACAAGATTGCCATCTTCATCTCCCAAAACTGCATGGATTAAAGTGTAATCGGGATGTAAGGGTTGGATCACAGCAAATCGATTTGGATCCTTTTCTGTTGAGTCGGGAGCCTGATAGAGATGGACCGTTTTTCCGAGTTTGTCGGTGATCATGTCTGTTCGAACCAAAGAATTTGTCACAAATCCTGGCAAACGCATAGCACCTGCTTGCAGTCGTTGGACAAGGGTCAAGAGAGACCAAAGTTCTGCTTCAAAAGGTTCTCCCTTTAAAATGTTAGAATACAAAGCGTTCGGTTGTGGCCGAGGGTAATTGTCTCCGGCAAATCCAGTGATGATTTTGGAGAGGACTCCACTCATAGTGAGAGCATGTGCACTTGAATGTAAGCCGGCAACACTCACGGTGAATTTTGGATCTTTATCAAAAAATTGCCTGGCGAGAGCGTAGATTAAAGCGTTTGGACGAGACATGGTGGCAGCCAAATGGAGGTAGGCCCCCAGAGGGATCAGCTCTCGGATCATCGTGTCCGGATCGCTAAAAATTTGAGGCTTTCTAGGCATGAATGTTTATTCGACCTTTGCTAAACTCACAAACGAGGATTGGCTACCAATGGCAAATGCCAAAGAAATGATATTTTTGACCTTTTGTTCTCGATAACCTTCGGCGATATGGTCATGGTCGCACTCATCATCCGGATCTTTTAAATTGATTGTTGGAACTAGCGTTTGGTTGTGGATCATTAAAGCGGAAGCTGCCAGGTTGATGATGCCTGCGGCGCCGAAGGTGTGACCATAGATGGGTTTTATGGAACCAACGGGAGCCCAGGTGCTTACAGGGGCGCCATCATAGAGCAATTTGATCGCTCGGCTTTCTGCTAAGTCGTTGTTGTGCGTCGCTGTTCCGTGACCACAAAAGTAATCAATATCTTTCAGTGGGTGCCTGGCAATTCTCAGAAGATCGGAAAGTCCTTTTGCCGCTTTACTGCCTGTCATATCCATTCTCATGGCATGGCTCGCTTCATTGTAACTAAGTGTACCATTGATTTCTGCATAGATCCTAGCTCCTCTTTTGACTGCATGGTCATAGGATTCTAGGCAAAGGCAAATTGCACCTTCTCCTAAGACAAAACCTTCTCGAGATCGATCATAGGGCCTCATTGCTTTTTTTGGATCTTTGGATTCTGTGGACATGACCGAACTACTCGGATCAGAGTACATTTTGATCAATGGTTTTAGTAAAGGAAACTCATGCCCACCTGCGTACATTACGTCCGCTCGATTTTTTCGGATCGCCTGATAACAAAGGGCAACTGCATGGTGACCACCTACACAAGCGGCAGTCACTGTAGTGACAAAGCCCTGGATATTCGCATAAATCGCAGTTAGGTTTGTTGGATTTGATGCCATGGACGTAAGAACGGCATATTTATCAAAAATTTTGTCATCTTTAGAATCATTATAAATTTGCCAAGCATGCTCCCACCAGGCCAATGAGGCACGAGAAGATGAGTCGATGAATCCCACCCTAGATGGGGCAACAGAATTGCGGTTTAAACCAGCATCTTTTTGTGCGTCGCCTAATGCAGACATAATGGCGAGTGTTTCGCGGTTGTAATAACGAGCGTGAGCGGGGCTAAGGTCAGGTAAATGGGTGCTATAGTCAAATTCGCGTAATTCGGCGCCTGTTTTAACGCGAATATCTTCTGTGGAGAAGCGAGTTAAAAAATCAACTTGCGACTCTCCCTTTTTCATGTGATCCCAAAAGTCTTGGACGGAAAGTGCATTTGGTAAGATTACGCCGATGCCAGTGATCACAACTCTTTGGTTTCTTCTCTCGGTCATGCACTCTCCTATACAAAAAGGTAGATTCTATCTATGTGCTACTGATTTGCTTGTCCACTCAGTTTTTGCTTTTTTAAAGATCGTAATTGCAAAGGTCGATATTTAAGCTGATCAAGGTTTTATTGTGTATGTGAGGGAATATGGGAGAAACTGGATTTAATTTACCAACTGACTTTGCTTATGAGACAAAATTCCCTGTTCGACACGCGGATGCACGAAGCGCCATAACGGCAACAGGTGCATACGTTAGTCATGTGACATATGAGAACATGGTGCTTTTGATCAACGAAGCATTTGATCTTTTCCTCGCCTCCAATGGAGATTCCAAATGGAATTTTGCAGGATCCAATATCATCGTACCCAAAATGGAAGTGGAGTTTAAAAGTGAAGTAAAGGCAGGTGAAGTCTTAACCTTCAGAATCCAACCTACAAATTTTGGAAATAAATCCTTCGATCTTATTACAGCCGTTATAAAAGAAAATGGAGAATTAGCTGCGCTTTCAAAAACTGTTCTCATCTTTTTTGACTACAAAGAGAAGAAAACAATGCCAGTTCCAGAGGCATTTCGCAATCGATACCAAAAATAATCCATGGCAAAAGTAGAACTCCCTCTTCCCAATCGTTATCATTTTAAGACGGAAATTCCCATTCGGAAGACAGACTTGTGGGGGGAGTTGCATGTTTCCTTTGCAACCGTTTTGGATTTGGTTTTGGAGGCTCACTTACAATTCTTCCAATACCTTGGTTTTTCCGTTTTGGATATCTATGGACGAAGTATTATTTTTAGTAACGCAACCGTTACCTATGAGTCAGAACTGCTTTTTGGTGACTTGGTAGAAGCAAGAGTCACTATCGAAAATTTAAGAGAAAAGTCATTTGAGCTCTTCTTTCATTTGACGAAAGATCATGGTAACATCTCTGTTAGTCGAGTTCGTATTTCAGTTTTGTTTTTTGATTATGAAGCTAGGCGCGTAGTACCTATTCCACAGGAATTTTTGCAATTGATCCAAGCCAAAGATTTGGACATACAAAATACTTCCGAGGAGATGAGGAAGTTTGGCGATGTTTATAAAAAGTTTCCACTTTGGATTTCTACTCTCAAGATCCTAAAAAATGTGTACTCAATAGCGAATGATTTGCCAGATAAAGAACAAGAATTTATCGCAAATGGATTGCGAAAGTATGCAGTCAAAGCGGTAAATGCTTCTGCAAAGGCGAGAAAGTCTCCATTTAGAAAAGAAAAACTTAAATCATTGGATATCGTGAAAGCTTGCCTAAATGAAATCCGCTATTTCTTAAGTTTGGCCGAAGAATTGAACTACGGAAAGTACACTGACTTGAATGTTTTGTTTACGAGAGCCGAAGAGTTATGGAAAGTATACTATAAAAAAGTGAAAGAAGCACCGCAAAACCTAAATCGCAGCAAGAGGACTTGAATGAGCCAATTTCAAAACAAAATAGCACTGGTCACCGGTAGCACATCTGGCTTGGGTTTGGAAATCGCAAAACAACTCGCAGAAAAAGGTGCCACTGTAATCGTATCTGGGAGAAGGGAAGAGAAGGGCAAAGAAGCAGTCCAACAAATCCAAAAAGTATCTCCTAAGTCATGTTTTTTGCAATGTGATCTCTCTTCTCCTGAGCAAATCAAACAGATGTTTCAAAAGATCAAAGAATCCTTCGGATCATTGGACATCGCGGTAAATAACGCCGGTTTATTGGGAACCATAGCATTGATTGATAAATATCCTGAAGATATGGCAATGGCAGTCATCGACACGAATGTTAAGGGCACTTGGTATTGCCTTAAAGAAGAGATACAGTTGATGAAGACAAATGGTGGTGCAATTGTAAACATAGGCTCTGCTACTAGTTTGGTCGGTTACAAAGGAAATGCAGTTTACTCCGCCACAAAACATGCACTCATCGGATTGACAAAGAGTGTTGCATTAGAATACGCTAATAAAAAAATCAGGGTCAATGCAATCTGTCCTGGAGTTATCGAAACCGATATGAGCGATATTATTTTAAATGCTTTTGGAAAACCAGAAGAAACTAAAAAAGCAATTGAGGGGATGCATCCGATTGGTCGAATGGCCAATCCTTTGGAAGTAGCAAAGTCTTGCATTTTTCTGCTTACAGATGAAGCATCATTTATCACTGGAGTCGCCTTACCCGTTGATGGTGGTTGGACTGCTGTTTAATTCCTTGCAAATGTAAATCAGTATTCCAGGATGGATTAGTTCGCCTAATAAGTTAAAGATGAAAGTATCTATCTATTCGAAATGTGATGTAGGAAAGGTGAGACTCATAAATGAGGATAACTACTTAATTCTGAAGGGTAAGTTATTTGAATACGCCCAAGCAGAAAAAAAATTATCTTGGATAGACCAAGTCTTTAGAACAGAAGGAATATTTTTAGCTGCCATTGATGGAATGGGCGGTTTACAAGGTGGACAAGTTGCAAGCCAAAGTATAGCAACTCACATCGCCGAACATTGGCATGAAATCAAAGAAGGCAAAACCAGCCAAATTCCTGTAACTGCTCTCCTAGGTGCCAATCAAAATCTCAAACGATTGGCCGAAGGCAATCATGATTTAGCAAAAATGGGAGCAGTGGTTACCTGTTGTTATCTTTCCGGTGGATCAGCACACTGTGCCCAAGTAGGAGATAGTCGGCTGTATTTACTTCGAGACCAAGAGCTTGTCCAGATGAGCGAGGACCAAACATTTGTTTCCAACTTGGTTCGCTTGGGGAAGATCACTCCCAAAGAAGCAGAATCACATCCCAAACGTAATGTTGTTTCCCAAGCTTTAAGTCCATCAGGACAGATAAAACCGGTTGATTTTAAGTTCAAAATCCAAGCAAAGGATAAAATATTGCTCTGTTCGGACGGATTGCACGGTTTAATCGGCAATAAGGAAATTCAGAATATTCTCTTGCAATACAATGGTTTCGATTGTGTAGAAGCTCTGGTAGATGCTGCCAATGCAAACGGAGGGAAGGACAATATAACTGTTCTATTAGCAGAGATATCAGCAAAAAAATAAGTTCATAATCCTTTGTATCTATTCTCCTAGAGCATATAAATCTTACCTAATGATGGATGGAAAATCGTTTCTAAAATACTTGGAAATGATTTTTATCGATCGAAAAAAAACTACGTCGATTGAAGTATTTATAACGTAAATAACTAGAATAGAAGTTGGTTTAAAAAACCAACTTCTATCCAAACTGAATTTACTCTTGTTTTCGAATTATGTTAAAAGCAAAGTTTCCATTACAACCTCTTGACTTCGGAGAGGAAGTGGAAACAGTATTGGCTGATTGTCTTGACCTTAGATCAGTTTTTGCTTCCGCTAAAGTGTCCTTAGCATTGAAAACATCACAAATTAATGTTTCTCCATCTTGAATGACCCAAACAAATGCAGCGAACTTTTTCGAGGATCTATTTTGATAAAATAATTCTCTCGCTGTATTATCATACTCGACAATAGAATAATTCGCTGGGAAAAAGCTGGAGAACTGTGCCCCGTTCGCCGTCGTACAGCCACCACCTGTAAAACAAGTCGGTGGATTTTCCTGGTAGAAGAATCCGGTTTGGCTGCCGAGATCAGTGTCTATATAAACTTTAGCTGAAACAGTCGTGCCGCATGTTCCAGAGCTGCAACTTGACTGATTCCAAGCTCCTCTAATTTCAATTTGTGAGGATTCTCGGTTAAGAAGACGATTTACTTCTTGCGCTTGAACAAGAGCAAGAAGTAAGTTTCCATCGCTTGTTGACTTTGAGACTTTGTTGTCATCTTGGCTACATTGAATAGCAAATGTTAAAAGCAACATTGCTAAAACGAGTTGAATTGGTTTTTTCATTCAGAATCTCCTAAATTTGATTGAATTTAGGGGAACATTTCTGGAATTCCGAGGATGAGCATGTATGTTGTTTCAGAACGAAAGGATACTGTTTCACCTAGTAATGTCCATAAGGTTGCCCCGTTTCCTTCGGGGCCCCTACGCGACTAGGCGTATAGTGCAAAGACCCCAATCCACGAGGTCATCTTTGCGGGGAAGATCTGGCTCACCAAACGATTGCTTGTTGGCTATCATTCAGCATACAGTTGCGGGTCAGCACAGGAATTTCACCTGTTTCCTCCCTGAAGGTTAACACCAATCTTTAAATTGTAAGCAGAGAGTCAAGTAAAAAAATTAAGGACTCGGTCTTGTAGAATCAGAAAGAGATCTTAAAAATATAACAAGCGTTTGTACCTCTTGTTCCGAAATCGGACGCGGTGCTTCGTAGTGATTCATTCTACGAACTGCTTCGGAAAGAGAGGATACACTACCATCATGGAAGTATGGTTGCGTAGAGGCAACATTGCGTAAGGAAGGGGTTCGAAAGAAAAATCTATCATTTGAGTTCCCAGTCACTTCAAATCTACCCAAATCTGTCGCATTGTAGCTATAAACAGAATCCAATTTAGCAAATTTTTTTCCACCTAACATAGGTCCTGAATGGCAGGAGATACAGTTCAGATTTAAAAACAATTTGAGTCCTATTTTCTCTTCGGAAGAAAGGGCAAAGACATTGCCATCCATAAAATCATCAAAACGACTTCTAGAATTCAAAGATCTTTCGAAAGCAGCGATTGCACGCCCTATGTTGGAAATGTTAATGTTTGGATTTTCAGGGAATGCTATTGTAAATTCTGAACTATATGCACTCCCTTGATTGAATCGATTCAGAAGCTCTGTTTGGGAAGGTAAAGCCATTTCATTGGCATCTGTAAATGGTAGAAGGGCTTGCGATTCCAAACTGTCCATTCGACCGTCCCAGAATAAGGTTTCCAAATGGCCTACATTTAAGATACTAAGCACATTTCGCCTTCCCAATTGACCAAAGGTCCCTCTAGATACGGATTGTCCGTCGGTGCCTATGTTTCTTCCGCTTAACAAGTGACATGTGGAACAGGACTGTGCTGAGTTCAGTGATAAAGTTTTATCTTGGAAGATACGAGACCCCAGTTGGATTTGGGAGGGGGTATCGTTTTCGGCTCCCTTTGGAATACGAGGGAAAATCCCGATCTTAGCTCTGGCTTCATCTAGAATATCGTAGCCAGCCGTCGCAAGGCTAATGAATACGAAATCGCGCTCTGTTTCCTGGTTTTTTTCTGTATTTTGGCAGAATAATGGAAACAAAAAAACACAAAATAGACAAATGATCCGAACGAAGCGAGGCATCCATTTCCAAGCTGAGAATCGAAACAAATTTGTAACGTTTTTTTTTGCAACCTCTTTGGACTATTGGATTCATACAGAAAGAGAGTAGGTGATACGTGTACATTTTAGGTAGAACAATCGGATTTATTTTAATGTGGATGATCATAAAACCAATGCGTTTGGTGTATGGATTACGTCCCTGTGAGTATGAAAATCAGCATATTCTAACAGAGTTAAAGGGAAAGACATTCATAGCTGTTTCTAATCACATCAAACCTAGAAATAAATTTTTAAGACTGATCTCGATGCCTTACGATGCCTTTATGATAAGGCATTTTATGAAGCAGCATGGTATATATGCGACTGCGATGACAAGTTATGATGCCGGTAAACGTGTAAAAGGTGCTAAAAAATTGCGTCCAGGGCAGGTTCGGAAAGAGCAGTTGATCAAAGGGATCGTTAAGTCAATGGATTTAATCCCTTTGAATCGAAACGAAAATGATCCGAGTACCATCCAAGAGATTCGTAGGCGGATTGCCAAAGGCAATCTTGCACTAGGTATCTTTCCTGAGGGGACTTATTTTCGTGGGTTCAGAAAGAATCGAAAGTTGCATGGAGGAATGGCAGTTCTAAGCAAACGATACAATTTGCCTATCGTGACATTCTATATTGATTCGTACAATATGAACAAAAAATCTAGAATATCTGTTGGCAATCCAATCTGGGAGCCTATGGAAGCAAACCAAGTCATTGAAATTGTTAGAAATGAAATGATCCGACTTAAAGAACGGAAGCAAGTTGATGTAGGAGACTTTACATCAATTGAGGAAGAAAACCAACATACATCCGTTTGATGCTTTATGGATTTGAAGAGAGGAGTTTCTGGAAATAAGAAATTCCCTCTTCAATTGGATTTTCGCTTGATTTGCGTTTTCGCAGCATGCCAGTCATATCCAAAACAAGCAAGCCATACATCCAACTCCACATAAGCCGTGCAATGGCAGTGTATTCTTGTATCGGGTATTTGATTTCGCCTGTCTCAAAACCTTCCCGTAAAGTTTCCAAAAAGAATCGATAACTTTTTGGAAGTTGCGGAAAGGCTTTTCTGTGTAAGGCTCCATAATCTGTTACAAACATGATTTTATGAAGTTCTCTGTTGATACTTGCAAATCGAAAATAAGCACGGGCGATGCCCGCTAACTTATCAAAGGTGGAAACATTCTCTCCAGGTGGCACAGCATCTTTTAACATAGCCAGAAGTTCGTCTTCGCCGTGTTTAATGAGGTCTTTGACCAAATCAATCTGACTTTCGTAATATGAATAAGGACTGGCAACACTGCATCCCAAACGGTGAGCTATCCGACGCATGGAAAGAGCATCAATGCCTTCTTCTTTGAGAATCAAGAGAGAAACATTGCGAATCTCTTCGCGAGAAAGGCTATTGCGAACTCGTCTTTGTTTCGTTTCTTTGCTCAATCATCTTTCCTTGGGGAATCTGAAACTATCAAATTCCTTAGGGAAAAAAAATCGAACTTTTTTTAAAATGCAGCATTTACTTGGAAATAGGCCATAGAGCCATTCCTTGCAAGGGTATTCCTTCCTAGGAAAGCATCTGCATTCCAATCAAAATTACCTGTAATGGGATTGAAGACTATGGGCGAATTGCGGTAATTTGCGATCGCATCACCTGCTCGTAGATACCCAACTCCAATCCAAATGGAGACATTGTCATTGATCAAGCCCATCCAGGTAAGGTCAACTTCTGTATATAATCTTTTGCCAAGACGATAAGGCTGTGCATATGGATTGTCCGCAAAGTTCTCCGTACTTCCTTTGTCAGGCGAAACGGGAGAACTATTCATTAGCCCAATATTAGCAGTAGAATTGCCAGCTCCATTGATTGCATACCAAGCATCTTGCTTTTCTGCTTTGTCATTTTGAAAATAAGAAATTTGGAATGTTCCGTAAGATTCCGTTTGGTAGGAAACAGATATACTTCTTGAAATGATATTTTTTGTATCTATGTTCTCTGATATACCTGCAAAATTATTAAAATAGGGTATGGTAGAAAACCTTGGATTTGCAAGTGTTTGGAAGGACGAAGAACTTCCATCGGTTCGATTCTTATCTCCTGAGGCGTAAATCCATTGCGCACCTAATCTCAGTTTTTCGAAAAAAGTATAGCCCGTTTGAAAAACATGCATCTGTCCTGAATACTTTTCCCTTTCTGTGAGTACGTTCTGAAAACTTCCAGTCAAATAAGAACCCAAAAATCTTTCTTGGACTCTTCTTCCAGTATAGCCACCTTGCCAGGCACTCTCCCAAGTCCAATCCCATGCCTTGTCTTTTGGGAGGAAATTACCATTTGTTCGGTTGGTAAGCCGAAATCCTACAGTATACAATTCTTGGTTTTGTTTTGCCCGGTTGAGAGCCAATGGGTCATGGGGAGAAGGATTTGGCAATCCTGTTGCGGTATTGAATGTATTGGGTATCCATTTTCTAACGACGTTGATTGAATACAGATCTAATGCAACCGCATCAAAAAGTTTAATGGTATTGTAGGTTCCGAAGATTGTCGTATCGGATCCTTTGGCGTTCGAATTTACTTTAGGATCATTTGCAGATACGACTCCGTTCACGCCACTTTGAGTCCAGTATGGTCTTGCTGCAAATATATGTAGTCTTAGATTTGATTCATCATACATCAATCTGATCCCATCAAAGGACAATCCATTGATTGTCCAATTGGCACCACCTAGCATACGTTGATCGCCATAGGCCCAGATTTGTCGTCCCACTTGCATTTTCATTTGCAAAGGTAGTTTCTTTACCATCACAAATGCTTCCCGAATGCCAGTAGTGTTTAGGGCTGCGGAATTTGTCTGTGTTGAACTACTTATGCTAGGTGTATTGTTAAAAAAAACAGCTCGAATATCACCAACATTTGCCGGCGAGTCTCCTCCCCATACTCTTGCATCTTGAATGGTGATCTTTCCCGTTACGTACTCATTTGGCTCAAATAGTAAGAATAAGGAAGAAGTCTGCATTGTTCTGTCCACATAGGCAGCATTGGAGCGATTGAAATCCAAATTATAACGAGATTCCTGTCTAGGCCGTAAGTAGAATCCAATACGAAGAACATCGTTAACCCAGAAGGAAGTTTGTTTGTTTACCTTTGCGGCAAGCTCAGGCTCCACAAACATATGCCTTGCGTATTCTGGTTCTATCCCCTTTGTGGCCATCGGAGATTTGTACTTTTCAGGGCTTTGCGTTTCTTCCGTTTTTGTTTCTCCCAATATCGAAATAGAAATACAAAGGAGAAACAAAAGAAGCCCAGAAAAGAAATACGACTGAATGGTTTGCCTGCCTTTTGCAAACAAGGCTACACCCCAGCAAGTTCTTTCAGAATTTGAAAATAAAGTGGAATTCCGAAAATGATATTGATAGGAAACACAATGGATAAGGCAACCGTGAGGTACATACTCGGGTTTGCTTCTGGTATGGAATCTTTCATTGCCGCAGGCACAGCAATGTAAGAAGCCGATGCACACAAGACTACGAACATTAAGGAATCTCCTAGAGGCATCTTTATGATCTTCACCAATGCGATGCCAATTAAAGCATTGATTACCATTATCACGAGTGAAGAAAGAATGAGAAAGACTCCTGTATTTTTTAGATCCTTCATTTGCTTAGCCGCATCAATTCCTTTGTCCAAAAGAAAGAAGCTCAGCAATCCTTTGAATATATCCTCAGTAAATGGTTTTGTTGTATTCCATCCACTTTCACCGGAAAGATAGCCTACGATAAGTGAGCCGATCAGAATGTAAACCGAAGAGCTAAAGAAAGCTTCGTGAAGGAGTTTTTTCCATTGGATTGACTCACCGCCTTTGTCTTTCTGTCCTGCCAAGCGATCCAAAATAACAGCGATGACAATAGCGGGAGATTCCATAAGAGCCATTCCAGCTACGATAAATCCTTGGTATTCGTAACCTAGGTTGTGCAAAAAAGCACCGGCAGTCACAAAAGTGACCGCACTAATCGAACCAAAACTTCCGGCAAGAGCTGCCGAGTTATGGTAATCCAGCTTCAATCTAAAGATAAAGAAGGAATAGATCGGAATGAAAAATGCCATAAACATGCAGGAGATCAATGTAAGTAGATGCTCTTCTTGGAAGGGGGAGTGAAATAGTTCATGTCCACCTTTGAAGCCAATTGCAAACAAAAGATATAAGGATAAAAATTTGGACACTCCGTCCGTCAATCTCAGATCTGATTTGAATAGAATCACACCCATACCTAAAAAGAAAAAAAGTACCGGTGGGTTCAAAAGGTTGTTGGCCATTGCTTGGTAGTCCATGGGATTTATGCTCCTAAGTCGAGGAAATGTTTGTGCCCAAAAAGTGTCCAGAAATATAAAATTGGACAAATTAAAAGGCTGGATTTTTCCAAAATCCAAGGAAAAGCGGGCTTGCGTTCCGAAAGCAGAGTAGGAGGATTTCCATTAGATGCGCCGAATCTTTCTCTTCCTCGCCATTCTCCTCGTATTCATCTCCTGCCAGCCTGGGCCCAAGGAAATTGGTGGGGTCAATTTGAGTGGTCGGGTGGAATACCGCAGGTCGGATGCTACGGAAAATCAGTTTATCTGCAACCATGCCTCACTCGCCTCACTGAAGGCAAAGGAATGGGCTAAAAATGGGAGCAAAGAGGCACTGCGCATATCAGTGATTGAGCCCAGGATTTGGCTCAGATTTGCCCTCGAAAACGAAAACGAGATCCCCTGGAAAGGTTCTATCCTATTGCAGTGGATCCACATCCCTGATCTCGAGTTGTGCTCCGAGTCAACAGATGGCCAAATCCTAGACCAATACGCAGGATACCATTGGGAGTCTTGGCTTGGAGTTCTTTCTCCTTTCCCTCATTTTCAAATTTCCCTCTCTCCAAAAGAGAGGAAGGTTTTTTATTTGCGCGTAAGGACAACCGATGATTTGAACTATCCGATTCGCTTATTGAGTGAGGACCAATACAGAGGCATACTGATGGTGAGGTTTTTAGCATTTGTAAGTCTTAGTTTCATGGGACTCATCTTTTTGGCTTGGGGTCTGCAAATGTTTTTCAAAAATAGAAATCCGGTCTTTCTTGCCCTCGTATTTTTTTATGCATCGTTTTATTTGCTTGTGTACTGTATGCACGGTAAAGTGCCTGCTTCTATCTTTGGAGAATCAAATCTTTTAGTAACACATTCTTTTTACATCTGGTTTGCACTTTTACAATTTGCCTTCTTCTTATATTTAGCTAGTTTTGATTTTTCAAATCAGAAGCGGTTGTACAAAAAGGGAATCTTTTGGCTGTTTGCTATTTCTGGTCTGCTGTATCTTATCATTCCGTATTCAGATCTATTCAGAGAATACAGAATCTTTGTTGCATTGATCAATTTTATCTTAGCATTTTATTGGCTTTATGTAACACATGTTGGCCAAACACAAAATACAAGGCCAAGACTTTACCTGATCACTTGGATGGTCTTTTTATTGCTGATATTTTTTAGAGTCTTGTATCATTTAGATTTTTATCCGTACCAAGTTTACGTAATATATTCTTCGGTAGTATGGCTTCCCTTTCAAATCGCTTATAGCCTTTTATTAGCGCACAAGGGAGGAAAAGAAAAAGGCCTACAGGCCTTGAAAAATCGAAATTTATTTCAAAATGTGGATCTTGTCCAAATCACAAGTCGCTTAAACGAACTTTTGGAAAAAGAAAGAGTTTATTTAGACCCAAATTTTTCAGAGGAAAAAGCGGCCCAACTTTTGGGAATAACATACCACCAGATGAGTGACTTGGTTAATACACATTATAAATCAAATTTTCCTTCATTATTGAACAAATACAGAATTTCCCATGCAAAGTCTCTTTTAATCTCTGAACCCGATATGAATGTTACTGAAGTTGGGAAAAATTCTGGCTTTGGATCCAGATCCGCTTTTTATTCGGAATTCAAAAAACAAACTGGTTCTCATCCCAATGCCTTTAAAAAAATGAATGTGAATTCCAAATCAAAAGACATTTCCTGAAAGAAAGATTTGCATTTCTTTAAAAATGTTTATGCTTTCTTTGGTATGAATCGATTTGTTTTGGTCATTTTGTTTCTCTTTTGTCTTTCCTTACAAGCGAAAGATGCATACATACTCAGGGAAAGAGTGACTGATGAAACTGGCACTCTTTCGAAAGAGTTTCATTCCTATTTAGAAGAGAAATTAGCAAAGTATGAGAGCCAAACCACAAATCAAATAGTGGTCTTGGTGATTGAGAGTCTGGAAGGCGACAGCATTGAAGACTTCTCTATTCGCATGGCTGAAAAGAATCAGATTGGACAAAAAAATTATGACAATGGGGTATTGCTTACAATTGCGAAATCTGATCGAAAACTTAGGATTGAAGTTGGGTATGGCTTAGAAGGTCAGTTAACGGATGTTCTCTGTAATCGTATCATCAGAAGTGAAATCACACCCTACTTTAAGAAAGATGATTTTGAAAAGGGGATAGATACTGGAATCAATTCGATCATTGGTGGCATAGGCGGTACATATACTCTTCCCAAAAGTATTGTTGATCCCTATTTAGGTCCTTTACATGATCATCCTTTCATTCAATCGCTAAGGGAGGCTGACTTGGCTGGCTCGCATGAAGCATTGCCTTTACCCATAAAAATTTTTGTGACCGTGTTTGTATTATTTGTATTGGGAGTGTTTACTCATGCCGCGATCATAACACCTTACATGGGTTGGTTTATCTATTTTTTTCTTTTCCCCTTTTGGAGTATCTTTCCTATTGTCATACATGGATTTGATATAGGAGTTATCACGTTTCTATGCTATAGCATTGGTGTTGTCTTAATCAAACTCGTGTTACTTCTCACTCCTTGGGGGAGAAAGAAAATGAAATCATTTGACCGCATTGGTAGTGGCTCAAGTGGATCTGGTTCCAGTAGAAGTTCTTCGTCTAGTTTCGGAGGACGTAGTAGCGGAGGTTTCAGTGGGGGAGGGGGAAGCTTTGGCGGTGGAGGGAGTTCCGGAAGTTGGTAATGAGATCTATGTTCTTAGCGCGTTCTCTTGTAAGTTTTCTAAATGGATAGTGATCACAAGACCAGATGGTTGGTTTGCGCTAATTTTGATTTTAGCAAAACGATAAAAATGATTTAGCCTTGCTTTGATGTTGCCTAGAGATCTGCTCCAAATTTTTTCTTGGTTTTCTTCCAAGTTTGCGTCTAGACCATTGCCACTGTCGGCTATGCGAATGAGCACATTTCCTTTTGTATCCGATTTTGCCGAAACTTCTACTAGCCAATTTTGTGAGCTAGAATTTCGAAACCCATGTTTAAAGGCATTTTCAACGATCGGTTGTAAGGTGAGCGGGGGGATCAATACTTGCGAAAAATCACCTTCCTTTGTTAGGTGAATTTTCACTGTGTCAAAGAATCTGATTTTTTGCATATGCAAAAAGTCTTCTACAAAAGACCATTCTTCTTCAAAAGATATTAAATCCATCTCTGCCTTGTCAGACAAAAATCGATAGTTATTTGCAAGTTTGATTATGGCCTCACCTACTAGATTCGGCTTTGTTAGGTGCAGAGCGTGTATTGTATTTAATGAGTTAAATAGATAGTGCGGGCTGAGTTTTGTCTGAAGTGCCTTTAATTGTCCTTCTTTGAGTGCTTTTTCTGCCCTCAGGAGAGATTCTTCAAACTCAATCATCTTGGTTCTATGAGAGAAAATTTGTTTTTCCAGAGCTAATCCTTGCGCGAACACACCAAATAGAACTCCCCAATACGCAAGACTCCTAAGTTGAGACTGGTCTTGGAAAGATAAGTAAATCTCGATAGCGACTAAAACAAGTGTGATTGAAAAACCGATTACATGGCCTAGGCCGATCTCACTTCCGCGTTTCCATGCATTGTATGCAACGTAAATCGGGCAGAGAAAATTTAGAATCGCAAAAATAAGATAAAAAATCCTCAAACGTAAGATCCATTCCAATAAGATAGGAGATTGGTTGAAGTGTAATCGTACATATATATTGATGAGACCAATGATAAGATTTGTAAATATAAGTATCGAGAGCAAGTGATATCGATCATCTGGGAATAAGCGACGTAGTCCTGAGTGCATTGGAATAAATACAAAATTGGCACAAATGGTTGAAACAATGAAGATCGCATTTCTATCATATGAGATAAACTCTATGAATTGATTGCTCGTTAGACCAATGATTCCAATTAAAAATGTGAAACAAGCAAAGTCCAATAGGGCATGATAGCCTCGTTTGAATTGGATTAAATAGACAAGGGCGGTAAAAATTCCAATCACAACAAAAAAAGAATGAGTATACAGAGAAGTGAGATTTGACTTCGCGAAATGGACCAATACTTCATCCTTTGGCCCAACCATGTTTTGAACCAAATCAATATTAAAGAGTAGATTTTTCCCATGAAAGTATTTAATATAATATCTTTTTGAAGGAAATTTTCCAATGGGCACCCAGGAATAGTCTAACTCATGATATTCGGGCACCTCATCGCTCAGAGGATTTTTTTTGTATTGATAGAGGAGATTTCCATCCTCTGCATAGATCTCAAAGTTTGTCCCATTGTGTGTGATCAGAGTATAATCTTCAGGATTGATTTTAGTATTGATCTCTTCTGTACGAAACCAAATGATTTCGCTTGCCGCGATCCTAAGCAAAGCATCGGTATCTAAATAAGTGGTCGATTTAGGCCAATCGAAACTATCCGTAGAAGGAAAATTGTACCTACCATCAGGAAATCTTTCAATATCGCCAAGGATGTAGTGAACTTCCGTCAAATCCAAAATCTTTACATGGGAATGACGCCTTAACGAATCACCGAAGAATACAGGTAAGACTACGAAATAATGAAGGAGAAGAATCAATACAACCGTAAAAATACTAAGAACCAAAAAAGGCGATGTGAGAGATTTTTGGATCTTTGCCCACATAGCCTTTGGACTTAGTCCTCTAGATTGAAATTGATCGGCATCCTATGGGCCATTTTCCTGGGTTGGCCTTGCACGTAACCAGGGCTAAAGCGAAGTCTACTCGCAATTTTTAATGCAGCTTCGTCAAACCCATAACCTGCTTTTCCACTTACAATTTTGGCAGATTCCAAAGTCCCATCTTCGTTGACTTGCACCATTAAAATCACAGTTTTTTCTGAGATATTGGCAGCCCTTGCCTGAGCTGGAAAATAATCTTTTAAATCAAAATCAACGATAGGAGTTGGTGGTTTATCTCCATTGAATGAGAAAAGATAACCATCTTTGTCAGTACCATTTCCAGAAAGTTGGTTTGGGTTTAAGTCTGAGTTATCTGGCTCATCTTCTTTGTTTTTGTTGCTCCCTTCAATCCATTCGCTTTTTTCTACAGGTGCAGGTGAAGATGTGCCTCCAATGAGCTCTGGAGGAATATCATCGAAGTTCATATCCACATCTTCAAACTCAGTGTTTTCGCTCACTTCTTCATCGACCTGCATTTGGCTGATTCGATAAGCAGCATAGGAAGCTGTATGTAATATAAAGCTAAGTGCCAAACACAAATGGAAAAGTCGTTCCCGATTTTGGCGAACTGAGTGTGAGAACTTTGCAATATATTTGAGGTACTTTTTCATTTTTTTACACTTAATGCGATCTTTGTAACGCCTGCTTTGCGGATCAATCCCATTAGCTCAGTGATTTTTCCATAAGGCAAGGATTCATCGGCAGAGAGTGTAAGGCGCATATTTGGTTTTAACTTTGCCTTACGTTCCAAATCTCGCATCAATGCTGGGATTTGAATATCTTTGCCTTCTAAAAGGACAGCTCCATTTTTGGTGATCGCCACTTGAATGGATTCTGCAATGTTTGGATCGGCAGCTTGCACCTTTGGTAAATTGATGTTGATACTTTCTTTTTTTAGAAAGTTTGCAGTGACCATAAAAATCACAAGCAACACCAGAATCACATCCACCATAGGAGTGATATTTATACTTCCGATTTCTTCCTCTTGTGAGCTCGACTGTGCCATCTGTTACACCTTGTTTTTATTCATTTGGAAAGCGATGAATTCTTTTTTGAGTATTTCAAGATTTTGAAGGATTACCTTCGACTTTCTTGAAAAATAGTTATTTGCCATTACAACTGGTATCGCAACACCAAGACCTGCCGCGGTAGCCAATAGCGCAGTTGAAATGGATCGCATAACTACGTCCGCTCCCGAAGCACCGAGTGTACCTAGACCATAAAAAGCCTTGATCACACCTAAAACAGTCCCTAAAAGACCAATGAAAGGTGCGTTATTTCCTAAAGTGTTGAGGATAGGCAGGCGCTTTTCAAATTCTATTTTTTCAGAAATGATTTGGCCTTCTAAGCTTTCATCTAATCCTTTTCTGTTCATACCAATTTGACGAAGTGCAAAGTGTACGAATCTCCAATAAGAAGAAGTATGTGTTAACGGTGCTTCCCATGTAACTTCTGGTTTTTCATGCAAAGCATGTCTAACTTCTGTTAGAAATTGGTCATTCAATTTGCCCATCGACTTTCGATAGTATAAAATTCTTTCCAAAAAAACACCCAAAGCAATGACACTAGCAATGGTCATGGCTAAAAAGACTAAATTTTCCCCTATTTCTACAAAATCTTGCATTTTACTCTCCGTTTTGAATATAGTTATAGATCAATAATCGCGAAATATCGGCGTTTGTAATGTTGCTGTTTGTCGCCTGGAAACAACCTCGTATACAGGAATTAACAGTTGGATTTGAAGCATTGGAATTGAAAAGAGCAGTTGTGGTTGCAACTCTACACTCTCCAGAAGCCAGTTTGGTAGTCCAGTCCGTATTTTGGCAATTCAATACACAAGTTTGGCCTCTCTGTGACATTTGGTTAAAGGCAGAGCTTGTAAGGATTGTATTGCATTGGCTCGTGTATGTCTCATCAGAGACCGAGGGTGCCGCCTCTCCCAAAGCGGTAAGCGGTGCAAACAGACATTCGTTTCGTTTTTTAGATGCATTTACGCAAGCTCCCGTTGGGTCGTTGGGTGCATTGACAAGTGCAATCCAAAGAGTGGTTTGAAAACGCTCTTCGAACTGGTTGTCCTCTGGAGGCCTGCAAAAGAGGAGTGAAGACGTGACTAAAAAAGCCAAAAGAAGTGGAAGAGAAACTTTCATTAGAAATGTGCCTCCATACCAATGTTGAAGAACGGGATGACTGTTCGATTGGGCAGTTCTAAAGTACCGAACGTTTGGGAAGGAACTGGGTTTGTTCCTGAGAATGGCCTTGAGTTATCAAAACTTTCTCCGTTTGTATTCTTTCGTAAGTAAACGTTCACGATCTCTAAGTACCAATTGATATAACCCCATGAATAATTTTCAAATTTATCCAAGCGAATGTCCAATCTATGATAATCGGCGCCTCTCTTTGTATTTCCAAACTCTGCTGTGTATGGGTTATTGGAGTATCGTGCATTCCAAAAGGTTTGTCCGTTGGCAGGGTTTGAAAACTGACCACCGTCATCACCAATCACCCTTTGGTAGGGAACTGAGGTAAGATAGCTCCATCTACCACCTAACTGATAGTC
Source organism: Leptospira ryugenii (assembly GCF_003114855.1). Classification (NCBI taxonomy): domain Bacteria; kingdom Pseudomonadati; phylum Spirochaetota; class Leptospiria; order Leptospirales; family Leptospiraceae; genus Leptospira; species Leptospira ryugenii. Next base: position 251,393 of record NZ_BFBB01000007.1, on the reverse strand, counting down.
TTCGTTGATTCTCCATCCGTAAATTACGTTCGCAACGTGCGTTCTGTCCCATGTTGCGAGCTGTTCTTTCGAATTGTTGTAATACTCGGCTATGACTTGCCTTTCTACAGCACTGTATTGGAAGGTATCACCATCATACACTCGGTAGATATTGGAATTGTAGAAAGTTTGGGACCAAGTATACGAAACCCAACCAAACCAGTCGCGAGATCCTTGTTTGGAATTTTTTCGCAATAGAACTTCGTATCCATGTGACCATCCTGTTCCCTTATTGGAATAGTTTAAGGAACGGTTAGAGACGAGTGGGTTACTCAGCCATTGGCTTTTGTCAGGGTTCAAACCGATGGGCACAGAAGCAAAAGGATCATTCACAATTGTGTCACGGAATTGGTTTTTGAAGGCTTCGATTTTGACTTCGTAGACTTGGCCAAACTTTAAGCTAAAACCACCACCAGTCTTTCTCACCTTTTCAAATTCCAAATTTGGATTTCCTGTTTCTCGGTTGAAGACAGTAGTCTGCGGAAACCGCGCCATATCCCCACCATTTCCAAAGATAGTGAGTCCATTTAAAACTTCGGGGAAGGTATAAGAAATGGTGGCCCTAGGCCCAAGTGCCCCATTCCGAGTGATCTCTAAATGGTCATAACGCACGCCTGGTTCGAAAGCAAAATTTCCGAACTTCGCTTTGATCGTTGTATATCCGTTGTAATATCCTGAAGTTCCTCGAACTGATAAAGGTCTGGATACGAAGTCGGGATTGGTCGTATTGTATGGGTTTGGTGATGGATTGGTTGGATCGCGCAACTGGATCTCGGTTCCGTAATCATTGAACGAAAGTTTACGGTATTCCGTACCAAAATCCACCTTGATTTGGCTAGTAGCCGTCCATGTGGCATCTTGCCTAAGCCCTACATAGAGAGCACGTGTAAATTGTTTCCCTTGGATGGAACCCAAAGAAATGTTATTTTCCGTGATAGGGTCGTAGTTAATTAATGTAAGTCGATTTTGAAATTTTTCACTTGGTGTCCAAGTGTGCCTGAGGGCAGTTGTACGGAAACTCAATCCTACCGAGAAACGACCTCCTGCAAAAGTTGAAAGCTCATCTTTTGTTGGGTCATTTGCACCATTGTTGGGTGCTGCAATCGCAAAGTTGTCCTGTGCGGTCAGGTTGTAGAATGCGATTTGGTGTTCTTGTGAAAAATTGTATACAAACTTCACCTGAGAGTCGTTATATCTTGGCAATCGAATGCCATCTGGCAATAAACCAGATTGCCCGAGAGTTCTATCCAAATAGCCATATTTTCCGCCGACAGCTACATATCCCTTGCCGTTCGCAAACGGGGTTGCCGCATAGGCTGTCGTATTCCAAAGAGAAACTTGGAATGCCCCTTTCGTTTTTTGTACGGCATCTACTGTTTCTATCTCGATCACACCACCGGTCGCATTGTTGAAGTTTGCTGGGTATGCTCCACTGTATAGATCAATCGTTTTGATCAAGTCGTTGTGGATGACCGAAGTGAGTCCATCTAAGTGAAAGGCATAAAGAATTGGGAGGTCATCATAGAGAAAGGTATTTGATTGAGGGTCTGCACCTCGGACAATGATTCCATTCGCACCACCACCAAAACCGATGTTGGGAATCACACCTGGTAAAGTCTCGAGAGCCCGCAATGCCTCCCCAAAAGTTCCTGGCATCCTTTTGATTTCTTCATAGCGAACCTTTGTCCTTGCTGCGACAGTTTTCTCACGTTCACCTTCCACAGTGATGCCACCTTTGGGAGGTGCTTTACGCTCAGTGTAAACAGTTCTAGTTTCATCCCCGCTGACGCTGATTTTTATATCAGTTGGTCCTGTTTCTCGGAGTAGACGCAAAGTATATTCGCCGGCATTTGGAAATTCAATATTTACATTTCCTTCACCATCTGTTTGGAAAAACTTTTTTGTCTCAAAGACCATGACGGTTAGATTCTTCTCGCCTGTCTCTGTTTTAGCATTGTAAAAACGTAACTTCAGAGTTACGGCAAACATGGGTTGGCTGAAAAACAGCAAGAAGAGAACGATTAGATAATTATTTAATTTGAATTTTACTGATGCCATTGAAGTTCACATACCAAGGAAGATCGCCTGTTTCGTTTTGACTGTAAATGAGGAGACAAGGTAAAGGATAACCTACAAAAGGACATCCTGTTCTTGTGATCGAAATTGTACAAAGATCTAAGTTTCGCTTAATGGGTTTTGTTACCACAATTAGAGGTGGGTTCGGAATTTGAGAACCACATCGGTCAGCGGCAAATTTTGCAGCGGCATAGATTTGACTTTGAGCGTCGTTCACATCTACAACTTCTGCTTCTTGGCCACATGCAATGAAGAATGGTAGGAGCAAAAAAATTAATTTTGATTTCATTTCTTTTTCTCCTTTGTTTGTATTGTATCTTCTTCTATTTTCTTTTCACCGATCACATCAGCCACTACGACGACAGCTGTCACAAGGCCGAGAGGAAAATAAGGCCTATCCTCGCGAATGATTTGGATGTTAACAAGAGATCTCCCCTCCGGAAATTTTTCCAATACTTGGCTCATCGCTAAATCAATGCTAGGAGCCTTTGTTACTGGAATCATACCTAACAAAAAAAATGCGGTGTCTTCACCCTTTCCTTTGCCCAAGACAACATAATTGGTGGAATAGAAATTAGTGGCTGCATCATACAAATGGATCTCATTTCTGACCTTCATACCAATGCAATTGAGGAAACATAAGGAAAGCCCAATTGACAGTATGCTGAAATTCAGAGCTCGGAATTTCATTATCTTGTCTTTCCCTTTGTAGTCGTAGTGTTCGCGTTTGCGTTGGTAAAACGAACCAAATCTCCCTTGATTCCAAATCTATGGCGGAGAAAAGGACCGAAGACTGCTTTTTCATTGTAATAGCGAATATTCACAATGGCATCTGCTTCCTCTGTGCCCACTAAATCAGAATAGATTTTATCAATCGGAGGAGTGTCTGTACTTGCCCCAATTAAGATGATGTCGATCGAGTACCATGTAAAAACCTTATCTACAGTTTTAATCGTTTCATAGGTAGTGTTAGGAATCGGTCTGTTGCTTGTCGCAAGTCCCACTGTTGAAGAGGCACAATTTCCGAATATGAATAGAAGCAAAGCAGATACGGTAAAGAGTTTGAAATGTTTCATAGATTTCTCCGACAACTCGAATGTAAACCATTCTAGAATTAGTCAAGAAATCCATCTCCCAACTTAGGTCATTCTACGGAATTGGGAGTCAACGCTACGTATTTAGGAGTTTATTTAAAATTTAACGCAAACCTAACATTTCTTTCAAGGCTAAGGCATAGGATCTTCCAACTGGGAGTACAGTTTCATCTAGGTTTTTTAGCTGTAGAAGATAGGCTCCGCCCTTATCATAACGAAGGTTAGCTATGAATAGTTTGTTGACTAAATAACCTTTGTGAATTCGAACAAAGGTTTCACTTGGAAGTTTTTCTTCGATTTCCTTTAGTAATTTGGGTGTTTCATAATCTTTGTTTTCGGTGTGAATCACGGAACTTTTGTTATGAGAAGATACATAGTGAATTTCGGACAAATTGAGGATATGTGTAGCGGATTCGCTTTGGATGTGCAGGCGACCACTTTGTGGATTTTCTGGACTGGCGTTTCCTTTCTCTTTGATCATTTTCAGGAACTTTTCTACCGACTTTCTAAACCGATCAAAGGAAAAGGGTTTCAAAAGGTAATCCACGGCTTCTAGATTGAAGGCTTCAACTGCGTATTCACTATAGGCGGTTGTGAAGATAAAAGAAGTTCCATCTTGCTTTGCCAGTTTGATGATGTCTATGCCAGTTATGGCAGGTAAATTGATGTCAATAAAAACCAAATCAAACTGTTTCTCTTTTAAAAGATCAATGGCCTTGTTCCCATCTTCTGCGATCCCGGCCAGTTTGAGTTCGGGACAGTTTAGGATATAATCGATCATCAGCATCCGTGCTGGGTATTCATCCTCCACAACCAAAGTTTGGATTTGTCTTTCTTCTGGCATGCTACTTAGGAATTCTTTCTACTGAGCCAGTCAATCAAACCATAATTTTTTATTGTTCTTTTTGAAAAATCAGTCATACACTGTCTATGCATCGTTGGTCTATCGGGAATCGAACGTACCATTTTGAATCTTTGAAATCTCTCCTGGCCAAGGCAAGCCCTCTTCGTTCGGGAGATGTTTTGGCTGGATTGGCAGCGGAAACTATGGAAGAGAGAGTGGCTGCCCAATATTGTTTGGCCGACCTTCCCCTTTCCCATTTTTTACAAGAGGAATTGATTCCATCTGAAGTGGATGAAGTATCACGATTGATCGCAAAACAATTTGATGCGAATGCCTTCTCTGAAATCAGCCATTTAACGGTGGGAGGCTTCCGAGAGTGGATTTTGTCAGAAAAAACAGACCCAGAAACTTTGCAGCGAGTCCGTTTTGCGCTTCGTCCCGAGATGGTTGCCGCAGTATCCAAACTCATGTCTATCCAAGATCTCATCTTAGGTGCCCAAAAGTGCAGAGTGGTGACAGGTTTTCGAAATACCATTGGTGAAAAGGGCCGTTTATCTGTCCGTTTACAACCAAACCATCCTACAGACGATCTAAAGGGAATCGCGGCTAGCATTTTGGATGGATTGCTTTTGGGATCTGGAGATGCGGTAATCGGTATCAATCCAGCGACTGACAGTTTGGCGATCACTAGGCAATTGCTCGATTTTACCGATTCGATTCGTAGAAAATATGAAATCCCTACACAGACATGCGTTCTATGCCACGTGACAAATTCCATTGAGCTCATGAACTCAGGTGCACCGGTGGATCTCGTATTTCAATCGATAGGTGGAAGCCAAAAGCTAAACGAAAGTTTTGGATTTAATTTGGGTATCTTAAAAGAAGCCTACGAACAAGCTTTATCGCTAAAACGTTTTACGGTTAAACCAAATGTTATGTACTTTGAAACGGGACAAGGAAGTGCTCTCTCTGCAAATGCTCACCATGGCATTGACCAACAGACAATGGAAGTAAGAGCCTATGCAGTGGCTAGAGAATTCTCACCATTGTTAGTCAATACAGTTGTGGGATTCATTGGTCCAGAATATCTATTCAATGGAAAACAAATCATCCGTGCAGGTTTGGAAGACCATTTCTGTGGTAAATTGATGGGCTTACCTATGGGTGTAGATATCTGTTATACGAATCATGCTGATGCAGACTCTGATGACATGGATATGTTGATGACTTTACTTGCTGTTGCGGGAGTTAACTTCATCATGGGAATACCTGGCTCAGACGATGTTATGTTATCCTACCAAAGCACTTCATTCCATGACACTCTCTATCTACGTCAATCACTAGGACTAAGGCCTTCTCCAGAATTTGAACATTGGTTAGAATCTCGGGGTATCATAAATGAAAATCTTTTACCAGTATCAAATTCACAAAAACAATTGTTAGCTGGTTTTTCTGAGGCTTTTTATGACTGAATCAGAATTTGAATCTTCATGGGAACCCTGGAGGCAGTTTACAGCCGCAAGAGTTGGCCTACGGAGATCAGGTGGCTCCATAGGAACAAAGGATTTGTTGCGATTTCGTTTAGACCATGCAAAGGCAAGAGATGCAGTTTGGGGGGAATGCGATTGGCCATTCCTCTTAGAAGAAATTAAAAACATAACCAAACTTGTTCAAGTAAAGAGCCGAGTCCAGACTAAGCAGGAATATTTACTCAGACCAGATCTTGGTAGAAAATTGGACCAAGACTCTGAACGATTTTTAGAACAGAGTCCATTGATAGAGGACCCTTCAAAGATTCTGATCTGTGCATCAGACGGACTTTCTGCAACTGCTCTCAACCAAAATTTAATCCCTCTACTGTTGCTCCTTTGCCAAGAGCTGAAGTCTCGTTTCCAATTCCTTCCTCCTGTAGTGCTTGTGGAAAGAGGAAGGGTTGCCATAGGAGATGAGGTTGCATCCAGATTGCAAAAATCTGTTCTCATTATGCTCATTGGGGAACGACCGGGTTTGAGTTCAGTCGATAGTCTTGGTGCTTACCTCACTTTTCAGCCAAAACCTGGTTATACGGACGAAAGCCGAAATTGTATCTCAAACATAAGACCAGAGGGAATGGCATTGCCGATGGCTGTAAAAAAGATCGCGTATCTTGTGGAAGAGATGCTTTTGAAAAAGATTTCAGGTGTTCAACTTAAAGATAGAATGGAAGCATCCTTAGAAGAAAAAGAAATTAAAAAATTAAACAATCTCTAGTATAACGTAGGTTATATCATCCTTCAGTTCACTATCGGAAAAGTCCAAAATTTCAATTTGGATGGCTTCTGCCAACTCTTGGATGGATTTATTGCGACTTGATTGTACGATCCGAATCAAGCTAGATTCACCAAACATTTTACCATCTGTTCTTGCTTCCGTGACACCATCGGTATAAAAGATGATACGATCGCCTGGATGCAGTGATTCCTCGACTTCTGGATAGACGAAAGACTCTCTCCAACCAAGGATCGAACCTCTTACTTTAAAAAATTGAAACTGCGGCACATTTACGTTATAAACAAAAGGATTTGGATGGCCTGCACTGCTCAGAGTGATTGTCTGGGTTTTCAAATCTATGAGCGCACAGGATGCAGTAATGTAGTATTTGCTCACTAGGTGTATCAAAGAGTCATTCATTCGAGACAGCACTGCACCTGGGCGAAATGTATCTTTTGCAATTTCCCGAAATTGAACTTTGACCATGGAAGAGACAAGTGCGGCAGGAACACCATGGCCAGCAACGTCAGCAACAAACAAAAGCAATCTATCTTGGTCAATGACAACCCAATCATAAAAGTCTCCGCCTACTTGTTCCATTGGCAAATAGGTAGGGTGAAGTCTTAATCCATGTAAGTCGGGCGGATCCTTAGGCAATAGATGACCTTGGAGTTGTGATGCAAAAAACAAGTCTTCTTGCAATTTATAATTCTTTTGGTTAATTTCTTCCGTACGAATTTGTACGCGCTTTTCTAAATCTCTCGTCAGTTCTGAGAGTTCTTGTTCATTAATCGCATTCCTAGCACTGACAGTAACAGCAGACAATAGCATAAGGAAAAGAAATCCGTATTGGGTGAGATATATGTTTTTTCCGCTGGTCACATCAATGAGGATATCAATAAGCCCAGCAATACAAACAATGAGAAATCCCAGGCCTAAGAGCAGAGCCTCTCGTTTGAAGATCCTTGAGGCACGGTAAACTCCTCTGATGACAAAAAAGACCAAGGGAAGTAAGAGTACTTCCCAGATCCGTAAGAGTATGATCCGGTCAGCAATTCCGATGGGGAGAAGATTGATAGCTGCAATGCAAAACACCAAAGCTAACAATAAAAACTCCTTCAATCGGATGGGATCTCGGAAAATTGAGTAGCTGAATAAAAGTAGTGCCGCTGGAAATAAAGTTTGAGATACAAAAAAGATTTTTAGAAGAGTAAAAAAACTCAGACCACTATATGTGTGTGTGATATTTAAAAGTGGAAGTCTCCAAAAAACAAAGCAGATACTGGAAAGTAGTAGATAGGTTTGAGCAAATGCTTTCTTGCGAAGTATGATTGCAAAGATTTGGTATGCTCCAATACCAAAGAATAACATTAGAATACAAAGGTCTCTCAAATCTTCAACGAGGATGTTCCCCCTGAGTAATTCTAGGTTTCCGATTTCAGGGACGGAGCGAAAGATACCGCCTGGCAATGTTTTATTTTGGTAGAATACATGGATCTCTATTGTATTTTGTGCACCTCGTTTGATCAATCCATCTGGTAGATAATATAATCTCTTATAATACCAATTAGGTGAATATTCTCCGTAGGGCGGAAAATTTCCAGTCCCACCAATTTGTACACCATTCAAATAAATTTTGTCTGCTTCTTGTATGCGATTGAGATAAATGCCTTGGGCAGGAAACACAGTTCCTTCTGGATAGAAAAAATGAATCCGGTAGCGCCCATTTGTTGGTGGAGGATAGCCTTGTTCCACCAAACCTTTGGCGATCTGCACAGGTTTTGTGTGGTGGCTTCCTTCTAAGGAGAAGGTCCAATCTTCTGACAAAGGCATTTTATCGAAGGGATTGACGACAACGGTTTCAGCGGTGAGCCGATCCATGGGTATAAGGCTGAGAAGCCAAAGAACCAGAGGCAATGTTGTAGTGATTTTGATCCGAATTGCCTTCATTTTGACCTAAATTTTCACAGATACTCAGGGAATCCAACAAAATGGGAAAGAAGTAATGGATTTCCGCTCCGCATCCCTGACTCTATCTAAAGAGTATGACCCTCACGCAATTGAAATACATCGTAGCTGTCGAACAGCACAAGAGCTTTGCGCGTGCAGCTGAACAGTGTTTGGTAGCTCAGCCTACTCTGAGTTTGCAAATCCAAAAGTTGGAGCAAGAGCTGGGCTTTGAATTGTTTGATCGTAAAAAGAATCCAGTGGTTACGACAAAGATCGGGGCAGAGATAATCAAACAAGCCAAACTAACGTTAACTGAAACGGACAAACTGTACGAGATAGCAGGCCAATTTAAAGACGAGCCCACTGGTAGTATCAGCATTGGCATCATACCAACGGTTGGGAATTATCTCATTCCACTTGTATACCAAAAACTCCAAACAGAATTGGGAAAGGTCAGAATCCAAATTTCTGAACTTCCCACCTCGTCTATCATAGAAAAACTAGAATCCGATCAATTGGATTTGGGCATCTTAGCTACACCTTTAAAGATTTCCAATTTAGTGGAGATTCCTATTTATTATGAGCCATTTTTAGCTTATTATCCCGAAGGTGCTCGGGACAAAAGTAAAACTGTGACAATGAAAAACATAGAGAAATACCCATTACTTGTGTTAGGTGAAGAACATTGTTTCCGTCACCAATCTCTTAAAATTTGCAATCATAATGCCATTGCAAAGATTGAAAGTGGAAGTGTGGAAACGCTCAAACGAATGGTGGATATGGGCATAGGTGTCACACTTTTACCTAAGTTATCCATTTCCGAACATTCTGAACGTATTGTACCCTTCGAAAGCCCGGAGCCTGCTCGGGAGGTAAGTTTTGTTTACAAAACAGGATTTTTTAAATCCAAAATTTTGAAAAAAATCACTGAAATCATTCGTAAGGAAATCCCGAAGGATTTACAAAAGAAAGATAAGTTCCGGGTGGTTGGGATCTCTTTGGAAAGTTGATCATTTAAAATATAAATCATGTCATTTATACTATTTATTTTACAAATGAGGTGAGCTGGGCTATATTCTAATCAACAGGAAAGGAGATCTAGAATGTCCAAAATCAACCAACAAATCCCAGAATTTACAGTGGAGGCCTTCCATCAGGGAGCTTTCAAAAAAGTAAGTAAAAAAGACGTACTTGGCAAATGGTCTGTCTTTGTTTTTTACCCAGCAGACTTTACCTTTGTATGCCCAACAGAACTTGGCGATGTCGCTGACCATTACGATGAACTTCAAAAAATGGGTGTCGAAGTATACTCTGTATCAACAGACACACATTTTGTTCACAAAGCTTGGCACGAGGCAAGTGACACCATCAAAAAAATCAATTTTCCAATGTTAGGTGACCCAGCTGGTGTACTATCGCGAGGATTCGATGTCATGATCGAAGAGGCGGGACAGGCACTTAGAGGAACTTTCGTGGTGAATCCAGAAGGTTTGATCAAAACAGCAGAGATACATGACTTAGGTATCGGAAGGTCAGCTGAAGAGTTAGTAAGAAAGGTACAAGCTGCGCAGTATGTTGCCCAAAACGACGGTGAAGTTTGCCCTGCTAAATGGAAGCCAGGTGTGAAGACCTTAAAACCAGGTCTTGACTTAGTAGGAAAAATCTAAAACAGAAAAAATCCGGGTGCGAACCACCCGGATATTAGGAGAAAAGCTATGTTAGATGAAGATTTGAAGCAACAAGTAAAAGAGTACTTTAAAAATTTAAAAAGTGATGTCGTGGTTCGTTTGTATCCAGGGAAACATGAATCGAGAGAAGAGTTGGTTTCATTTCTGACCGATTTAGTTTCTCTCTCCGATCGGCTATCTTTAACTCAACCAAATGTTGAGAAATCAGGTGTCTACTTTGATGTTTACAACGGTAAAACAGCGGTAGCCTTTGATGGGATTCCAGGAGGACATGAATTTTCTTCTTTAGTATTGGCGATACTTCAAGCTGGAGGTTCTCCTTTGCGATTGGATGCCTCCCTGGTTGAGGCGATTCAACAAATCCAAGATGATCTACAATTTGAAACCTATGTGGCCTTGGATTGTCACAATTGTCCAGAGGTCGTGCAAACCTTAAATGCATTTTCCCTTGTAAATCCTAAGATTAAAAATGTTATGATTGATGGTGCACTGTTTCCGGACAGAGTGAACGAAAAAAAGATCCAAGGAGTTCCCACGGTCTATTTGAACGGAGAAAGATTTCTTTCTGGGCAGGCCGATACCGCTAAAATTTTTGATAAACTATTGGAATCTGTAAAACTAAATTTAGCTCCAAAAGAAACAAAAGAGGACAGTACAGTATATGATGTTACAGTCATTGGAGGAGGGCCTTCTGGCGTTGCCTCTGCTGTATATACGGCAAGAAAAGGACTGAAGGTATTACTCATAGCCGAAAGAATGGGTGGTCAGGTGAAAGATACGGTAGGCATTGAAAATATCATCTCTGTCCCGTATACAACAGGGCAAGAGCTTTCCAGCACCTTGGCTAAACAATTGGAGTCAAACCAAGTTGCAAAGCGAGAGAACGTAAGAGTCACTATGATCGAGCCTGGTGTGATCAAAAAAATACACCTCAATACAACTGAAGTCATTTCAACAAAAACAATTATCATCTCGACGGGTGCAAAGTGGCGAGAGTTGAATGTTCCTGGCGAAAGAGAAAATATCGGCAAAGGTGTGGCCTATTGTCCACATTGTGATGGACCTTTCTTCAAAAACAAAGATGTGGTTGTAGTAGGAGGCGGCAATTCAGGTGTAGAAGCGGCACTGGATTTGAGTGGAATTGTAAAATCTGTCACCTTGATAGAGTTTGGTGACCAACTCAAAGCGGACAAGGTCCTCGTAGAAAAGATGGAGCAAACCAAAAATATACGTAGTGTAGTTTCGGCTGAGACAAAGGAAATACTTTCTTCGGGAGATAAAGTTACAGGTCTAATTTACCAAGATAGGAAAGATGGAAGACAAATCTCTTTAGAGACTGATGCGGTCTTTGTACAGATCGGTTTGGTTCCCAATAGTGGATTTGTGAAGGATCTTGTCCAAACAAATCGATTTGGTGAAATCCTCGTAGATGAAAAATGCCGTACCTCTGTGGACGGGATCTTTGCTTGCGGAGATGTCACTCAGACTCCTTACAAACAGATCGTAATAGCTATGGGTGAGGGTGCAAAGGCCGCAATCAGCGCCTTCGAACACTTACTCCATGCCGCTTAGTCAAAAAACGTTTCTTGGCTATCCTTTGATGGATCGCCAAGAAACGAAATGTTTTTTCATTCTTTTCTTGCAAACCAAACAGAAAGATCTGACTCTGAGCCCATGAGTTCATCCAAACCAAGTTGGCTACACCGATTGTTAAACATTTACTTTCGAATCATTTGTATTTTGGCTGTTGATTTGATCATTAGCCTTATCAATGCAAAGATACTTTCTATGCATTCCAATTACCACAAAACACTTGTAACCGCGGCAGGAATGTTGGTTGTACTACTACTCGTCTTATTTCTCTTCAGCATCATCGATCGACTCACAAAATTTGTCCTGAAGGTAACTGTGGAGATGGGAAATTTTTTAGGATTCCGAAAGACAATGATCTTTTTGATCCTTTCTGGAATGCTTGTGGCTGTCTACTCAGGATACCACTATGTTTGGTTCGGGTCCCTTCCTGATTATGGATTTATCTATAACCAGACAGCAAAATCTCTACCGACTTTTTAACAAAGGCTTTATAGTCGATCTGGAAGGCTTGGAAACGATTGTCTTTCAAAACCTCTTTGACATTTTCTGAGGGAGAACAATGTGACCAAGCGCCGATGGCAAAGGCATGTGCCTGCATTAAGAAAGTAAAGGCATCGTCTTGAGAGTGAAATCCTAAGGCTTTTGTGAATTCAGGTAAGATTTCATGGATTTCTGTTAAGAGAGCAGATTTGAACTCACGAATGGTTTCTACACTCGCATTTTTTTCCAAGATCGCTGAAACAATCGGAAGTGAATTTAAGAATCTGGTATGGCGATCAAAGGAACCTACAAACCAATCTGGGAAAGAAACCTGTACTGTTTTGGCCTCTTCCAAATAGACCTTCAGGTCATCAAACCAATGTTGGTAATCTAGAATGTGAACTCGCAAATATAAATCTTCTTTTGTGGGAAAATACAGATAAAGAGTGCCTTTTGCTACTTTGGATGTGAAGGCCACCTCATCCATTGACAACTCATTGTAGTCTTTTGTCAGAAGGAGATTTGCTGCTGTCTGGATAATGCTTAAGCGTTTCGAAAGTTTATCCCGTTCCAGTACGGCTCTCTTTCGGATTGGCTTTTTTGCTTGGAGACTGCGACTCACAGCCCTATCTTACAAGAGGGAAACATTTCATCCAGAAAAAAATCAAATTTCTTTTAGCTCGAAGTGCCTTTTTCGACAGCAAATGGAAGGGCAAGGCCAGGCAGCCATTTGAGATAACTTACACCTAACAATATGCTTGGTGAAAATTCTCTAAACTCATCCACAAACCAAAACCAAGGAAAAGGAGAATCTTTTCCGTAAGTAAGTTGGATTGCATCACGACCATCTAGCTTAGATTTTGTGATGGCGGTATTCATAGGATATTTTTGGAGGAGTGCCTCTGAATTTTTTTGGGAAAACAAATTGATGGACCGTGTACTTCCAGAGAAATCTTTGCCCCACCAATTTTGGAAAGATACAAGTGCTAAGGAAAAACGTGCTAGGGAAACAAACCAATTCGGACCTATCCAAACTACACGATAGGTTCCAGTAGGAATGGAAGTAGGACTGGGAAGCGAGAGGAAGATTTCCTTGGACTTGAAAATAGAGGGTTTGATTTCTACAAAGGAGCTCACAGAAAAAGGACACGGAACAAAAATCAGACTGCAAAGTCCTTTTTTCTGAGCACAAAAAAAAAGTATCTTGCTCATTCGTTTCTTTCACGTAAACAGGAACGAATTCTTAGGGAGTGCGTTTATGTTTCGTCTTTTCACCGTTCTTTTTCTCACGAGCTTTTTGGTTTCATGTAATGCAGGGGTCTACTTTAAGGGTTTTATACGCACCATCAAACGTTCCATACTCCCTGCTTCCTGCCAGGTAGATATCAAATTGGATACGAGTGGTTTGGAGTATATGGAAGATTTGTGGGACTACGAGTTCCAAATTTCTGAAGAGACAAACTTTACTGAATTTGCCGATGCCGTCCAGCTCACGCCAAACACCCAAGTAAGCGGAGCCAATCGGGATTGGAGCTCCACTCGTTTTTCCCTATCCTATTGGAACCTTTCACCGGGAGTAGAATACAAAATCAAGGTGGGGAAGTTTTTCTCGGAGAATGATTGCCTTCACTCTGCAGATGCGAGTGATTCCGAATATTCAATTCCTGCACTTAAGGTGAAGCCTCATTTTTCCCTCTCTAGGCAAAACATTTTTGAATCCGATCAAAACAAAATACTACCCGTCTATGTGAACAATATAAACGAACTCAATGTGAAAACGGCCGAACTAAGTACGCAAGCACTCCTTGAGGCACTTAGTAGTAAAGGTCGATTGTACTATGAATCCAATAGCGGACTCAATTGGAAAAAATCAAAATGGAAGCCCGATCTCAAATACAATCTCTACTCGAACCAAGGTATGCCATTGGAGCCTTATTTTCCCAAGGCAAACCAAGGAAAAGGATGGATAGCACTCAGTTTAGGCGCAAATGTCATCGGCGATAAAAACCAAGAAGAGTACAAGACAGAGAGCATTTTTTTACAATCAACCAATTTGGGGATAACGAGTAAGTCCGACCAAGAAGCCATCCATGTTTGGGTTCACACTCTATCCAAAGCCGAGCCCGTACAGAATGCACAAATGACTCTATACGAAAATGGCTTAAATCGTGGCACTTGCCTAACAGACAACCAGGGACACTGTGTCCTTCCAGCTTTAAATGAAAAATCGTCTTTGGAAAAATCAGTGATCATCGCGGAACATGAGCCATCTAAAGATAAGGCGTTTTTACATTTTTATGAAACGGAATCAGATGATTACTATTATGATGACGGTGACTATGAAACTACAAATGTTAAGGGAAAGATATTTTTTGACAGAAAGTTGTATCGTCCGGGAGATCAGGTAGAAATTAAAGCTATCTTAGCAGAGAGAAAGATCAACGGATTGGTGCCCTTCGCTGGCAAAAAGGCCATCATCGCTATCCGGGATTCAGAGGGACGAGAAATCACATCTCAAACATTGAATACAAGTGCGCAAGGCGGAGTCTATCTCTCGCATAAAATTGATACTGATGCTTCATTAGGCCATTATAATGTTAGTATAAACTTAAACGATAAAGATGGATATATCACATCTGATTCCTTTCAAGTTGAAGAATTTAGACCAGTCAACTTTCTTGTAAATGTCAAGTTACCTAAGGAAGGTATTAAGGATAAAAAACTCAATGCCATCGTAGAAGGGCGTTATCTTTTTGGAGCCCCTATGGTCGGAGCCAAATATACGTATTCATTGCTCCGAAGGAATCGTTCTGTTTACTTTGACGAATATCCAGACTTCCGATTTTCACAGTCCTACTATGATTACGAGGATGAATACGGAAGTTCTCGATCCGATTACGTTTCAGGTTCTGAAGGGAAACTGGGTGAGAAAGGATATGCTGAGATTGAAATTCCTCTGACAGGATTGGAAGAAAAATTTTCAACAAAAGATGAAGACATCCAAATCCTAAATCCTTTGACTCTGTTAGTTGAGTCATCGGTGCAAGATGTCGATGGCAAATCAGTCAGTAAATCTGCCTCAATCCCATATTCTCCTTCTTCGCATTTTGTGGGATTGTCTGCAAAAGATAGATACCAAGCCATGGACAAACCATTCCAGTTCAAAGTGATTTCAGTGGGAAGCGATAAAAAATTGCAGGCAGGGAAGGATTTAACTGCCTACATTATTTACAATGACTGGACATCTGTTCTCTCAAAAGGGATTGGCAAATTCTTTTTTCGAAGCAACCAGCTAGAAAAGAAAATAGTAAAAACGATAAAATTAAAATCCGAGCTTCAGCCAAAACCTTTCGAATACCGAGCAGAGGATTCAGGTTCTTATACTCTACTTGTCGTGAATGGTGACAAAATGTACTCCCGAATGGATTTTTATGCCTACGAAAAAGAGTCTTATTACACTTGGGATTTTCGTAGTGATGATTCAATCGAATTGCGCTCAGACAAAAATGAATATGATATCGGAGACCAAGCAAAGATTCTCATCAAATCCCCTTTACAAAATGCTCGGGCAATCGTAACGATCGAAAGAGAAAAGGTATTCGAAACTAGGACGCTTACCATGAAAGGAAATAGTGTTCCATTAGAACTCAAAATTGAAGACGCTCACCTGCCCAATGTTAAAGTGCATGTACTTTTGCTCTCCGGAAGGATGGCAGCTCCCAAGGACGCCTCAGCAGAAGATCTGAAAACCTTTCTGTCCGAGGATTTAGGAGCCCCAAAAGCAAAAACTGGCTCCATCACTCTTAAGGTAAATTTAAAAACCAAAATCTCTGAATTGAGCATTAAAACAGATAAGGAGGAATACAAACCTGGTGAGGTTGTGAAACTTTCGATACAGACCGAACCTAACGCTGAGCTTACGGTATCTGTTGCTGACAGAGGAGTTCTAGATTTAGTTGGCTATTCCTATTCCAATCCTATCCAAATCTTTTATCAATATTGGAATTCTTGGGTAAAATCGTTTGAATCTCGTACGATGGTCATACGCCAATATTTATATGAAAATAAAGGGGATAGCCCAGGTGGGGATTATGGTGAAGAATCCGGTGGTGGTTTTTCCGTGGATTCGGAATCAGGTGCTCGAAAAGATTTTCGCGACACTGCTTATTGGAATCCTTCAGCTGTAGCCAATTCGTCTGGGAAGGCAGAATTGAGTTTTACCTTACCCGATAATTTGACTACCTTTCGGGTAATGGTCGTAAGTGCAAACCAAGGTAAGTTTAATGCGGGCAATGAAGAGTTTATTGTAAAGAAGAGTTTAGTGCTTCAGAAAACAGTAGCGAGGTTCATCCGAGTGGGAGACGAGCTAGAATTAGGTGGAAGCATCACAAACAATACTAAAATCAATGCATCCTTCAAATATAAAATAGAATCTCCTTTTCTCCAAGAGAAATCTGAATGGCAAATCTTAAAATTAAATGGTGGAGAGACAAAGGAAGTTCTAAGAAAATTTGTTATCACAGAGCAAGAATTCACCAAACGGAAAAAAATGGCCAATGGTGGTGAAGTAAACGTTAGCTTCACAATGTATGTGGAACCAAATCAAATGGATGTGTTCCCAAACTTAAAAAAATCAGATCTTAGCGATGCCTTGCAGGTCACTATCCCAGTTAAAGATTTTGAGCCAGTTACCAGTTACCAAACTGCATCCTACACCGACCAAGAATACAATGCGAACGTACCTCTTCCTTCAGAAAAGGTAACATCCTTTTACAATGGAAATATATCCTTTCGACTTTCTGCGACGGCCTTGACTGGTTTGAAAAACGCTTTTGATTTTTTTGAAACAAATCCTTACTTTTGTATGGAACAGAGGACTTCTGCTTATCTTCTTTCTATTAGTGCTGGTGAATTGCTGAGAGAATTTGATTATAAAGTGCCTCCAGGAGAATACTATGATTTTAAACAAATCGAAAAGATATTTTTAGACGAGATGACAAAGTTTCAGGTTTCTGATGGCAGTTTCCGACTTTGGAAGGATGGATATGGCTCTCGGGGATACCCTTATTTAACTGCTTACGTCTTATATGGAATGTTACTCGGAAAAGAAAAAGGGAAACGCATCAACCAAGAGGCCTATCAGGCAGGCTTAAAGTATCTCAATGAATACATCAAAAATCCAACCGAAACAAAAAAGGCATCTTGGCAAACTATGGCATTGATTTATGAAGTATTAAGTCGAGATGGACAAAATGTAACTTTGATTGAAAAAACTCTATTGGACAATTTTACAGATCTGAACCTTAAATCCAAAGGTATTTTTTTACTTCGCTATGCAAAGAACCACAATTTGCAAAACAAAGAAACAGATGCCATCTTTGCAGGGAAATTCAAGGAATACGCTTCTAAATTTACTTGGGATAAAGATATGATAAAATTAAATTTAGAAGATAGGAATTTGTATGATTATTCATATTACAACACTGCTTCAACTTTGGCATATTACCTTCGTCTTTTGATCCAAATAGATACAAATAATCCAAAAATTCCTGATTTGGTGAAAGATATTCTTTTGTCAAAACAGGAGGCCTATTGGATGGATAGTCACAGTGTAGCAAATTTAGCCATTGCGTTGTCTGAATACAGAAATCGTTTTGAAGCTACAGATTCACAGACATCCGCATTAGTTGTATTAGCTGGAGACAAAATCATCCAAGAAAGTTTTTCTTCGAATTCAGATCGTTTGTTTAAACTTGACCTGCCATTTGAAAAAATAACAAACCAAGGTACTAGTAGCCAAAAACCACTGCAAATCAAAAGAACTTCAGATTTGGGTAGGATCTACTTCCAAACAAGAGTATTCTATACTCCATTGAAAGATAAGACACAAAAAAAAGAACAGGGTCTTAAAATTCAAAAGACTATTTATAAAATTAAAGGAAGAGACGACGATGGAAATCCGGTTTTAGAAGAAGCAAAAGGATTTACAAGAGGGAATATGTACCTCGTGGAACTTGTAGTCAATTCGGATGAGGTCCGTTCTTTTGTGATGATCACAGATCCTATACCGAGTTCTACAGAAGTCATCAATTCTTCCTTTCTTACAGAAAGCGCGGAAGTTGCCGAGGCAGTTGATGTCACGGAAGATAGTTGGTATGGTGGAAACCAAGAGTATAGAGATGATAGAGTGCTGTTTTCCAGAGATTATCTTCGGAAAGGAGAAACTAAATTTAGATACCTATTGCGGCCAGTTGCCAAAGGAAATGTTAGCATGCCAGCATCAAAGGCATTCATGATGTATCGACCAAATATTTTTGGAAATACTTCAACAATTAACTTAAAAAGTGAGTAATCACATTTGAAGGATTGATTCCATGCCTTTTGTATATCTACTCTTTGTATTGGCATTAACTCTGGTAGTTTTTCCTGTACGAAGAGCTGATATTAAAAATATTCATTCAACAATTGTTACAAGCGAGGAAAGGTCTCTAATCGGCCGTATGCCGACAAACTCAGATCAGGTGGCAATTTGGATTGATATAAAAGAATTCCCAGATCCATTGCCAAGATTGATTATAGAAGCAGAAGACAGGAATTTCTATTATCATATTGGTTTTGATCCCCTTGCTGTATATTCCTCCTTGGTATCACATTTATTTAGCGATGGTAGGCGTGGTGGAGCATCTACAATCACGATGCAGCTTTCTCGTATCCTTCACCCAGAATGGAAAAAATATCCTGTCCTGATTCGCAAAGGATTGGAGATATCAAACGCAATCCAAATAGAGTTCTGGTTGAATAAGGAAGAAATACTCGAGTCGTACATCAACTTAGTACCGATTCACTCAAATGCAAAAGGTTTCCCCCTTGCCTCACTTCGTTATTTTAAGAAAAATATTCGGTTTTTGTCAATGGAAGAGAGTGTCGCCTTTATTATTCTCATGCGAAACCCAAATCCAAGTTACGAAACCTTTTCGAAAAGATACATAAAGTTATACGAGTCATTTACAAAACAAACATTCTATGACCATTCCTTGCTAAGAGAAATCTATGATGCAATCTTTAAAGCCAAAGGTGAAAATATATACGCGCTCTCTGAAGAGGAGGGACACTATCTTCAGTGGATAAAACACCAATATCCAAACCAGACAGAAACATTTGAATCAAGCCTTTCCAAGGAGATGCAAAGCCACCTTCTTTCCATTTTAAATTCAGAATTACAAACTTTAAAAAGATGGAATGTATCCAATGCTTCGCTAATCGTCTTATCTCTTTCCCCAGAGGAAAAAAATATAGTTCAATTAAAAGCAATGATTGGATCCAAAAATTTTTGGGATGAAAACGAAGGAATGGTGAATGGAAGTCTATCCTATCGAGATGCCGGTAGTACAATCAAACCATTGCTCTATGCCTCTGCAATAGAAAGAAATTTAGTGCAAATCCATACAATCGTGCCCGATGAGAAGATGACATTTTCTTTAGGCGGAGGTGCCAGTTATGTTCCCAGAAATTCAGACTTAAAGTATTGGGGTGAGCTAAGCCTAGCTGAATCACTTTCGAACTCTCGTAATATTCCAGCAGTTTCAGTAGTGAACCAATATGGGATGGAAAATTTTCTCAACACACTTCGCGAATTCGGTTTCACTCATTTACGGCAATCTCCCGATTTTTATGGTCCAGGTATTGCTTTGGGTACGGGAGGTGCCAGTTTATTTCAGCTCACTCGTGCTTATGCGAGTTTTCCTATGAGGGGAGTATTGCCGAAAGTTTTTTTGGGAAAGGCTGATGGTCAGCCAATCTATTTTGGTGAAACAAAACGAATGTTTGGTGAAGATACTGCAGAAGAAATCGAATCTGTTCTTTCGAATGCAAAATTAAGGACACGTGCATTTGGTAGGAGAAGTTATTTAGATTTTCCATTCCCAGTTGCTTTAAAGACAGGTACATCTAAAGACTATCGCAATTCCTGGACCATCGCTTGGAATGAATCTTTTGTCGTAGGAGTATGGGTTGGTAATTTTTCTGGCGATAAAACCATGCAAGTTTCAGGGTCTTTTGGTGCGGGACGAATTGTACAGAATGTGTTTCGTTATTTGGTGCAAATTAAACCCAGCCAAAATATTCCTTCTAAATTTACAGATCTTATAAATTTCTGTAAGGAGAGTGGTGCTTTAGCAAGTGAAGATTGTCCCAAAATGTCTTTATTGTATTCAAAACGAAAAAAAAAGCCTGACATTTGTAAATTGCATCGGAAAGAAAATTTTAAAATTACACATATGAATTTTATTTATCCGCAAGACGGGCAAACATTTCTTTACCACCCCAACGATGCAATGATGACTCAGATGATTCCAGTTAAAATCAGAAACTGGAGCAAAATCCCGGATACAGATGTATATTGGAATGAGAAAGTTGTGAAGCAAATTCCTAGCTCGGGAGAATTTAGAATTCCCATTGAGAGAGGGGATCACCAATTGAGCATCCGCACAGGGGAAAAGATTTTAGATCGTGTTGTGATCACTGTTAAATGAAATACCGTCATCAAAATACGAAATCAATTCTTTTGGGAATCCTATTGTTTCATTTTTTTTTGGATTTTCCTTTCCGAGATTGGGGGAGCTATTTCCCAGCCTTTCTTTTTTTTCGGAATGGATTTTTTTCCATACAAACATGTTTTCTTGTTATTTTTTTCTTCTCCGCATTGAAAATCTCACACCAGAGTTTCTCCTACAAACTTACCTTTAGTATACTGCTCTTACATTGGTTCTTTTTACTTCTTTACCAAAATAGATTCCAAACAAATATTTCCTGGGATTTGTATCTTTATTTTATCAACAATAGCAAGATTCTTTTTCCAAATCTCTTTGAGTATGTAAAATACTTTTGGTCTCTACTCCTTGGTGTTCTTTCTTTTCCGATCTTATTGGTCTGGCTACGGCAAGGATCTTCTTTACCAAGGTTAGGATTCTTTTTTGTATTTTCCATGTACGCTTTTTCTATCATCCTATCCTTTCAAAATGGGGGCCAAATGATTTCAGAAGGCAATCCTTTGGATACTTCCTTTCGAAGTGACCATAGGAAAAATCCAAAATCAGCTGCCGATCCAATAAGAAGTTCTTCCAAGACCCCTAATATCGTAATATTCATGTTAGAAGGTGTATCAAGAAATGAAATCCTCTCTTTTCAAAGTAAGTACTTTCAAACCAGAGACTTACAAGGATGCCATTTTTGGATTCCGATTCCACATAGTGCAAAGAGTATAGTTTCCTTTTTAACATCGGAATCCCAATTGAATTCTGCGAATGTTATAACAAATGAGATTGACCAAACGAAAATTCTACCTCTTCGATTGCGGTCTCTTGGTTATAAGACAAGCTTTCTCTATAGCCAAAATTCTCACTTGGAAGGTCTTGATTTCTTTTTAAGTAGGTCCTTTTCAAATGTCGTGGATGCAAACAACCTTCGTTCACTCTATGAGGGAAAATTTGAAAGTTTTAGTTGGGGTATGGATGACGAGGTAATTTTGGAGTATTTACAAGACAATAGCTATCAGTTTACTCCACCATTTTTTATATTCATTGGGCTTAGCCAAACACACCATCCTTATTTTAGTAAAAATGAAACAATACATGACCCAAAAATGCGCTATAAGGCAGCCATTAGAGAGTCGATAGAAACAATCGATAGGATAGCCCAATGGCTCCTAAAAGAAAAGGGAGAAGACATTCTATTTATCCTCACCTCTGATCATGGTGAATCCTTTGGTGAACAAGGGGATTGGGGGCATAATTACTCAGTCTATAACCACCAAACAGACGTTCCTTTTCAAGTCTACTTTCCGTGGACAGACCAAACCTGGACACCGAAGCTTGGCACCTCATTAGAGTTTTCAAATTGGATACAAGCCTACCTATCCGGTGACAATCTTCAAAGTTTCGCCTCACAAGAATTTGAATTAACATTGCAGCAAAGTACCTGGAATTCGAATCGGCAAAGAGCATTGGTTCTAGGTAAAATAAAGTATATCTACCATGCAGACAGAGATCTACTTTTGCGGATGAATTTAGATGAAACCAATCAAAAACAGATCACAAATCAGATTGAAAAAAGGCAAATATTGCAAAGAATATTCGAAACAAACAAACATAAAAATCAGGAAAAAGTACAAAATGTGCGGTAGATTTGGTTATACTTTGATTACATTAAAAGATGGAACCCAAAAATGGATCCGCTTGGTTCAAGAACTTCCCGAATTTGAATTGGAAAAATTGGATTCTCTCTTTAAGACCTTACAAGGCACAGAAAACTTCCCAAGTGGCAAAGCACCTATACTCCTCAGATCAAAACCAGGCTACGAGGTGAAAGAGGCAATCTGGGGAATTAAGCCAGATTGGTCTCCCAAGGTAATCTTCAATACAAGAGTTGAAAAGTTATTTTCCTCAAATGTATGGAGAGACCATATCAAAACGCAGCGGTGTATAGTTCCTGCCTCCTATTTTTTAGAATGGAAGTCCGAGAAAGGAACAAAAATTAGATACCGAATCCAAAATTCTGATAAATCAAATTTTTGTTTTGCGGGGATCTATGGAAAGACAGATTCTGATGATCAATCCATCTGGTTTACGATTCTGACCCAAGAAGGGAACTCACTCATGAAAGAGGTACACAATACAGGAGGAAACCAAGGGAGACAACCAGTTCAGATTGAAGAAAAAGATTTAGAAGCTTGGCTTGATCCAAATATTAAGGAAGAAACAATGATAACAAAGTTAATCCACCAATACCCTTCTGAATCCATCCAAGCCTTCCCTGATGCGGAAGAACCATTATTGTTTTAACTTTGAAAGAATGTAAGATAGTGTCTTTTCAGGAATTTCAAATGGAAAAAAATGAGTACAGTTTGTCCAAATTTCAAATTCGGAAGATTTCACACCTTTCGTGATCATCCTTGCTAAGGCCGGTGTACATACTTCAGGTGGATCAGGGATGAGGATAAAACTCGGAACTTTGATCTTTTTGAATTTCCAAAATACTGTATAGTGTGCATGAGAAAAGATACGTCCTTCAACTTTGGGATCACAGCATAGTTCCACTTCTTCTCCATTGCCAGTCTTTCGAAAGCATGAGTTTAGATAGTCTTCAAATATAGCCCCATCCCAATGGGCGAAGGCTGGGAATTTCTGGTAGGCCCGCCGAACTAGATTTAAATTGTTAAATGTTTTTCTGCGTTTAAACGCACCTCTTGCCAATGGGCTTCCGAATATCTTTGCAAGAGTAATGAGTTTTAAGCCCAAGATCACTGGATCTAAAGCAATTACCTTTCGGATGGCATGGGGATTTTTTTCTGCTGCGAGGAGGGAGGAAGCACCACCCAAAGAATGCCCAAGCAAAGTCACCGACTCTAGGGATTCAACTCGGATGAGTTCTAAGATTTGGTCTCGAAAGAAATACCAATTTTGGAAATAGAGATCACTCTCACTTTTGCCATGTCCAATAAAGTCCAAGCCAATCACTCGATAATCTGCCTTGAGGGCTTCCCAGTAGTAACGATAGCAATGGGCACTATAGCCGTTTGCATGGCAGATTAAGACAGTTGGTTTGTTTGCCGTTTCCGAATCATAATAGGCAACTTTTTTCCCTTGGAATGTGAAAGTCTTTGCATTCATTTTTCTATTTGACCTAAGTTTGCTACGTTCTAGATTGCCAGTATCTCATGCAAGTCCAGATCGTTCTCTTTTTCTGTATAGCTGTATTCTTCAATGCATTGGCAAACATTTTGATGAAGACATCCTCTCTCGCAGATGCAGAGAAGCCAATCCAAGCCAATGCAAATGGACTTTTCCAAACGCTCTTCAATCCTTACTTCATCTTAGGTCTTGCGAGTTTCGGATTAGCACTGCTCGGCTATCGTTTTGTCCTGGGCAAAGGTCTGAAGTTATCTCTTGCTTACCCAGTCTTTACGTCGAGTGGTTTTATTATCGTATTGTTAGCGAGTGCTTTCTTTTTCAAAGAGAGATTGAACTTAACCCAGTGGATAGGCATTGTCTTTATTCTAATCGGTGTTTGGTTGACCGCTTTGCAGATGTTTGATGTCGAATCTTGAAATCGGTACTCCTATTATTTTTTAATCTATTTTTCTTTCTTCATTGTCGCCCTGATCTTCCCATCCAAGTAGATACCAAACCCCTTAAATCGAATGTGATATGGATCGTGATTGATTCACTTCGCGGAGATATCTTAGGCAATTATGGCGTAAGCCCACACCTGGATGAATTTGCAAGGGAGAGTTATGTATTTGAAGACCATTTGGTAAATGCGGCTTGGACTCGGCCTTCGACCTTGGTTTTTTTTACTGGAAAATATGCCAGTAGTTTGCCTGTTAATTTCTGGGATTATCCGACCACTCGAGAGGAGGTGTCCGAGTTCTACCGACAGGTCAAATATCCTTTGCCTCGTATCCTTTTGAACCAGGGGATGAATACGATTATGGTTGGAAATAATCCCTTTCTAAATGATCAATTTGGTTTGGGAGTAAATGTCGGCTTTAAAGAGTTATACGACTTTTCAAATTTTGCGAAAGATACTCCTCTGATTACAAATAAAACATTGGAAGTCATTGATACGATTTCCAAAGAAAAAAATGCAAATCCTTTTTTCCTGTTTATCAATTTCAATGACCCACACAAACCTTATACACCACCCACTGGATATACAAACCGTATCCAAACCAAAGAGATTTTAGAAGAGAGAAAAAGAGACTATTTAGGTGAAGTTGCCTACATCGATGACCAAATCAAAATCATCTTCGATGCATTAAAGGAGAGTGGATTGTATGACACATCTCTAATTTTGATTACTGCTGACCATGGTGAAGTGATGGATCCAGGCCATGCGATTTCCCCCTTCACTGGCACAAATACTTTCTTTGGACATGGACAAGATCTTTTCTATGAAAATATCCACGTACCACTCCTCATAAAAATGCCCAATCAAAAGCAAGGAAGGCGGATACAGAAAAGAACCCAGTCCGTTGATTTGTATCCATTTTTGTTAGAACATTTGAATATTCCAATTCCACCTGAGATTTCTGGACAAAGTTTTGGAAATATATTGGTTTCTGAAAATAGTACAGAACGTACATATTATGGCGAGACTAGAGCAACGCAAGGTGTAGGGATTGCAGAGCATTTTTTATTGCAAAAATCATTTCGTTTTCACAAACCTGGAAAGTTTTGGAAGGGATTCGTAGGAAAAGAAAAATATTTTTACTATGACCGAAAGAAAGACCCTAAACAACTTTCCCCTATTATTTTTTCTGATCTAAGTGAATTAATAGATAACCAAACCTTGCCAGAAGAAGGAAAATCTATAATCTCCAATCTCTGGAATCAGTTAAAGGTTTTAGAGCCCCCTATCCCTATATACCAGATCAGAGTCAATCTGGGTCTTACTATGCTAAATGAGGTAAAGATCCGATTGCAGACCAAAGAAGGGTCCATTCGAATTTTGGAAAGTGACGATTTTCAAATCGATTGGCAGTCCAATCAGAACGCTCTTTTGGTCTGGAAAGATTCGGCTCCTGAAAAGCAAGGGTCAAAACAAATTAGCTTTGAGGTCTATCCTGATGTTAGTTTCCCTCAATTTCGCTTTGAGGTGAACGGAAAACCTGTAGCTGATGATAAAATAGGAATTGGGGTTTATGAAATTTCACCTAATGCATGTAATCCGAATTGTTTTCCTTTTTATGATACAGGTCTGAATCAACCTAGGAGATCGTTCTCTAATATTTTTCAGGTTTGGCGCCAAGGGAAAGGTGCACAATCCTACGAAAGAAAGGATGACTTAGAAACTGATGCCATGGAAATATTGAAAAAACAAGGTTACGTTCACTAACAAAAAAAGAATTATCTATAGGGAAATAAAATGTCTCAAACTCAAAAAAATACAGGGCCATTGTCAGGAGTGAAGGTAGTTGATCTTTCGCTCTTGCTCCCAGGTCCACTTTGCTCACAACATCTAGCCGATATGGGAGCAGAAGTTATCAAGATTGAAAATCCTAGAGCCTACGATGCTTCAAGAGCTATGTTTAAAGGTAACGGAGGTTATCCGGCATTGTTTATGATGCTGAATCGCAATAA
The DNA here is from genome assembly GCF_003114855.1 of Leptospira ryugenii. NCBI lineage: Bacteria > Pseudomonadati > Spirochaetota > Leptospiria > Leptospirales > Leptospiraceae > Leptospira > Leptospira ryugenii. The sequence goes on along the minus strand of NZ_BFBB01000007.1, from coordinate 225,241 downwards.
AAAGGCGATTACCTTAAATTTGAAACGACCCGCATCCAAAGAGATTCTTTTTAAACTATTAGAAGATGCAGATATTCTTTTGGAAGGATTTCGTCCTGATGGTATGGATAAAATGGGGATAGGATACGATGTGCTGAAAGAAAAATTCCCTAAGCTCATCTATTGCGGAATCTCTGGGTATGGGATTTCGGGTAAGTACGTAGACTTTGCTGGCCATGATATCAATTATTTAGCGATTTCTGGTGTTCTCCACCAAACAGGAAATCCTCCAAGACCCGCTGGATTTCAGTTGGCAGATGTGGGTGGTGGCTCTTTGTCTGCTCTGTCAGCCATCCTTGCCGCTTTGTACTACAGAGAAAAAACGGGAAAAGGCCAGAGAATAGACATTTCTATGACCGATGCTTCATTGCAGTTCCTCTCCTTGTATGGTGGAATTCATTCCGCCTCGGGAATTACTCCAGAACCGGGCAATGAGATTTTGTCTGGAAAGCTCCCGAATTACCAAATCTACCAAACAAAAGAAGGTAGATATGTTGCTTTGGGTGCTTTAGAAGACATGTTCTTCCAAACATTTGTTAGAGCAATTGGTAAAGATGAGCTCTTGAAAGAGATGCCGTTGAAAGAAGAAAATCTGGAAAAGTGGAAAGCAATTCTAACAGAATACTTTCTATCCAAAACATATTCTGATTTGGAATCTATTTTTTCTAATGAAGATGCTTGTCTCTCACCTATTTTGAGTTTGGAGGAGGTTACACAAGACCCGCATTGGAAGGAACGAAAGATGGTCTTTGACGTCGAACACCCGAAATACGGAAGGATCACCCAGTATGGTTCACCTTTTCATTTTTCAGAAACACCCTTTTCGTTTAGAACCTTCCCTCCAGAACATGGCGAGCACACAGAAGAAATCCTCAAAACGATAGGGTATTCTGACGCAGAGATTAGCCAATTCAAACAAGAAAAAGTAATCTAGACTTCTTGCTTTTTTGCTGAGTAAGCGCTCTTTTGTCCTAGGGTTTCGGTAAAATGGAATCCTAGGACAAATATGAAATTTTTACAGTTTTCCGACCTGCACATTTCAGAGGCCGAAAAGGCATATTCTTTTCAAATTTTAGATGAGCTATTAAACATCGCAAACACTGAATCAGTTGACGCACTCTTTTTATGTGGCGACATCTTTGATACCTATTCTGATTTTGTTGCCTTGAGGCATGAGTTTGTAAAAAAAATGGAATCTGCCTCCGCCGAAGTTTTTTTCCTTCCTGGCAACCATGAAGGATTGAGACGCCCTGACAAACATACCCGGTACCAAATGTTTGACTGGGGTAAAAAAATTCGATTGTTAGATGAAGAGCCATATCACTTTATCTATCTCAATGAAAAGATTGAAATCTTTGGCATTCCGCATAGCCAATCTTATACGCAGCTGCTTAACATTTCTATCCCAGAAAAAAAAGCAAAATGGAGGATTGGGCTTGCACATGCGACTGTCTTGAACATGAGCTACACTGGTCCGAAAGAAGAGGTGGAAGAGGGAGGGGGCTTGTTAGACCCTGCTCTATTCCAAAAACTCAACATGGATTTCGTGGCCATTGGCCATATCCATTCCTCAAGATCTCAATCCTTTGGAAAATTAGAGGTTTGTTATGCAGGTTCCTCGCGGGTTTGGCGAAAAGGAGAATTTGGAGCTCGCTTTTGTGTTTTAATCCAGGTGAATGAGCAAGGAATTTCTAAAAAATACTTACCCATTCAATCAGCAGGACAGTTTTATGAACTCAACATTGAACTCGATTTGAATGGAAAAGCAAAGTCTGAAGCAGACTTAAATTTAGACCAATATGGCAAGTCTGACTATCTTTTAGTTCATTGGAATGGTGTAGTTGAGTCAAATCAAGAAAAGCAAAATTATGAAATTGCATTAAAATCAAAGTACAAAGATCGGATTCGATTGCTTGAATTTGATGATCAAAAAGTAAAAACTGTTCCTGATATATCAGAAAATGTTGCCATACGGCAATTCATTCAAATCATCGATCAGAAAAAAGAAGAATTAGGATCCTCCTGGGCATTAACAAAGCAGCTTGGCATTGAACTTCTATTAAACGAGGTTACCAAGTGAAATTAATTTTAGATCGCTTCGGAAAATTTAAAAATTCATCCTTTGAATTAAAACAAGTCTCGATTTTTTCAGGTGCGAATGAAAGTGGAAAAACCACTCTATTTGATGCTTTCGTTTTCTCTTTGATTAAAGTTAAGGGTGCCACCAAATATGGACGTATACTCTCAGAGCGTTATGGTAAAGATGTAAAAGCAGCTCTACAAACCACCGAACCAATAGAGATAAATCCCACCAATTTTTTAAACACCTTTGCGATTCGCGAAGGAAGGGTCGCTCTAGAATTGAGCGAACAAAAAGAAATCACAGAATTTTTTGAAATTATTCGTAATTCTTTGTTTCACGATGGATTTGATCCTTTGAAATTAGTAAAGCTATGTGCTGACAAAGCAAAAACAAATGGTTCTGGCGCTACTGCAAAAGAATTCAGACGGCTTTCCCAAGAATTAGAAATCAAAACAAAGGAATACCAAACGGCTCTTGAAGAGCGCGTTTCTATGTTTTCTGCTTGGGAAGAGATTCCAAAATGGGAAGAAGAAAAATCCCAATATGAAAAGAAAATTAAAGAAATCAATGAGCAACTCCATGCTTTGAACGAGGATTATAAAATCCTTAACAAGAAAGATTCTTTTCGCAAATTGGCAGAATTATCCGAGAAATCAAATTATCTACTTTCTCATAGAGAAGTACATGAATCATTTCGCTCGTTTATGGAAACGGGAAAAGATAAGCTCACCTTTGAAAAAGCAGATCTACTCAAGGAAGGAAAAGCAAAGCTTGTTTCTTTAGGTGATAGCATTCTGAATCAGAAAAAACTTTTCGCTCAACTAGAGGATGAAAAGAATGAAAGGCAAGCAAAGCTTTCCAAAACAGAAGTACATTCCGCACTCGCGACAGAGATAGAAGCAAAGGTCCTTGATTCTATCGCAAACACTCCCAACCAAATCAAATCTACATGGAATACAAAGTATATCTTCACAAGCCTTCTTTTGTTTGTGATTGGTTCTATCTCTTCCTATTTTCTCGCCAATCGGGGACTAGAGCCATGGATCACTTTCCTTCCTTTTGTGGTATCCGCGATCAGCTCGATTGCTCTGTTTTTATGGAGAGGAAAAACGGTTACCGTGATTAAGGATGAGGGAGCATTGCTTAGTTCCCTCGCCTCTCTTTCGGATGCTTTGCAAATCCGTTCAGAAAACACAATAGTTCCTATTTTGAAAACAAAGGAAGGGATTTTTGCGGCAATCAAAAACTTTCGTGATGCTAAGAATGAACAAACTTCAGAGATCAATCATTTGGACAACGAACTCAAAAAAATGAGAACAAAGTTGAATGAGCTAGAATTAGAACATTCTGAACTCTTGCTTCAAATACCAATCTTAGAAAATGAGGTTTTATCTTTATGCCAAATGATCGGACTCAAACATTTTGATCAGTTCCAAGAGAAGATAAATGAAATTAAAATCAACCATAGAAAGTATCAGGAGATAGAAGCTAGCTTGGCAAAAGAGTTTCCTTCCTTTCAGGTGAGTGACTTTGTCTCCTTGCAACGAAAAGTAGAAGCCTCCTTGCAAGTATTAAAAGAGGATTCCATTGTTGAAGAGATCCAAGCAAATGAATCTATCCGGCTGGCCCAAATACCAAATGAAATCCAAAAACTGGGAAAAGTTAAAGAGGGACTTGTCGGAGACTTGCAAATATTAGTCGAACGATTGGCCACAAAAAAGGGAAGCTCTCAGGAAAAGATGCAATCTGCATTGAAAAGAGAAGAGGACAGCTTAAAGTCAAAACTACAAGTAGATGCAGATTGGTTAGAGTTTCAAGAAAAGTTAAAGGCTTATCAAAATTTAGAACAAATTTTTTCTGAGATCAAAGGGAGCTCAAACCAAGAGATGCAAATACTTGTTACGTCTTTACAGAAACGCTGGCAAGAAACTCTACCCAAGGCAGAACTAAGAGCCATTGATTGGAACCAGTTAACTGAGAATCCTAAAACCGAAGATGCACAAAAGGATATAAGAGAGGTACACCAACTTTCAACTGGTACGAGAGATTTATTTTATTTCACCTTGCGATTGGAATATGCATACCGAATTTCCAAGGATCTATCTATCCCTTGGCTTTTGTTGGACGAGCCGTTTAGGCATTTAGACAAAGAAAGGCTAGAAACATCTGTTCAATATTTAATGAGATTCATTCAGGAAACAGGTTGGAATTTAGTAGTGTTTACGTTTGACGAGGATTTAAAAAGTATGATCGAGAAAAATGCAGAGACCCATAAAATTCCCTGCATTCCACATCGTTTGGCTTAGGTTAACTTTTTAGCTTCCGCAAGTATGGTTTCGTAATTTGGTTCTTTTGCGATTTCTGGCACAAGTTCCACATAACGAACAACATCTGACTGGTCCACTACGAAGACAGCTCTTGCCGCAAGTCCTGCAAGTGGGCCAGAGGACATATGAACTCCATAGCTCTTCGAAAAAGAAAAATCTTTAAATTGCGATCCTGTAATCAGGTTGGGAGAGTCAATCCCTTCCGTTGTGCAAAATCTTTTCATCGCAAACGGTAGATCACCTGACACGATAATGGTCGCAATGTCTGCCTCTTTCGCCGCTTTTTCGTTGAACTTTTTTGTTTCGATCGCACACACTGCTGTATCCAAACTTGGTACAGACACCAAAATCTTTACCTTTCCAGAAAGGTCTTTTAAGCTTAGTTCGCTTAAATCTTGTTTTGTGATTTTGAAGTCTGGTGCTTTGTCTCCTGCTTTAGGGATCGATCCCTCCAATTCGATGGGGGAACCTTTGAGGGTCACTGATGCCATATTTTCTCCTACGGGGTTTAGACTTTACAATCTGTTCCATAGATAAGGAAAAATCAAGAAATCATTTTCTCTACTAGGAGTATTGATTCTTTTAATTTTCCTTTTTGAATGCATACATTCAGGGATTCCGTATCTTTGAGTCGATCTGGTGAATCAGAGAAAGCAAGCAATTCTGTCACTATGCTCCATTCCTCCTTTGTCAACTTTCCATCAAAAGTGGCTCCGATTAAAAATGTTGAGATGATAAATTCTCTTTCAGATGGTTCACATTTTTGTAATTGGCGTAAAAATGGATCGTAATCATCCATTTCTGTACTTTGGTAATCGAATTGAAATAACTTAACCAATTTTAACAAAAGATATTCGAAGTTTGGATGAAAGGTTTTTGTAAATACAATGGAATTTGCGATGGCACGTAAGAGGCATTCTTTTCCTTCCAATGTAAACTTTGTTTTTCTTTTTTCTGTTTCGGAAAGCAATCTCTCTGCTAATTTCCTGGAGATGATGCGAGCTTTAAGCTCGGACAGAATTTGCCATGTGACTACTGCATCCCAAATCCCGGTGATGGGTGCCGAAATGTATTCGATAAGAAAACGAAGACTTGTTCGACCTAGGATTGCTTTTAACAAAACTTTGGCGAGGAGATTCGAAATCATCACCTTTAACTTATAAAATAAGGATTTGATGAGTGCTGTTCTTCGGTTGAGTCTTTTGTAAGGATTGATTCCCAATATGCGTAGTTCTGGATCTGGAATCTCTAAGGCAATTCTCGACAACATTCCGGGCACGGGTGTGAATAGCTCTGGTTCCTCTGCCAATTCTAAGTTGGCATATTCAGCCATTAGATAGGCTTGCTTTAGTCCAAAACGAAATAAAAGATAAAATTCAATAAAAGTAAAAAACAATATAGAGACTAAGTGAATAGATATTACTTTCAATCCTTCCAGAGTAAAATGCATCTGTAGAGGGGGCAAATAAAGGCTGGTAAGTACAAAAAGTACGGTAGTAAAAAAACCAATACAAAAAGACAGAACAACACTTTTTAGGATAAGACGCGTAGCATTCGATTCAAAACTCCTTTCTTCTTTTTCTTTGTTTTTGTATTTTTTGTTTAACCGGAAGAGGACACGGACTCCCCAACGTTCTAAGATGCCTGGTCGGTGTGGAAGAGAGGGTAAGTTCTCTTTGGATACCAATTTATCCTCGTAATATCTCTTTCGGTAAGCTAGGCAAATCGCCTGGTCCTTCCAGAGGAAGGTAAACTAAAAAGCGAGTTTTCGATGGTTCTGATTCCACTTCAATACGGCCTTTGTGTTTTTCAATGATACCCTTTACGATACCAAGGCCCAATCCGGAACCCTCCCCTTGGTCTTTTGTTGTAAAGAATGGATCCCAAATTTTATCTTTTATCTCATGAGGAATGCCAGATCCATTGTCTTCAAAGCCTACCATGATATATTCATCTCCAATCACCCGAGTGAAAATTGTGAGTTTTGGATTGTTTGTTTTTTTCATGGCATGGATAGCATTTGTGATCAGGTTTGTCCACACTTGGTTTAGTTCATCAATATTACATTTAATGTGAGGTAGGTTGCCATAATGCCTTTCGATTTCTACACCTTGTTTGATCTGGTTTTGCATGATGACTAAAGTGTTTTCAATCCCCTCATGGATATCTGCATCTGTATAAGAGGATTGACCTAAGTGTGAGTAGTACTTTAAAGCCTTGACAATGCGAACTATATTTTTAATCGCATATTTTATATTTTTGATGTTTCGATGTAAACTAATGTTGTTTTTCAATAAATCATAGATTTCTTTCCCGCCAATCTTTTTGATGAGAAGTATCTCTTTATCTTTTTGTGGAATGGATTGTTCGACCAAAAACCCAGAAAGTTCGACGGCATCAGATTCTGTTAAGCCTTCTTGGATCAGCTTCTGTTTGATTTCTTTTTTCAGTTTGAATTTATCTTTTGGGTCTACTTTACCTTTGAGTTCATCTCGTATCAAGCCATTCAATAAATCCAAATAAGTCGTACGCAACTCTTCGTTTTCGATCAGTATCCTTAGGTCTGCTAAATGGCTAAATGTATAATCCAAATTGATTTCTAAATTATCCGAAGAACCGTTGATCACTGCAGCCGGAGTATTGATTTCATGGGCAATGCCTGCAACCATAATACCAAGAGAGGCCATTTTTTCTGACTGTACAAGTTGTGATTGGGCCTCTTCCAATTCTTTGGTTCTTTCCTTTACCTTGGCTTCTAGAGTTTCTGTCAAATTCACAAGCCTTTGGTATATGATGGAATTTGAGAGGGACATTAAAGAAACAGATAAGATTTCTAAAATATGTTCGATATCTTGGATGCCAAAGGCTTGGTCTTCTTTATGTTTTCCGAACAAAATGAAACCAACTAAGCTTGATTTCATTGCAAGAGTTGCCACGAGTTTCGACTCAGTACGATCAAAAAAGTTGATGGCAGCATTCTTTATTTTGATATGGCTTGCGGAAATTTCATTTTCGAAATTCTCTTTTAAGTGAATGCCCTCGCGGTCCGAGAGCCACAGTAAAAATGGATCAAAGATCGGAACACTCCAAATGGAGGATTCATCTGACTCTTTGGGATAGGGTCGGCATCGAAAGTGAGCCTCTTCTTCATCCCAAGTATATACCCGTACAAATTGTGTAGGTACTTTCGATTCTAAGTAGTTAACAATGCTTAAGCTGATCAAATCAGGGTCATTGTAGGAGATGAGCTCTTCTTTAAATTTTTCTAGCGCAAACAGGTTTTGGACGAGTTCGTCCCTTTTTTTGGGTTTTTCTGGTTCTTCTTCTGCACGAACCAAGGTTTTGTTCGCAATCGATGCTTTGTTTCCGCTTCGAATCCAAAGAAACAAGAATAGGCTAAAGAGTAGAAAGGCCAGGGGAATGGTTTTTGGAATATGCGGATCGAGTAAACAAAGCACTGCCATCAAACTAGAAAGCATTACAGGTAAGTAGTTTCTAAAAAAAGGAAAGAAAACTTGTCTTTGCATGTTCGTTATGATTTGCTGGAAGAGACCTTAGTTTACAATGATGAGCACTTCGGGTAAAGAACTATTTACGGTAGCCAGAATCTTTGGCGCCTACTATGAACTCCATTCAGCAGAGACATCCTATGTGCGCGCTGTGTTAAAAGGCAAACTTAGGCTCAAACAGTCAGGAGACCGTCATCCCTTTGTTGTAGGTGATCTAGTTTACGCAGAACCTTCGCAAGGGGATTGGGTCATTTTGGAGAAATTAGAGCGAAAAAACTACTTAACACGAAAGAGTGATTTTGGGGATAGCCACGTCCTTTGTGCCAATTTAGATCTAGTTGCCATCCTTGCCTCTTTGAAGGAGCCAGAGACCAAAGATGGATTCATCGACCGTTTGTTAGCTGCCTCGTTCCATACAAAGATACCTCCCTTAATCGTCTTTACAAAAGCAGATCTCGTCTCTAATGAGGAGAGAGAACAAAAAGAGGCCACATACCGCGCCTTAGGTTATGATGTCCTTAGCATATCAATGGAAAATCTCTCTTCACTTGCTGAGTTAAAAAAACACATCCTCGGAAAAACGACCTTTCTATGTGGCAATTCAGGAGTGGGTAAATCCAGTCTTTTGAACCATCTGATGGCCAAAGATGCACAACGTGTAAATGAAATCAGCCAGGGCACCAAAAAAGGCAAACATACCACTACAAATTCCCTCGCTGTTTTTTTAGAAGAGGAAACCGTCATCATTGATTCTCCAGGAGTGAAGGAATGGGGAGTTTTACATCTAGACCAAGATGAACTTTTCTCCAGCTTCCCCGAACTGAGTTCTGCTCGGGCAAATTGCTCCTTGGAATACTGCTGCGATTTAGGTCCTTCCTGCCAATTGCTAACAGCGATCGAGAAAGACCTCTCCGAAAGCAGGAAAAAGAGCCTGGAATCCATGTTGGAGAGCTTGGAAAAGCCCCACCGGGTGACTAGACGGGACCATTGGTCAAAAAGTACAACAAAAAGATATTAGGGAAAAGACTTGCCTCTCCCTCAGTTGTTATTCAATTTAGAAGATGTCTTTCATTGAGGAGGTTCTATGAAATTCTTCCGCTTCCGTCCATTTGTGTCGGCCCTCTTAATCCTTGGATTTTCCACATTTTTAGGACTTTGCCAAAAGCAATCCAAAGACGATGTCCCAAGCAATACATCCAACAATGCAGCACCGAGCAGTGAAGCAGTCATTGCTTTTGTCAAAGGTGAGGTTGTTGTTTTGCGGGCAGGTAACCAGTCAAAACCTAATCTTGGTGACCCACTCCTAGCTACCGATACAATCGTTACAGGAGCAAATGGTGCCGTCGAAATATTGTTAAGTGATGATGGAGTTTTAAAGTTATCCAAAAATACTTCCCTGAGCATTGCAACTGCTTTGGCGGGTCATGGAGAAGAAAAACAAACAGAAGTTACTGTTCAATATGGAAAGCTCATCACAGTTCTTAAAAAAGAAAGAAAGTCCGAACAATTCAATGTTGTGACACCAACCTCTATCGCGGGTGTGAGAGGTACATCCTTCTTAACTTCAGTTGAGTCACCATCCGACCAGAAAGGCGGAGTCCCTTGCAAAGAAAACAACTGTGTTGTCCGTTTTGCTGTATTGGACGGAGCGATTGCAATTAAAAAACCAAACTCAGACAATGAGATCATCGTAGACAAACAAAAAGAAGCGATTGTGGATAACAACAGCAAGCTTAGCGAAAAAATGGTAAAACCATTGGCGTCTCAATCTCTCAATGACCTAAAAGAGATGTTAGTATTTGAAAACACAAAAATGTTAGAATACGAATCATTATCCAATGAGCTTAGAAACAACAATGAAGATCTAAAGAAAATGGATCTTGGCTCTTCCCAAGAAGAAGTGGAATCAGCTGTTCGCAAACGTGAGATGTCCAAAAATAAATCAGATGAAGTGATCACAACAGCTAAATCAGTCGAAGAATCCAAATACATCCAAAAAGACGTACAAAAAGATTCACTTAAATTACCTGCAAAGGAAAGTTTTGACAAACGATGAGATTTAGCTTTGTCTTCTGTTTCTTTCTACTGATTTCTTGTGCCTCTGTCACTCAAATTGAAACCAACATGGAAGTCATTCCACGTCCTGAATATAAGGACGTGGTCTTAAGCAATGTAGAACCTCTTCCTTCTTCTCTCGACTTTCGCGAAAGGATCCAAACCAAAATCAGACCAAGTTTTGTGATCCAGTGGAATGGTGTGACGCCTTCCACCAAAGAATCCGATTTGAGATTCATTGAAGACAAAATCATCACCTCCCATAGAAAGTTTGGTGATCACTTTCGAACACCAATGGGGAGTAATCTTGAAAAAGAAGCTCTCAAAGCAAAGGACATAGACCTCATCTTAAAAGCCTCCCTTCAGTTGGAAAAAGATTTTCTGAAAGTCAACCTAGAGTACCTAGACAGTGTGAGCCCACAATCCTATGGATCAAAAGAATTTGGTTTCAAATTTATTTCGGAACGGGAAATTTCAGATAATGTAAAGAGTTTAGAGGTTTACCATAAAAATAACCAACTAGTTCCATTGAGTGCCGCGGTAAAGGAGTATTGGTCAGAGGTCTTTGCACCAACTGCCTCTGAAATCCAAACAATTTTGGAGTCTTCTATGAAGGCGCAGGTTTCTTTTTATTCAACATCTCCTGGAACAAACATTCTATTGGATGGAAAGGAAATCGGAAAGGCACCACTAGTTGACTTCCCTCTAATCAATGGTAAACATAGGTTAGCATTTTCGAAACCTGGAAAAGATCCTGTGGAACGCAGCATTTTGGTAAGAGGAGGAAAGAAAACAAGAATCTTCCACGAATGGAATGATGACATTTCCCAAGGAACTATTTTTGTAACTAGTTATCCCTCTGGACTCTCGGTTAGCGTTTCTGGACAAAACAAAGGCAATACACAATATGTCGAAGCAGGGGTTCCATACGGTAATTATCCGATTCAGTTTTTAAGGACGACGGATAAGGACAGTTTTGAATATGCTAAAGCATCGGTTCAAGTACTTCCTAAATCTCTTAGCCATGTTTCGCTTCCCTTTGGATTGGAAGAAGGGGTTTCTTGGGAAGCGGAAGACTTTTGGTTTCCTTCAGGTGGATCACCTCACTTCCAAACAAATTTCACAGGCAGTCTTCAGTTCCAAAAACAACAAGACCTTCCCAATGGATGGTACGGTGTGTACTCCCAAAATATCATTCCAGACAAAATGAAATCCAATTTTGTTCTTGGGCTTTCTAAGGACACCCCGGGAAGGTTAGCTGTTTCCTTCACGGATGGAACGGGAAAGTGTAGTCTGCTTGTCGTTGATAAAACTGATTTTCATCTGATCCAATATGCAAGCGGTGAAAAAGAAGCAAAGGTGAGCGCTAGTTACCGTTGGAAATCTGAAGACCCAGAAAAAGGTCGCACCATTTCCTTTGAAACTGATCCAGAAAAACAAATCTTAAAAGTTTACCTTGGTTCCAGTTTGGTCTTAGAAAAACCTTGGAGTTTTCAAACTCTTTGGCAATTTGCCATCCTAACACCTTCTCAAAACTTCCTCAGTGGAAAGCCACTGCGAAGCCTAAAAATACGATACCCTGATATGCTTTCTTTTGAGGAGAAGCTAAAAAAATGATCCATCGATTTCTCCCATTCCTTTGTCTCTGTCTTTTAATTGTTAGTTGCCAATCTCGGGAGTTCAAAACGGTTTCCGTACAGGATGAGGTCAAGCAAGAGTTAAATGGCGTAAATCCCAAAAACTTAGAAGATGCAAGAGCTCTAATTGCCAAAGGCAATTTGGCCTTTCAAAAATCTGAGTTCAATGAATCCATCCGGCTTGCTTCCGAGGCCAACCAAAAAGTAGAAACGGCAGAAGGCTATGCTCTATTAGGCGCTTCTGAATATCGATTGGGCAACTATTCAGTGGCTGAAGAGGCTTATCTTTTGGGGAAACGATTGGATGCCGACAACCAAAAGATTCTAATAGGACTGGGTACAGTGCAGGCAACGCTTGGTAAGTACGAAGATGCCGTGCAAACCTATGAGACTCTAGTTAAGATCAACCCTGAGGAGCCAGTCTACAAATATAAGGTCGGCACCTTACTCAAGTTACAGAGAAAGTACCAAGAAAGTTATGTGACCCTCAAACCCCTTCGGGAGACAAAAGACTTTCCCTATCCTGTTGAACTGCTCAATCAATTGGGTGATGTTTGTGTAGAACTTAAAAAATATGAAGAAGCAGAAATTTACTTTGCGGAAGCAGAGAAATTACAACCTGAAAGCAAATCTTCTCAAAATGCAAAAGAAGCAACGCGTGTGGCTGGATACATCCAAAAGGGAAACGATGCCCTGAATAAAAAGAATTATGACCTGGCCATTTCAGAATACAGAAAAGGCATAGACCTACAACCAAACAATGCCTCGCTTCATACCTTTTTGGGTACCGCTTACTTTCTAAAAGGTACATTCTCTGAATCAGAAACTAGCTTCCGTAAGTCGATTTCACTGCAAGACAATCATATTCCCGCCTATCTAGGATTGTGCAATCTTTACATCAAAAAAAACCAGTATGCTGATTGCCAAAAGGTCTCCGAGTTGGGATTAACGAAATCACCGAGAAATGCAGAACTAAAAAATAAATTAGGTATCTGCCAATGGAAATGGGGACAAAGCCCCAAAGCAATTTTGAGTTTCCAAGATGCATCTTCCATCGATCCAAATTTTTTTGAACCAAAGATCAATTTGGCCTACTTGCTGATTGATCTCGGAAGGAATGATGAAGCCTTAGAAGCTTTGAAAAAGGCAGAAAGCCATCCACATGCAGATAAAGAAGCGATTCAAAAAGCAAAGATATTTGCAGAATCTCAGATGTACATCAAAGAAGGAGATACATTTCTTAGGCAGGGAAGGAAGAAACAGGCCTTGGATCTTTATGGCAAAGCCTTAGGAAGAAATCCAGAAGATCCATCTGCACACAATGCTTTCGGAAAAGCATTCTTTGCTTTTGGAGATTTTAAAAAATCAGAATCGAGCTATAAGGAAGCGCTTAGATTAGATGAGAAAAATCTACTCGCAATCCAAGGTTTAGCCAGAGTTTATGCAAAGTTAGGTGATTCTAAAAAAGAAAATGAATTTGTTAACAGACTGCAATCTCTCGCCAAAAATGATCCATATGCTGCCATCACATTGGGGAGAATCGCAGAAGATTCTGGTAGATTTGAAGAAGCAGAAAAGATCTATTTAGATTTGCAAAAAAAGAATCCAGAAAACGAAGCCATTCAGTTTCGATTAGCCAATCTATATTACAAAAGGGCTGTCGAAGAAAATGACCAAGAAAAATACAAACAAGCCTTAGAAACGATTCAAAAATCAAAAAAGTTATCCAAAGAAATCCCTGAGGTGAATGAAACAGAAAACACCATTAAGGAAAATCTACGCTTTGCGGAAATCATTCCTTATGTGCGTGAAGGAAACAAAGCTTTTGACAAGAAGCGATATGATGATGCCATCACTGCATATACCAAGGCGCATGATAAAGTTCCTAAACCATCTCTGTTGGTAAAAGTTGCCGAATGTTATATGGCCAAAGGCGAAGAAGAAAAGGGCATCAGTATTCTTGAAAAAGCTGCCAAAGAAAACCGTGACCAAGCTTCTTCGTTTCGCGAGGGTATCTTTGCCTATTTTTACAAAAAAGGAGAGACCAGTAAGGCAGAAGAAGGGTTTCATCAAATCCTAAAAGAAAAACCAGATTCGTTTTACAGCTATTATATGCTTGGTCTCATCTCAATGAAGAAAAAAGATTGGGACCTATCCATCAACCAATTGGATAAATCCATACTCTTAAATGGTAATTTTGCTCCTGCTAATGTTGCCAAAGGTCTAGTCTATTACCGAACAGAAAAACCTGCGGAGGCAAAACGAGAATTTGAGAAAGCAAAGAACAAAGACAATCAATTCTCCCTTTCCTCTTATAACCTTGCCATTGCATATTTTAATGAGGATTTGATAGAGGAATCCAAAGAGGTTCTGGAAGGATTGCGAAAGTCTGATCCTGATTTTTCAGATGGGGAAATCCACCTAGCCTATATCTATTTTAAACAAGGAAAACTGAAAGAAGCAGAGGATTCCATACTCAATGTTTTGAAAGATGATCGGAACCCCGAAGCACTGTATGCCTATTTTACGATTCTCTCGGAAAAACAAAAATCATCACCAAACGAAAAAACCCTAGCAAAACGGAATGCGATCCGTGAAGAGATCCGCAAAAACCATCCTGATACCAAATATGCTAGGATGTTGCCAGTCGATGAAGAGGGGATCCCAGCAGTGATCACAGAATTGCAATTGGCTGGAACACCAAAGCAAGACCCAATTCTCTATCCCAATCGCATCATTATCAATTATGGGGAAAGTATCGTTGCCTTAGATCGAAAAACGAAGGAACAGGTATGGAAGATATTTACTCCAGATCCATTTACATTGCTTGTCGCCAGTAAACAATTGGTAGCGCTCAAACGTGGACTACTCCAGAAGATATACCCTGATTCTGGTGCATTAAGTACAAATATTTTACTCAATGAAAATGAATCCATTGTGCATGGGGAAGTTTTTGAAGACCATATTTACCTTCTATCCCAAAACCAAAAAACAAAAGAGATGCACTTTCAGATTTTATCCTTTGAAGGTGTAAAAGAATTTGAATCTAAAGAAAAGGACATTCTTAGTTTTTCAGTCCTACCTCAGGGAGAAGTGTTTATCATACGTGACAAGAAAAAAGAGTTTCTATTCCAAAGTTTAACATATGATACTTGGACATTATCCAACAAAACAGGAACCTTTCTCAAGGGAGATACTAAGGAGATTCCTCGCATATATGGCTGTTTGGTGAGAAGTTGTCTCCTGCAAACAAACCAACAGTTTCTAGAAGTAGATATAAATGCTAAGGTCACCTCACTTGCGAAAAAGGGAACCGTAGTTCTTAGCTATCGAAATGAAGATAGCATCCACCTTCGGACTTCCGAATCATTATTGGTTTGGAAGGCAGAGGGCAAATGGTCGGAAGTATTGACTGGGCTCGATTTTAGGCACTCTTTTCCTGGTGCCTCTGTGGATGCAAAGGGTAAAGAACTACTCGTAACCAAAGATAGCCAGAAAAAATCTCTCTCATGGACGCCTGAGAAAGATGGCAAACGCATCAGTACGATCCGAGTGGAGTCACCTTAGTCCTTTCCAGATAGTAAATCCGCTTTCCTTCTTCCCGTTTCTCATTTTCAAAAAAAGAGACGGGAAAATTAGGTCTTTCAAATGCAACTTCCGTACTTCCCTTGAACAAATGGTTTAGCCTACGAAACATAGAAATCGTTTTTCTCGCATACGGACCATAGTCTGTCGCAAACAAAAGCCTACCTTCTGGTTTGATGATTGCATGTAGATTGGTGAGAAACTCTTCTTGCATCAATCTATGTTTCCAATGTTTTGCTTTAGGCCATGGGTCGGGAAAATTGATGAGTACGGTACTAAACATTTCTGTTTCCATTAACTCACTAAAGAACCATTGAAAGTTTAAGGTCATATAGCGGATGTTTTCCAGGCCTCTCTCTTTTCTCTTTTTTTCCGTAGCTTTGATCCGATCTATTTTTTTCTCCATGAGCAAAAAGCCTGTGTTTGGAAAGGCTTCGGCAAGCTGTATGGCTACCTCGCCCCAGCCTGATCCCAACTCTAACCAGAGTTCGGTCACGTGCGGCGGGAAATATTTTTTTGGGTCGATTTTTTTGCCCCATTCTTGAACCTGAATGAGGTAGTCAGACTGAAAACTGGTACGAGAGGCAAAAGACCAGAGCTTTTCTCTGATTTCTGGAGTAAGGTTCAAGGCAAATGGTTCCTGTATACCGATACTTTGTAAGTAGGTTCTTTCGTCAAACGAAGGCTGAAATGATATTTCCTAGAGGAACGGAATGAAAATTACTCTCTTTGGTGTGCGAGGCTCTTTACCAACCCCGATCACAAAACGGGAATACCAGGATAAATTAAAAAAAATCCTGAAGATGGCAAAGGCGGAGTGGCAGAAAAACAAAGACTTTTCCGAGGATGATTTCATCCATTCCTTGCCCATGCCACTTGCCCAGGACCTTGGTGGCAATACCACCTGTGTTTACTTAGAAGGGGAAGCTGGGGAACGCATCATCTTTGATATGGGGACTGGCATCCGAGAGCTTGGCAATACCTTGGCTCCTTTGGCCTTCAGTGGCCAAGCCCTAGACCTAAATATCCTTGTTTCCCATACTCACTGGGACCATATCCAGGGTTGGCCCTTCTTTAAACCAGGGTATTCCCCTTCTACGAACATCCAATTCTATTCTTGCATCCCAAATTTAGAAGAACGTTTGGTGCGCCAGCAACACCCTGAAAATTTTCCCATTACCCTCGACCAGATGGCCTCCAAAAAAACCTTTCACCTCTGGAAAGAATTTGAATCGTATTCGATTGGTGAGTTGAAGATCATTCCGATCTCCTTACGGCATCCTGGGAGTTGCACTGGCTACCGAGTCAGAGAGGGGAATCGAAAGTTTCTCTTCTGTACCGATGTGGAGTATAGAGAAGAGGACAGAGAGTATCTCTTGTCTCTCAAACCTCATATCGAAGGTGCCGATTTGATTGTCATCGATGCTCAATATAGTACAGCTGAGGCGGAAAAGAAAGTTGGCTGGGGCCACACCGCTGTTGGTAAGGCAGTAGAATTTGCTGAAATGATGGACATTCGTTCCGTTGTCTTGACGCATCATGAACCAGACCACGATGACCAGGAAGTGATACGCATCATTTTGGAAGAGGGAAAGGTTGTTGATACCAGCAAAACACAAGTTACAGTCGCCAGAGAAGGAATGACGTTTTTACTAGATTGATTTCGAAGATTCATTCATTGATCAAATAATAAGAGTGAATCCCTTTTGCTTTTTGTTGGAAATCCCCACAATGAATGCTCATCTCTACATCGGAATGTACCTGGTATGGTTTTGTAAAAAACAATCCAATAAAAAAACGTAAGAGGGCAGAGATATTTTCTAAGGCGCTCATAGAGCCTATTGTTTGCTTTCTTTCAATTGTTAGATGGCAATCATCTCTTTCATTCAAATAAAGTTTTTCCTTTTTTGGTAAAGTATAGCCAGAAACGAGATCTTTTTCTGTTTCAAGAATTTCAATTTTGGATACAGTTCCATCCAACAAGATCTCACCTGATTTGGAGATAAGACCTACTTTCCGAAAAAACCCTCCTGGAATGATTTCTGAACCCATAAATCCGCCGGCTAGAATTCTCGTTCCCTCTTTGGTTTGGCTTCTCACGATTTCCCATTTTTTTGAGAATTTATAAACTTCATAATTTGTTAAAAGGTGTTCCATACCTCCTACACCTTTCACTTCTTCTGGCAATCCTTTGTAAAAAATATACCCTTTCACATTTGCATAGGAGAGTGGGATATCTGCTTGTATAAATCTTTCTTTGTCACCTAAATACAGTTTGCCCCCAGAAATAGCTATTCCTGATTTGAGAGTGGGACTGAATTCTAAATCAAAGATCCAATCAGGAAACACCATATGGAGCACATACTTTCCCTCTTTAAAAGCCATCCAATTTTCGCCACTCTGTTGGAAAAATTGGCCAGGTTTCATTGAATATTCATCTTCACCAAACTCTTGTGTGCTGTAGTACAAGTCTTTGTTTTTGTGTTTAACCAAAACACTCATCCCATTGTTTTTGCTTCCGGGTCCGAAATTACTGACCAAAAAGGTTAAAAAAACTTTGTAATCCTGGTTTTGGAAAGAGAAATTCCAGGCTTGGAGATACCCTTCATCTTTATAGAGCTGAGTTCTAAAGTCGCTTGCTAGGTTGGGACGAATTGCCTGCGTAGGTTTGTCGTCTGCAGCTAAAGGAAAGAGAAAACTTAGGAAGACAACGGGAAATAGGAGGAAAAACATTCCGCAATATATACACCCTCAGTCTCCATTTGCTACTTTTTTTTGTGTTAACAAAGGATTTGTGCAAGGCACCGTGGAAGCTTGGAAGAGGTCATTCAAACATACGATTTGAAATACTGGATGTTCATGGATTCCATTTGCTTGCAATCGATCACGTTCTTCTTGGATTCCATCTAGATGGATCCAGGTTTCGCAACGATTCTGTTTGGGAACCTTACAGGCGATTTGGAACTCATACTTTCCCAAGGGTGAGAGAAAGATTTGCACTTGGTCACTTGCCAATCCTGCTACCTCTTTTCTAAATTGGAAAAGAGGACTCACCTTGGTCGAGAGCATCTCATAATAATGATTCAAAATTCTCAGGATATTTTGAAATTCATCTATCCGATCTGTTAGTTCGTACCAGCATTCCTCAGACTCGCTCATGCTAAGGCCTCCTACGAAAGAAGAGGGTCGAAAAGAGAAGCTTTTGTTCGGAAAAAAGATTCTCACTTGAAAAAATGTTTCCTTTCGTAAAAATGAACGAAACGGACATGATTCCCTCAATTATAGAAATTTTCTGGATCGAAAAACTCCGTTTCACTCAGTACTGTTTCCAAAAAATAGCCTCCATCAGCAGGGAAGATTGGGAAAGAGTTCCAAGCCCCCAAGCCAAATCGGTTGCTTGGGCCGTTTCGCAGATGGCCGCCTTTGATCGAAATTTTGCCTTCTATCTCCCTGCTTCTATGGCTCTCTCTACTTTCTTCTTCCGATCTAAGATTGAAGAATTGGACATTGAAAAAGACCTTGTTGAAATCAGGGACAAGTTTACACCTCCAGCCTTTCCCCTTCACTTTCTGGATATTTCAATCCAAAGGGCGGCTGATTTAAAAATTCCAGAATCAGACCGAGAGAGAACTAGAATTATGAAAGAATGGCGTATGACTCTTGTAAAGATAGAAGAGAAACTGGGTCAAATTTCGGAAGCAGAGGCTTACAAAAAAAGATACACTTCTTTAACGGGTATCTATACCATACCTGGTGCCATCAATCATTCCACTGAGTTTTGCCATAGACTCTGGAATGAACACATCGTACCATTTATAAAATCGGAATCATAAGCGAATCAAAAATAGGTAGAGAATTTTCAGGAGAATGAAATGAGCAAAATAAAAGTAAAAACACCGTTAGTTGAGCTAGATGGCGATGAGATGACAAGGATCATCTGGAAAGAAATTAAGGATCGCTTCATCCATCCGTATTTAGATATCAATCTGGAGTATTATGATCTTGGTGTTGAATATAGAGACAAAACAGATGATAAAGTCACAGTGGATTCTGCTAAAGCAATCCAAAAACATGGTGTAGGTGTAAAGTGTGCAACGATCACTCCTAACGCAGACAGAGTCAAAGAATACAATCTAAAACAAGAATGGAAATCACCAAATGGAACAATCCGTGCCATTCTCGACGGAACGGTATTTAGAAAACCTATCATTATCAAAAACATTCCTGCTGCTGTAAACTCCTGGAAAAAGCCGATTGCAATTGGCCGACATGCATATGGAGACATCTACCGCGATGTTGAAATGATCGTGGATGGCCCAGGAAAGGTTGAACTTGTATATACAGATGCCTCCGGTAAGGAAAAGCAAAGATTGTTAGTAAACGAATACAAAGGTTCAGGTGTTGCACTCGCAATGCACAATTTGGATGATTCTATCACTTCTTTTGCTAAGGCTTGTTTCAACTATGCTCTCTCTGAAAAAATCAGTATCTGGTTTGCAACGAAAGATACGATTTCCAAAAAATACCATGCTAGATTCCGCGAAATTTTCGACAAAATGTCTGTTGAAAGAGATGCTGAATTGAAAGCCGCAGGCATTTCTTATAACTACTACCTAATCGATGATGCAGTTGCGCAAATTGTAAAGAATGAGGGCGGTCAACTTTGGGCACTTATGAATTACGATGGAGATGTGATGTCTGATATGGTTGCCTCAGGATTTGGTTCCTTGGGACTTATGACCTCAGTACTTGTTTCTCCTGATGGAAAGTACGAATACGAAGCTGCACATGGAACAGTGACTCGCCACTACCGTAAATACCAAAAGGGAGAAACTACTTCTACAAACTCCGTGGCATCAATCTTTGCATGGACGGGTGCCATCGCCAAACGTGGAGAATTGGACGGAACTCCTGATGTTGTGAATTTTGCTAAGAAATTGGAAGAAGCGATCATTGAAACCATTGAAGGCGGTGAAATGACAAAAGACCTTCTCTCTCTTTCGACAGCATCTAGCAAAAAAGAATTGGATACATTTCAATTTATGGATGCAGTCAAAAAAAGATTGGATGCAAAATTGAAATAAGAACTTTGCTAAGGCTTCCTAGAATTAGGAAGCCTTAGAAGTATAAATAAAAGAAAAACGTCAGACCTAACAACAATCCAAACAACCAACGGTCTTTTTTTCGATAAAGATTTTCAAAAGTAATTTTGGTTTGGTTTGTTCGCCAAGAAACAAAAAGAAATAGCCCAAAGATCGAGATTCCACCCGAGAAAGCCCACCATACTTTGAATGAGGGACTTACAATTCTCAATAAAACGAGAATCAATAAAAAAATAGAAAGGCCTATCCACAATGTCTTATGATTATAGGATCTCACTTTTTTAGGTTCTCGAATACGAAAAACATACATGACTGCTATGGAAATTGAGAAAACCAAAAGTACTCGATGCAAAAAATTGAGTTTTGACCCAAAGACGTGAAAGATTGTCTCATTCCCCAGTAATTCGTAAAGAGTCGGAGAGATAAGGCTGACTAGAGGCATTATGATATATAGACTAACAACAATTTTTTGGTGGATTTTATAGCCCAACATACCCAATATAAAAGATGCCAATAGTGCTGGTGTAAAATGAGAACTTTGGCTGGAAAGTTCAATAAAGAAGTTATCTTTTGATTTTGGATTCACCAAGAATAAAGCAAATGCAGTTACCAGTATTGAAAAAAGGAGAAGAAAGATTCTTCCTACTCTCATATCCAATTGATCAGAGCTTGGTTTTCCGATGTGCTCACGGTAGGGTTTAAAAAAATCAATGGTAAAGAGAGTAGCCGCTGAATGTAACATTGAATCTATGCTAGAAAAAATTGCTCCCAAGAGCCCTGCAAGGATGATACCAATCAAACCATAGCCAACAGGTACAACTAAAACAACTAGTCGAGAGAATGTTTCATCGGGATCAATCTCTTGTAGATTTGGGTTCGCAGACCATATTTGGTAGGCAGCTACTCCTGTTAAAATTGAAAAAAAAGGAATGCTCAATTTCAAAAATCCGCCAGTAAGGATTCCTAATCTTGCTTCCTTCATATTTCTGGCACCTAAAGTTCTCTGGACAACATATTGATTTGTATTCCAATAGAAGATATGCAAAAGAAATAACCCACTTAAAGCACCTGACCAAGGTAATATGGGATGATTGCTTGGTAGGTAAAGGTTCATTTTACTTAACTCATCTCCACGCAAACTTTCCTTGAGTAACAAGGCATTGAAGCCCCCGACCTCTGGCCTATTTAGAGCCAAATAAAATAACAACAATCCTGATAATAAGATCAAGACGGTTTGGATTACATCTGTATAGACAACAGACTTAAGTCCACCAAACCATGTGTAGATTGTGGAGGTAAAGGAAATGATCAATACAAGTTCCGAATACGAAAAGGATATGCCTGATATCTGAAGAAAGGGAAGAAAACTCCGCGCACCTATATAAAGTGCGCCAGTCATTTGTATAATGATGAGCAAAATACAAAGACCAGAATAGATACGGGCAGTTTCTTTCCCAAACTTTACCTCTAAAAATTGCGAAAGCGTATATAGTTTTTGTTTACGGAACAGAGGCAGAAAGACAAAGGCGAGGAGGTAAATGGCAAGTATGGAACCAAATTCATAATGGCTCTGGGCAAAGCCTACAGAAAACCCAATCCCCAACATTCCTACTAAATGATTGGCGGAAACATTGGTTCCGAAGAGTGAGCCTGCCACCGCCCACCAAGGGAGAGACCTCCCACCCAAAAAGTAATCGTTCGCATCGGATTCCTTGCGACCAGCATAGATGCCGATGAGGAGTACCAAAAGGAAGGTAAAGGCAAAGAATCCGAAATCAAGACTAGTTAACATAGCAGATAATTATTTCGTCATATTGAATTTTTTTTTCATTTGAGGCAAGTGAATTCGGGATAGGAAAGTATTTTCTCTTGTATTTCCTTAGATTTTCGACTTTTTAGAGTCTATGTCATCTCCTATCATCCGATCTCCTGAGGAATTGGTCGAGGTTGCCTGGTTTTGTGATCTTTGCAATGGCGATTATGAATATCTGGGTGTCCCCGAAGGATCCCTTCGTTCTAGTTTCGAACACTGTTCCGATATCATACGGCAGGCAGATCGCCTTGGGTTTCAGAATATCCTATTGCCTTCATCTTACCAAACAGGCCAAGATACTCTGGCATTTGCGGCGGCAGCTTCTACTTTTACCCATCAAATCTCTCTCCTAACGGCTATTCGGTGTGGCGAGATCCATCCTCCCATGCTTGCCAGGACTCTCTCGACTCTAGATCATATGTTAAAGGGTAGATTAAATATCAATATCATCTCCTCGGATCTCCCAGGAACGGTTCGTGATTCAAAAACTCGGTATGAGATTTCCAAGGAAGTGATACAGATTTTGCAACAGGGTTGGACCCAAGAAGAAATTCATTTCCAAGGAAAACATTACCAGTTCAAACTTTCCGCAGACCCTGTGAAATCCTACCAAGAAAACGGAGGACCTTTACTTTACTTTGGAGGCATCTCAGAGGATGCAAGGGAACTATGCGCAGAGTTTTGTGATGTATTCTTAATGTGGCCAGAAACAGAAGAGAGACTAACAGCCACCATGACTGATTTAAGTGAGAGAGCTCAAAGATTTGGGCGAAAGATAGACTTTGGTTTACGTATCCATTTAATCATCCGAGATACAGAGAAAGATGCAAGAGATGCCGCCAAACAACTGCTATCCAAAATAAATCTCAATGAGGCCAATGAAATCAAACACCGTGCTTTGGATAGCCAATCTGCCGGAGTGAAAAGACAAGACGAACTCCGAAAAAATGCTGATACCGATCTTTTTATTGAACCGTACATTTGGTCCGGAATAGGCCTAGCAAGATCAGGTTGCGGTTCTGCAATTGTGGGAACCCCAGAGCAAGTGTATGAAAAAATACAGAAATACATCAAAATGGGAATCAGAGCGTTCATTTTTTCTGGTTATCCCTTGATGCCTGAAAGTGAAATTTTTGCCAAAACAGTATTGCCAAATTTAAAAACAGTTAATTTTGCTGAGGCACAAAATCGTAAACCCAAACACACACCAGTCACACCATTAACAACAGGCCAACGCAAATGACAGTACCACAGACCACATTACACAGTAATGGTCCCAAAATTTCTTCCTTAGTCTATGGAATTTGGAGGATGCATGAAGATCCACTAGGCTCTTCTCCGAAACGCATTTTAGAAAAGATACATACTTGTTTGGAGCAGGGAATTGATACTTTCGATCATGCTGATATTTATGGAGACTTTGGAAATGAAGAATTGTTTGGTGCTGCCTTAAAAGAAGAACCATCCTTATATTCTCGATTAAAAATCATTACTAAGTGTGGGATTCAGATCCCTGGCAAAAAATTTAAGACCAAACATTACAATACAAGCGCAGCTCATATTCGTTATTCGGTTGAAAGATCACTCAGAAAACTTGGTCTTGATTCACTGGATTTGGTTTTAATCCATAGGCCTGACCCTTTGATGGACCCTGAAGAAATTGCAGAGAGTTTTTTGAGTCTAAGCAAAGAAGGAAAGGTCAAACATTTCGGAGTCTCCAATTTCACAACTAGTCAATTCTCTCTCTTACAATCCGCGTATTCCAAACCGCTTGTGACCAACCAAATAGAGTTAAGTCCTCTGGTTTCGAATGCACTATTTGATGGAACAATTGACCAATTATTTGAAAGCAAATGCAAAGCCATGGTTTGGTCACCTACTGCAGGTGGACGCATTTTTAAACCAAACGAGGAAAGAGCAAAAGCCTTATTTGAGACATTAAGTGAGATTGCAAAGCGTTATGCAGTCTCTCCTGATCAAATCCTTTATGCATGGTTTCGTGTCCACCCCGCTGGGCTTATCCCCGTTTTGGGAACAAATGATATCGATAGGATCATTAGTGCATCAAAATCCTTTTCTTTCGAAATTTCACGAATCGAATGGTTTGAAATTCTTCAAGCAGGAAGAGGAAAGGAAGTTGCATAAATTCGAATATTCGATATTTTTTTTGAATTCAACTAGGAGATGACCATGAAGTTATCTATTTTTCTACTTTTACTCGCGTACAGCCTCAGCCCTATTTTCTCAGAAGCAAACTACCAAGTTGGGGATCGAGTTGATGTCTTGGATCCCAAAACTAACAAACGATACAGTGCGACCATTCTGAAGTCAGAGACAAATGGTTTCTTGGTTCATTACGATGGTTACTCAGACAGTTACGATGAAATTGTAAGCAAGGAACGTATGTATCCTATGGCGCTCGTACCTGGTGTTACATATATCAAATCCATCAAAAAGAAATCGATAGTGGTTTCTGGAGATCTTTCTTTAGGAAAGGTATTAGAGGATCTAGAGTGGGCAGAGACGAGTTCCATGGCTTGTTGGCCTGGAATCCGTAATGTTGAATTTGAAGGCAACCAGGTGTTTTATTGGACTGACTTGCCAAAGAAAAGCACCATGATCATAACAGTGAAACCAAAGGATCCAAAGCATAGAATCAATCTATATGCATTTAGCGGATTTGATCCCAAGTACATTCCACCAAATGTCACTGGCGCTGTTAGTTGCGAGGCATCTCATCCAAGCTGGATAGGAACTCCGGATTTTACAAAACCAAATGAACCACAATCTGTAGAATTGCGAGCTGTAGGCAACCCATACCGAGTGTTTATTGGAGTCTCTGGTGCAAAGGATGTGCTCAAAGGTGAATTTGAACTTACAATCGAAATCAAATAAGTATGGTTAAAGAATTCTTAGATTGGTTTTTGAAATTTGCATCCGATTGTGAATCGGGTGTAGATTTAATTCACGCTTACATGAACTATCTAAATGAAATCGGTTTTTTGATCACTCGAGGAAATTTCGGAACTAGGACCTTACACCCGCAAGTCGAAACCATGGCCTATCTTTGGGTGCCCAAAGGGAAAGAACCACTTCTCTATACTCAACCAGATCCGCTTTTTTTTTCTACGACTGTGTTTCCTTACGAGAATGGAAGTGTAAAGGTCTCAAAATTTAAGGTTGGTTCGTTGGCATCCAACCAGTTTACCACCAGCCCTATTCAATATGTGCTTTCGACAAAGAATACCTATTATTTTTCTTTTTTAGATCACAATGGTGTTGATTATCCTTACCCCATCTTAAAAGAGCTAGCTGATTCTACACCTACTGCTTATTTTGCGGTACCAGTTGTACAGGCTGGCAATTCTTATGCATTCTTAAGTTTAGTTACGGAAAAACCATTTGGTTTTACGAAAGAAGAAAAAGATTTTTTATCGGCAAGTTTAAGTGTTCTATCTCTGAAAATGATGACTTTTCTTCAATATGATCTCACAAAAACCCTTCTTGGTATATATTTGGGCAAAACAACGGGAGAACGAGTCAGTTCAGGAAAAATTCATAGGGGAAATTTAGAAGAGATTACATCTGTTATCTGGTTTTCTGATATCAGAAATTATTCAGGTATTAGCGAGCTCTTAAGTCCGCAAGAGATCGTCGATTTATTGAATACTTATTTTGGACTCGTGATTCCCGTCATCGAAGAAATGGGCGGAGAAGTCTTGAAGCTCCTAGGAGATGGCATTTTAGCCGTTTTCCCATACCAAACCAAGAACCAAAAACGAGTTGGCTACCAAGCTCTGATCGCTGTTAGAAAGGTCTTCCGAAACCTGATGCTTTTGAATCGAAAGAGAGCGACAGAAAACAAGATTCCGATTGAGCACGGCGTAGGACTCCATTTGGGCACAATACGGTATGGAAATATTGGTTCTGAAGATAGATTAGACTTTACAGTTATCGGCGAAGCTGTCAATTTAGCCAGTCGGATTGCAGGAATGTGTGGCCAACTCAAAAAAGCAGTTCTTTCTTCAGAACGATTTGCAGAACAAATTGGAGTTAGTTGGGAAGACCTGGGTGAGCACAAATTAAAAGGAATCCAGAAAGACCAAAGGATCTATGCGATTCCTGAGGTGGAAGTAGAAAGAGAATGGCAAAATACAGTAAAAGGAAATTAAATACCTATGAGTGAAAACGAAAGAATAAAGGGAATAGGTGGATTTTTAATATTAGTGGGTCTAGGATTGGTATTTTTTCCTTTTCGGCAAGGATTGGAAATCATACCGACATATTACAAACTCATCACAGATGGATCTTTTACTTACTTAACGACACCCGGAACAGAAGCTTACAATGAACTTTGGCTGCCTCTTTTTTTGTTTGAGATGGGATACAATGCTCTCATGATCCTTGTTTCCTTTGGTCTTATTTATTTGTTCTTTAAAAAGCACTATCTATTTCCAAAATCTTACATTGCATTTGCCTTAGTTCCCATTGTTTTGATCCCTCTAGACGCTTATATGGTGACCCTGGTTGCAAAAAATGAAACGACTTTTTCTGTGGAAACAAACATCGAACTGATTAGAAGCATAATAACCGCCGCTATCTGGGTACCATATATGATTTTTTCAAAACGTGTGAAAGCAACCTTCGTAGAGGGAAAAGACGATAGCCCTAGTTTGGGAACAGTCTAGGGCAGCCGTTTCCTCCATTACCAGGGGATTTCCTTTTTATCGCGAAAGAATTTACCAGTTGGTCCCTCTGCAGGTAGACAAGCTGCCCAAACGATAGTTTCGGCACCAGCTTGTACAGAACGGGAGGCATTTGGTCCTCCCATATCTGTTTTTACCCAACCAGGACAAACTGAATTTATCTTAATCGATTGTCCAGACACCTCTCCCGAAACAATTTTTGTAATCGCATTGATGGCAGCCTTTGAGATGCGGTATGCAGGGTAACCGCCTCCCATTTCACTCAATTGCCCCATCCCAGAACTTACATTGACGATCCGACCGTAATTTTGCTCCTTCATCATCGGAAGAAATACCTGTGTTAGTCGAAATGGCCCTTGCACATTGGTTAAGAATGTTTGGTTTAGATCTCGGAGATTTGTTTCCAAAAAGGTACCTCGGTCAAGGAGGATACCCGCATTGTTGATGAGAATATCCAATCTACCAAAGGTTTGTTTGATGAAAGAGAAAACAGATTGGATGGAAAGATCATCGCTAACATCTAAAACCTGTACCTGTGCGAAGCCTCCTTTGGCCGCGATCTCTTCTACGGTTTTTTTCCCCTCTTCAAGGTTTCGCGAACCAACCACAACTCGAATTCCCAAAGATGCTAAGTCTAGAGCAACTTGTTTCCCAATTCCGCGATTTGCTCCCGTAACAAGTGCTATTCGATCATTGGGATTCATTTTGATTTTGAGACTTCTGTTAACCAGGTAGAAGTTTCTTTTTCAATCAATGCCTTATCTGTAATGATGTATTTTGACATTAACACATGCCTACCATTTTCAATAGCGACCTTTCTACTCTTTGGGTTTGTTTTTGTTTCAGCAAATTGCGAATAAGCATTCAGCATTGCGGGAACACTTGCAGTCGGGTCTTGTTCCTTTTCATTTTTATAGTAGTAGAGAAGAAGTGTAGGCACATTTACCTTTTGATAGACGGTCGGAATGGCAGCATAATTTTTCAGATCATTGACTCCTACAAGCGCTGAGAAGTACTGCTCTGGATACCAATAGTCATTCCTTTCTGGCAATACATTTGGGTCATTTTGTTTGGTTGTACTTCGCACCCTCCCCTTTAAAAGATGGATAAAAGTCAATCCGCCTGGGTAATTGAGGATATTTAAGCTAGAGTCTACGGGTGCATAGAAAGGATTTGCAAGGACGATTCCACTGACTTGGTTTGGATACTCTGCGGCAAGCCAAGTGCATAGGAGTCCTCCCATAGAGGAACCAAAGAGAATCACTCGGTCTCCTTGGCTTTGCATCATCTCTAAAGCTTCTCTTGAGGCATCAAGGTAATCAGAAAAGGATTGTGCTGCTTGGTCTTCTTTATTGGTTCCGTGGCCAGGAAGACGGAGAAGGTATGTGTTTGCTTTGAATTTTTTTGCTAAAATTTCCATGACAGCTTCGCCTTCGGCTCGGGAAGCACCAAACCCGTGGATGTATAGAAAAGCGATTGGTGTTCTCTTTCCGAAGCTGATGTACCTTTCCTCGTTGCCAGGTCTGTGGTTTTTTGCCTTACTTTCCGCGATCTTTGCTTGGAAATAAGATTCAAAGCTTTCATACTTGGGGAGTGGCTTCGGTTCATAACTCGGTCTTCCAGAACATACCTGGAGGACAGAAGCGAAGAATAGGAGGAGGGTAAATCTCCGCAGAGCAGAGAGGCTAATTTGGGAAACAGAGTTCTCTTTCATATCGCAAGCAGAGTAGAACAAAAAGCCTTCTTTGTAAAGACAGAAAAACCCTTGGCATAGAAAGGCACGTACGAAAAAAGGTAGTTAATATCCCATTCTAAGAAGGAATCTCCCGGAATGTACACTCAATTCACAGAGCAGCAGCTTGAAATCAGGGACCTAGTCCGAAATTTTGTTAAAAAAGAAATCCCGCACGAAGTAGCGTTGCATTGGGATGAAAAAAACCAACACCCAACTGAACTTATCAACAAAATGCGTTCTGAGCTGGGGATCAACGGTCTAGTCATACCAGAAGAGTATGGTGGATGGGGACTAGGTGCGATTGAGCAGTGTTTGGCGATTGAAGAACTATCGCGTGGCTGCTTGGGTATTGCATTAGGATTTGCTTATACAGGTTTGGGAATCCTACCTATTCTAAAAGGTGCTACTCATGAGCAAAAACTCAAGTGGCTTCCTCCTATTGCAGACGGAAAATTTGGAGTGTCTTTCTGTTTATCAGAACCTGGTGCTGGGTCTGACGTTCCTGGTATGTCCACTCGCGCAGAGAAAAAAGGAAATAAATGGATCATCAACGGTGCTAAGCAGTGGATCACGGGAGCATCGGATGCGCAAGCCTTCACTGTGTTTGCTTACACCGATAAAAACAGAGGAACAAGAGGAGTATCTTGTTTCTATGTTCCAAGAGATGCTAAAGGATTAACTGTCGGCAAAAAAGAAGACAAATTAGGAATTAGAGCATCCTCTACTCACCAAGTGATTTTCGAAGACTGTGAAGTTCCGGAAGAAAACTTAGTTGGTAAAGAAAACTTAGGCTTTGTATACGCGCTCCAAACATTGAATGCATCTCGTCCATTTGTTGCGGTGATGGGAGTTGGTGTTGCACAAGCGGCACTTGACCACGCTTCTAAGTATGCTCGTGAACGTGAGCAGTTTGGTGTAAAGATTGGAACTTTCCAAGCGGTACAACACATTTTGGCTGATATGTCTATCAAGTTGGAAACCGCTCGTGAAATTACTTACAAAGCAGCTCGACTTTCAGATGCCAATGACCCTAACCTTCCAAAGTATTCTGCCATTGCAAAAGCATATGCTTCTGAATGTGCAGTTCAGTGCGCAACGGACGCAGTGCAGTTATTTGGTGGTTATGGATACACAAAAGAATATCCAGTGGAAAAACTCATGAGAGATTCAAAGATTCTTACTATCTTTGAAGGAACGACTCAAATCCAGAAAAATGAAATCGCTGCTTACGTAATTAAAGAAGCAGCCTCCAAAAAAGACTAAAACAAAAACCGTCCACTCGGCAGTTCTTGCTCCCGAGTGGATTTTCTTTCCTTATTCTCTAAATCCATTTCGACATCTTAAATAAGTAGAGTCTGTAAAGCGGTTCTAAGACTTGCATGAAAATCTCCCGAGAGGTTGAGGCGTACGCCTTTTGCAATGAGTCCTATTGTCTTAGCTACGTCTTCTAAGCTTTGCTTGCGAGCGGCAAGCCCAGAGGCAAAACTTGACTCCGCGAGTGCTTTTTCCAATGCCTTTCCAAACTGTAGATCTAAACTACAAAAAGCATCCGAGACCAAACTCTGTGTAGCCTCCACCAAATCTGCATTTTGTGAATCCCATTTACCAGCACTTGGGCCTACCCAAATGGATACAGATTTTACAAATCTTTCCAAATCTTCCAAATGAGGATCTTGTAAGGCGAGGAGTGCCGCCTCCAAAGAACTGCGGAAGAGATGGAGGATGGCTTCTTTAAACAACTCCTCTTTGTTTGGAAAGTGTAAGTAGAGTGCCTGCCGCGAAAGATTCGCTGCCTTAGCCAAATCATCCATAGAGGTTTTTTTGAAGCCAAACTGGAAAAAAACCGGGACAGCCTTTTCGAGTATCAAAATCTTCTTTTCATCCATCTAATTTACAAACTTGACAGAATTTGACCTATTTGTCAAGTGTGTCTCCAAGGACGTATACCACATGGATCTTTTTTCTCCCCTTACCCTTCCCAATGGCCAGACAATCAAGAGCCGCATTGTAAAAGCAGCGATGGAAGAAAACCTCTCGAACGCCGAACTATTGCCCGATGGGCAGCTCTGGAACCTCTACAGTGCTTGGTCTGGGGGAGAACTGGGGGCAATGATCACTGGCAATGTCATGGTTGACCACAGGGCAATGACAGGGCCTGGAGGGGTGGTCTTAGAAACGAAGACTGACCTTGCCCCGTTTCGCACCTGGTCGGAAAGAGCAAAACAGCATGGTTCAAAGATTTGGATGCAAATCAACCATCCAGGACGCCAGGTATTGCGTAAGTTAGGTGGTGAAGTATGGGCACCTTCCGCTATTCCTGTGGATTTGGGCAAGTTGAGCCATTTGATGGGTGTCCCTCGAGAGATGGCAAAGGAGGAAATCTTAGAAACCATAGAACGATTTGGCATAACTGCCATGTTAGCAGAAAAAGCGGGTTTTGATGGAGTTGAGATCCATGCAGCCCATGGGTATTTGATCAGCCAATTTTTATCTCCCTTAGTGAATCGAAGAACAGATGAGTATGGTGGTTCATTGGAAAACAGGGCAAAGTTTCTGATCGAAGTAATTCGCTCCATTCGCAAAAAGGTTTCCACTTCCTTTACCATTGGTGTGAAATTAAACTCCGCAGATTTTCAGAAAGGTGGATTTTCGTTTGAAGATGCTTTGCAGGTAATTGCATGGATTGAAAAAGAAGGAATTCATTTTATCGAATTGTCAGGAGGTAGCTATGAAGCACCTGCTATGCAAGGGGAATCTAAGGATGGATCTACCTTGGCGAGAGAAGCTTATTTTCTCGAATTTGCAAAACAAGTCCAACCCAAATGCAAAGTACCCGTTATGGTAACTGGAGGCATCAAACGTAAAGAAGTAGCCGAGGAAGTTCTTAAAAATGGGATTCCCATGATAGGTATTGCCACTGCACTTGCGATCAATCCTCATCTAGCAAAAGATTGGCGATCTGGAATCAATGATAAGGAAAAAAATCTGCCAAAACTAGAATGGAAGTCTAAAACATTCAAAGGTTTAGCAAATATGGCTATGGTTCGATTTCAATTGCAAAGTATGGCAAAAAATAAACCCACAGATACCAAAATCTCGCCGATTTGGCGTTTGGTATCCGACCAACTGCGTTTGGCAAAGTTAACGAAACGATACCAGAAATGGATGCAGAGGACTCAGAATCATTGAGTTTTTTTTGGAAACTTTTTTAAAATCCAATCGTTGAGTTGAACTAGGAGAATCAATGCTGGAACTTCTACCAAGGGTCCGATCACTCCAGCAAACGCTTGTTTACTTTCGAATCCAAATACAGCAATCGCAACTGCGATTGCCAATTCAAAATTGTTTCCAGTTGCGGTAAAGGCAATGGCTGTATCCTTTGCATGTTCCACAGACAAAAGCCGACCTATCAGTTTGCTTACCAAAAACATGATCAAAAAATAAAGTAACAATGGAATCGCCACAATAAGAATATCGTAGAAAAGGTGAGATATCATTTCTCCTTTAAAAGAAAACATTATGATAATCGTAAATAACAATGCTATGAGAGTGATCGGAGAGACTTTTGGTAAGTATTTGGTTTCAAAGAAATCTCTTGAGAAAAATCGTATAATATACTTTCTACTTAGAAAACCTAAAAGAAATGGAATTCCTAAATAGATAAAAACAGTTTTTGCAACTTCCAGAAAAGAAACATGAATCTCAAAACTCTGCAATCCAAACAGTTTAGGTAAATATGTTATGAAAATGATAGCATAGAAGCTATAAAAAAATACCTGAAACAAACTATTGAGCGCAACGAGACCAGCCGCATACTCTCTATCACCGTTTGCTAAGTCATTCCAAACTATGACCATCGCAATGCACCTTGCGAGTCCGATTAATATCAAGCCCACCATATATTCCGGTCTGTCTGCCAAAAAAATATATGCCAAGCAAAACATAAGCAATGGACCTATGACCCAATTTAAAAAGAGTGAGACGCTGAGTAATTTGATGTCCTTGAATACATTGTGTAAATTTTCATATTTTACTTTTGCCAATGGAGGATACATCATCAGAATCAAACCTATTGCCAAAGGAATATTCGTGATACCTATACTAAATGAAGAGAGTAGGAGTGTAAACTTTGGAAATAGATTTCCAATTGCTACGCCAAACAAAATGGCTAAAAAAATCCAAAGGCTCAAATATCGATCTAAAAAATTAAGTTGTTTCATTTTACTTATATAAGCTCTTCAGAGACAAACTTCTCAGAATAATCTCGAATTTCTTCGCATGTTTCTCGAAATGCTGCTTTGATCTCATCTTCGCTGCCTTTCAGTTTTGATGGATCTGAAAAATTATGGTGAAATCGTTTTGCCATAGAAGGAAAATATGGACAATTCTCCTTTGCATGGTCACAAACTGTGATGATGTAGTGAAACTCGATATCTTTATATTCATTGATATGGTTTGAAGTATGTTTTGATATGTCGATTCCATACTCGGCCATTGTTTGGATCGCCCTAGGGTTTACGCCATGAGTTTCTATCCCGGCACTCCAAACTTTTGCTTTCTCTCCTGCAAATTTGCGAAGCCAACCTTCAGCCATTTGGCTTCGACAACTATTTCCTGTACAAAGAACTAATATATGTTTCATATGTTATCCTACTTAACAACAGTTTGTTTCTTTTTTGAATTTTTGTAATTCTTGGTAAAAATCTAAATATGATTCATGGAATTCATGTAAGGCTTCCCAATTAATACAATAACATGAATGTTTCCCTTCAATTTCCCCTTGGACTAAGCCACCTAATTTTAAATCTTTTAAGTGTTGGGAGACTGTGGATTGTGATAAGGGGAGAAGATCAACGATTTCTCCGCAAACACATGTTTGACGCTCTGCGAGCACTTTGAGTATTTCCAATCTGGCAGGGTGCGAAAGCATTTTTGAAAAGTGAGCGAGGTTTTGGAAATCCTCTGTAAAAGAACTCTGCTTACTTAATCCCATCGTGTATCGTAAATTTACGATATATATACGAAAGGCAATTAAAAAAAAATCTATTTTCTTACTTTCTGTCTACAAGGAGTAGGGTTATGTCATCGTCGAAGGTATCTGCTTTGGTAAAGTTGCGAGCAGCCTCAACGAGGTGAAGGGCACTTTGTTCTGCATTTTGGCCTGCACTGTTTACGATCTCTTTGGAAAATTGGATTTCATCATATTTAATCGACTTGTCCCGACTAGCGTGCTCTGTAAGGCCGTCAGTAAATAAGACCAACCGTTCTCCTTCTGAAAATGAGAAGGTTTTTTCTTCATAAAACAAATCGGGAATCAATCCAAGTAACTTCCCTTTGATAGGAAGTTGATGGATGTCTTTTGTTTGTTTATGCAGAAGGTAAGGAGGGTGATGGCCAGCATTGGAACAAAGTAAAGTGTTCTCTTTTATATCGATAATTCCATAGAAAGCTGTTAAAAAATTTCCCGCGAGTTTACCATATAGCATGTGATTGAGGGTAGTTAAAAATTGTGAGGGATCTAATTTCAATTCTGGTTCAAAATTTTTGATCACCATATGCGACATGGCGGCAAGAACAGCCGCAGATAAACCATGGCCGGAGATATCGGCAATGAGAATCGAATACTTTGTATCCGTAATCTGTGTTACATCATAGTAATCGCCACCTACCTTTTCTAAAGGAATGTGTGCTATGCCATACTCAAGTTTTGGGGTCATAGGTAGTGCCGAAGGCATGATCTTTGTCATGATATTTTTGGCACGGTCTAACTCTTTTCCAGAGTCAACAACCTGGTGAAATAGTTGTGCATTTTTGATGGTGCTACTCAATCTACCCGCGATAGTAGAGAGAAGTATAAGGTCAGAGTGGTTGAATGCATAACCTGATTTTTTATTGTTGATGCTAATCACTCCCAATAACTCTTCATGATAGACTAAAGGAGAGGAGATGAGTGAGTTGGCTTCAAATTTATAGTGGGAGAGTTTGTTGTACCTTGGGTCTGCATCTAAGTTGTGGATCAAAAGATCCTGTCTTTCCTTGGCCACCCAACCTGCTATCCCTGTGCCTACGGGGACCTTTATTTTGTCGTAGGCCTCTTCTGGGATGCCCTTGGCGGAAAGAATATTGAGTATCTGAGCTTCATTGTCTAATAGATAAATGGTTCCAGAGGTTGCGCCGAGGTAGTCTAGCACGCGTTCTAGAATCCATGTTCCTAATTCACGTAAACTTTTTTCTGAGACCGTTAACTTTTCAAATTCATAAAGGAGAGATAACTCTAGGATCCGTTTGTCTAGACTATCTTTGATACTCGCATTTTGAATCGCAATTGCGGCAACTTCAGAGAGTGCCAAAAGATACTCCAGGTCAAAATCATCAAAAACCCTGCCACCTGTTTTATTAATAACTTCTAATGTACCTATGATCTTATCTTCTACAAATAAGGGGACACAAATCAATGACTTCGTGCGAAAGCCTGATCGTTTGTCCATTTCAGGGTTGAACCTTGGGTCTTGGTAGGCATCTTCCAATGCTATGGGCTTTTTCTCTTGTGCAACCGTGCCAACAATACCTTCTCCTAATTCCAGTCTAGCATACTGTTGTATGATCTCACCTTTTTCGCCGAGAGCTACTTCGCAATAGAGAAAGTCATCGGAATCCAAAAGAAACAGAGAACTAGCCTCAGCCTCTAAAAGATCTTTGGAGTAGAGCATAATTAAAGGGAGCAATTGGTGGATGTCTAAACTGGCATTGAGGATCGCCGAAATATGGAGTAGGCTTCTAAATTTTCCTGTCTTGTGTTCGGCGTTTGACATGAAGAGTATCCGAACACATAGTGGCAGGTGATTTTATTTTGTCTATAGAGAATTTCTATGAGGAGATAGTATGAAGTTACGTGTATTGATGCTATTTTGTATTTTCTGGGTATTTACAGTATCAGTAGGGGCAGAGGTAATCAATCTCAAACAAAAAACCCAATCGAATTCTTTGGAAAGAACAGAAATTTTGGATTTATTGCGTTCAAAGGTAAAAAAAGACTTTGGACTGGAAGTTGTATTCATTGTAAATCATTTCAAAATGAGCAAAAATTACGCTTGGCTACTTCTGGATGCGCAATCTAAAACTTCAAAAGCACTCCAATTGCCCGAATCAGATATGCCATATGACTGTTGTCATGTGGAGGCATTGGTTGAGAAGAAAAACGGAAAATGGCAAATTAAAGAAATGGGTGCGTTTAGTACGGATGTCTGGTGGTCGGATATCCAACAAAAGTATCCAAATGTGGACTCTGCTGTCTTTGATGTAGATTAAAAAAAAAAGGCTTGGTATACTCTACCAAGCCTTTGAAATCGGAATTCTCTTATTGGGTAACTAAGTTCAAATTAAATTCAACGGTATCACTGATCAAATCATCAGGCATTCCAGGGTAAACAATTCCCCAATCCTTTCTGTTGATCACAGCTTTGGCTTTTGCAGAAACTGGCTTTTCCCCTTCGAATTGGATCTCAGCAGGGAAGGAAATACCTTTTGTAATTCCTTTAATGGTTAAATTTCCTCTAACATCATATCCTTTATCTGCCTTTGTCACACTCGCGATTTCAAAGATAGCTTCTGGAAATTTTTCTACGTTAAAAAAGTCTTCACTCTTCAAGTGACCTTCTAATTTTGCTTTCCAAGTTCCCTCTAAGTCAGAATTGACAAGGCTTGGAAGGTCGATGATGAACTTACCTGAAGTGATCTCGCCACCTTTTGCGGAAAGGTTTCCAGATTTTAAATTCACGAGTCCATTGTGCTTCATGCTTACTTTTGCTCCGATCCATTCGATCTTGGATTGGTTTACGTCTAGGTTGAAGTTTGTACCAGAGGCCTTTGCAACTGGGTAAGCATCGCCTGCCAATTGAGCTGGTTTTTGTCCGCAATTGAGTACGAGAGCACTGAATGCAACGAGGGCAGTTGTAAGTATTTGAGATTGTTTCATAATCACTCCTATATTGAATAGTTTAATATTAAGCTATTTTATGTCAAGAGAAATCTGTCTAGAATTTTTTTTCCAATCGGAATTGAAATTTGGATCAAGGGGAAAGGTGGAGAATGGTATCTAGCTTGTTCAGACGAAATACAGTGCGGGTGAGTTTATTGGTGTTTTCGAGGATCAGTCTGCGGTCTTGCTCTTGGAGATTGTTGTGAAACTTCATCAGCTCACCGATGACAGCACTATCCAAGGTAAAAGAGACATTGGAAAAATCTAAAACCAAATCGGAATCCGTGGTGGCAATGACTTCCATGATGCGTTCGTGGAAGTCAAGGATGCGCTCATAGGCTAGGTCGGATTCTTGAAGAATGATTTTCATAAAGAGACCAGGCATCCCGTCCCTCTAGGGGGAATACGGAAACCTCAGCCAAGCATCTAAAAAAAATCATGCAAATCAAATCTTTTTCTGAAATAGCTGCAATAAATCTGTATCTCAGTTGTAATTAATAAACCTTTATCAACTCAACTTCAAATACCAAGGTAGAATTGGGGGGGATAGAGCCCACGGCACGTTCGCCATACCCTAATTCGGGAGGGATGACCAATTTCCGGATGCCTCCTTCTTTCATGCCAACGATGCCTTTGTCCCAACCTCGGATCACTTCTCTGGCCCCTAAATTGAATTCAAAGGGTTGCTTTCGGTCACGGGAACTATCAAACTTGGTTCCATTTTTTAATTTGCCGACATAATGTA
The DNA here is from genome assembly GCF_003114855.1 of Leptospira ryugenii. Classification (NCBI taxonomy): domain Bacteria; kingdom Pseudomonadati; phylum Spirochaetota; class Leptospiria; order Leptospirales; family Leptospiraceae; genus Leptospira; species Leptospira ryugenii. Next base: position 187,927 of record NZ_BFBB01000007.1, on the reverse strand, counting down.
CTGTCACATTCGATCCAGAAAAAGCTTCTTTTCCCTTTCCCACTTTGATGTCTTGGATCACTAAGTCTTTGTCAGAAGCAAAGAGAGGTAGAAGGAAGCTGAGTGCCAGCATGAGGATGATTTTTTTTGCCTTCATCATTTTGGATGATCTCCTAAGCGAAATGTATACTTGGTCTTCGATACATTCCTCCTCAAGCTTTTCCAGCTCAATTTTTTTGCAACCTATTTGGAGATAAAGGTTCATATCTATTAGGATTATGGAATTGAAACTGCCTGAAGCAAAAGGAACAAAAAGAGCATTATTAGTAGAAGGAGGAGGGATGAAAGGTGCCTTTTCCGGAGGTGTCTTACACAGTCTGAACCAATTTTTTGGAGCGAAGAACTTTGATTTGGTGGTAGGTGTTTCTTCAGGGGCCTGCTCGGCAGCTTATTATGTGACAATGAAATATCCCGAGCCCGAAAAAAGCAAACGAGCTTTGAGTGTCTGGTACAGGGAACTTTCCGGTAGAAAGTTGATTTCTGTCTTCCATCCATTAAAGGGAAAAACATTTTTAGACCAAGAGTATCTAGTTGATTTTATCTTTCGGAAAAAAGTGAGACTAGAGTCAGAGTTTTTGGAAAAAAATGGTCTTCCCGAATTTAGAATTGCTGTTAGCAATTTACATTCACATAGCATTGAATATGTGAAGGCTACTTCGAATAATATTTTTGAATTGTTAAAAGCTGCGACTTCCTTGCCGATAGCAACTCGTGGAAGGCAATGGTTAGAAGGAAAGTTGTATTCAGATGCCGCCATTTTAAATCCACTCCCTGTCCAAGATCTGATTGAAGCTGGTTATAAGGAGATCGTAGTCATTTTAAATTCCCCCATCCAACATATATCTAAACCTTTAGGATTGTTTACAGGTATGTTTGCCTTCCCCAGAAATTGGAAGATAGCAAAGTTAATGCGAAGATTACACCACCATCATTTCAACTTTGGAAGAAAGATTGCCAGCGATCCGCCGGAAGGAGTGACGATCCATACAATCGCACCTGACCAATTACTTCCTGTTAAATTAACAACGACGGCAAGAGAGAGTTTGTTCCAAACTGTACAATTAGGTGCCCAGAAAGGAGAAGAGGCAGCCCTAAAGTTGAAAAAAAGCCTTCGCCCAAAATCCAAAAACAAGAGAATGGGAAAGTCCTCATAGATCCCATCTTTTTGTATTCGATTGGTTTACTTTCCATTGGATTGTTTCTCTATCTTTTATTTCCCAAGAAAAAACCAATCAAAAGGAAAGAGGCCGTACAAAAAGAAGATTCAACAGTAGAAACAACCTTCGGGACAAAACTGGATGTATTTTTTGGCGCTGGCCTTTCTCGTTTACCGACAGAAGAAGAAGGAAAACTTTATTTGTGGTTGGCCGAAACAAAAGATTTGCCCTTCCAGTACTTGGTAACTGGCTATGCAGACCAATCTGGGAATCCAAGCAAGAATCGCAAACTCTGCAAAGAAAGAACAAAAAGTGTAGCCACTCTCCTTCAAAAGAAGGGGATTCCTACAAATCACATCCTCCAAAGAACAGAAGAACCTCTCCTGGGTCGGACTCCTGAAGAAAGAATGCGTTACAGAAAAGTGGAGATCCAAAGGATGAGTGTATGATTTCTGCTCCCATTCAAATTCGTTTTAATGATATGGATCCGATGAGAAGGGTCAACAATGCTAGTTATTCTAGTTATCTTGAAATAGCAAGGCTTAGGTTTTGCAAACAGTATTTGCAGATTGAAAATTTGGAAGATATTCCCTTTGTCCTGGCAAGGGTAGAAATGGACTTAATAGCCTCGGTTGTGCCAGGAGACGAAATTGAGGCACGGATTTGGGTCTCAAAGATCGGGAATACTTCCTGGGAATTTGCCTATTCGATTTGGAATGAAAGTAAAAAAATAGAACACGTCCGAGCCAAAACAACACAGGTATACTTTGATTATAGAGAAGGTGCAAAACGTACGATTCCAAGTGATTTTAGAAAAATTCTCGAAGCAGAAATGGAAAGTTAGGCTACCAATCGTACCCTTGGTTCAGGTCTTTCCGTGTCCCAATTCAAAAGGATGCGAAACATCTTGGTTCTGTTTACCATAGCAATATAGGAAAGCTCTAACAGATCATCATATGTGGTATCAGATAAAATACAGTTGAGGCGCATGGTATCCTCTTTTGCAAGGATAGTGTCTTGGTCTAAAAGTGCGCGATTGTACAAGGCGAGTTCGTATACCCTAGAGCAATAGCGGTCGATCAAAAAATCAATGTAGGTGGAGATTGACCCATGGCTACTGATCTTTGCGTGTATATGAAGAGTCTGCCATTTAGAAAATGTAAAACTGGTATGCCTCCTTTCCGAAATTTGATGTACGTAAACTGTCCTTTTTTTCATCTATGCATTCCACTTCGTCTAGCTGTTCTTATACCATTGAAAACATCCATCAAGTAATTTATATGTCAAGTTGACGGATTTGTGGTAAAAGTTCGTATTTTTTCTAGATTCGGCGTTTGGTGCCAACTAACTAAAGAAATTTTTTAAAAGAGTTCTTTTGAACCAAAGTGTTTCCAGTCCCAATGGTAGGCTTTTTTATCTCCGTACGCAAGGCACTCTTCTAACCAATTTGATTCTTCCTGTGGTAAGATAGAGAAATAAATTTCCTCAATTTCTTTCATCATATTGAGGTATTCTACACGAAAGATGGGTAGTGTTGGATTGATTCCTCTTTCAATCAACCGAAGTATGGATGCCAATAAGGAAATTTGAATGCCTTTTTGGAGGAGCTCTGCCTTCCCTGCGGTTTCTAAACTGGAAAGGATCTCTTGGTATCTGCCTTCAATGTTTGACTTTAGGCTTGAATTTTGAAATTCTTTCCAATTACTGATGATTGGTAGATTCGAAATGTCCATAGACCAACTTTCTGAAAATGATCTCCATTTCAAAGAATTTGAAACACTCGCGTATACGCAAGGCTTTGACCTGGTCGGCTATACAAATTGGTCGATAACGGATGAAGAGAAGAATTACATAAGCAAATGGGTTTTGGACGGCAAACATGGCGATATGGATTGGTTTGCAAAACCCCAGAGTATGGAAATCCGATTGGAGGGAAAACATCTTGGCTTTAAACCTGAGAGAGTGATTTGTTTGGGGATGCTCTATCGATCCCAAACTGCTGAAATCCTAAGTAAAACCGCCAAGTATAAAGTGTCGCGTTATGCTTTAGGTCGAGACTACCATACCGTTATCCGAAGGCAGGCAAAACCTCTTCTCCAACATTTGAAGACTCGGCACCCTGGTTTCCATTTTCGACTCTCTGTAGATAGCCTACCGATCCCTGAAAAGGCTTTCGCTCGAAAGTCTGGAATCGGCTGGATGGGTAAGAATACCAATCTGATCCATCCAAAATTAGGCTCCTATTTTTTTCTATCCACCATTCTTACTGATCTACCCTTTTCCTATGAACCCGATATGATAACGGACCATTGTGGTTCTTGCCGCGCTTGTATGGATGCTTGCCCTACACAAGCTCTGGTTGCCCCTTACCAATTGGATGCGAGCCTTTGCATTTCGCATCACAACATAGAATCCAAAAAGCCAATGGGAGAGGGGAATCGAGAAAGGGCTTCTTGGTTGTATGGCTGCGATATTTGCCAAGAAGTCTGTCCTTGGAATGCTAAGGTTGCGGAACGAAATGGAGTGGAAACGCGTGTATTGGATTATGCTCCTAAGTCTATCTTTACGGATCCAAACCAAGCCGTCTCCAAACCAATGTCTCCAGAAGAATTCCAGGAAATATTTTCTGATTCCGCTATTTATCGCATAGGCGTGGATAAATGGAACGAAAACATAAAGCTTGTGTTATAGAATGACTCAATGCTTCCATAGCTTTGAAATTTTTTCTGCATTGTGAGTTGGGTCGTCTGCCGAGCACAAATAAGAAACTAGTGCTAAACTATCAGCCCCAGCAGAGATGACATCTTCTGCATTTGTATCGTTAATCCCACCAATAGCTACCAATGGTAGTTCAATCTCCTTTCGAATCCAACGCAGACCATCTAGCCCCCATGCAGATTTGGTATCTCGTTTTGTCGGGGTAGCAAAAATGGGAGAGACACCTAAATAATCGACAGGCAGTTGTTTTGCTTGCAGAACATCTTGTTCTGTTTCTACAGATAATCCTATGATCTTATCGTCACCTAAGAGTCGTCTTGCTTCAATAACTGGTAAATCACTTTGGCCGAGATGTAATCCATGGGCACCCACTGCCAAAGCTATGTCCAATCGATCATTGATGAGCAAAGGGATAGAAAATGGGCTGAGAAGTTCTTTGATCCTTGTCGCTAAAGCAAAGAATTCGCGAGAGGAAGCTTCTTTTTCCCTGAGTTGGACAATTTGCACGCCACCCTGAACGGACTTAAGGATCACTTCTTCTAAACTATGGTGCAAGCACAAGGATCGATCGGTGACTAGATAGAGTCCTCGTATCAGCAAGATTTACTCCTTAAAACGAGTCCGGATTTCATCAGCTCCTATTTGGTAGAGTGCATCTAAAAAATGCATTTGGAAACTTCCTGGGCCTTCTGCTTTCATCTTTGCCATCTCACCAGCGATGCCCATTACCGCCATAGCAGAAAGACTTGCTCGTAGTGTATCCTTTTGAACAGCTGCAAAGGCACCGATAAGAGCTGTAGCAGTACAACCCAAACCAGTTACCTTTGTCATCATGGGGTCTCCATTGGATACCTTTCTCGTTTGGTCTCTTTGGATGATGTAATCAGTTGCACCAGAAATCACGACGGTGCCTTGTATGATTTCACTCAATTTTTTACCTGATTCAATAGCAGACTCAGAGGAGTGAATGGAATCTACACCCTTTGTTTTACCCGAGGAAGAAAGTGTAGAAATGATCTCAGAGGCATTGCCTCTGATCACAGAAGGGGAGGCTGCATCTAGCAGTCGTTTGATTGTTTGGTTTCGTAATGTGCTAGCACCAGCGCCGACAGGATCTAATATGATTGGCTTTTGAATGTTTTTTGCTTTTATGATAGCTTTCACCATGGCTTTGGTCCAAGGTTCTGAAAGTGTTCCAATATTGATGACCAAAGAGGAACAAATGCTAACCATTTCTTCCACTTCTTCCTCAGCATGTGCCATGATAGGAGAAGCACCTATAGCAAGCAGAGCATTTGCAGTGTTGTTCATCACAACATAATTTGTGATATTGTGTACTAATGGATTTGTTTTACGGACTAAACTGAGGTCTTCGATGATCGCTTCTATCTTTGTTTCCATACCAAGAATAGGATGAGAAAACTAAGCTATTTTGGCAATCGCATCTTCCACTTTTTTGATTAGGTCTGATTCAGACCAAGGTTTGTTTAAAAAACTGTGCAAATTGACCTCTGCCTTCAATTTGTTAAGCGAATTTTCATCTATGTGGCCAGAGATAATGATCTTTTTGATTGCTGGGTATTTTTTATGGACATCCCTTAAAAATTCATCACCGCGCTGGTTTGGCATCAGCCAATCTGATATGATGATCAAGATGGTGATGCCTTCCTCGGCCAACTCATCAATGATGGACCATGCCTCTTCTGTATTCTGGGCCGTTTCATATCGGTAGTCGTTCCCAAAATGTTTTTTTAATTGGGATTTCAAACTCATCAAAATGATTTGTTCGTCATCCACAAAGAGTATGGCATGAGTCAAGGATTGGACCATTGGCGCTCGAGATTTGGTTGTTTACTTACCGTCGTTCGGGCAGCTTCTCTTTTCTTTGCCAGGGCAATGGAAAAAGGACTTCTCTGAGGGAAGAGTCGAAGCAGTGAGGGCTAAGCTAAGGAAGAATGAGGAAAGAGCGAGTGTGATTTTCATAGGAATCTCCTAGGTATTTTTCCATTAGACTCCCAGAATTTTGAAATCCTCAAGTAGAAAAAGGGTGCTCAGTCTTCTTTTGTGAGAATTTCGTAACCTTTTTCAGTGACAAGTACTGTGTGTTCAAATTGGGCAGACCACTTTCCGTCTTTTGTGCGGACGGTCCACTTGTCGAGTTTGTCAAAATTGACCTCCCAAGTTCCTTGGTTGACCATGGGTTCAACAGTGAAGATCATCCCTGCTTCAATCTTTGCTAACTTTCTTCCCATGCGGAAGTGAGGGATCTGTGGTTCTTCATGAAAATTGCGCCCAACTCCATGTCCCATGAGGTCTCTCACAATGCCATATCCCTTGGGGCTCAGAAAGTCATCGATGGCATTTCCGATCTCGTCTACCCTTGCGCCTGGTTTTACTTGCTCAATGCCGATCCACATAGCTCTTTCCGTGTCTTCCACCAATTGGCGGATTTCCGGAGCAGGCGTTCCTACGAAGAAGGTACGCGAGGTATCCCCAATATAGCCGTCCACAACTGGTGAGACATCTAAGTTGATGATGTCACCATCCTTCAAAATATCTTCCTTTTTGGGGATGCCATGGCAAACTACCTGGTTGATGGAGGAGCAGATCGATTTTGGGAAGCCTTTATAGCCAAGAGGTGCCGATCTATGCCCATGCCTTTTGGTATAGTCTTCCGCGATATCATTGAGTTCGAGAGTACTGACTCCCGCCTTTACGAAGGGAGCCAGATAGTTAAGGAGTTTTGCTGCGAAGGCACCTGCCTTACGCATCTTTTCGATTTCAGATTTGTTTTTGATGTAAATCACTAGGCGGATTAAAAATCAGTAGCTCTCGCAGTTGTTCGTTTGTTGGAAGCAGTGCGTTCAAGAGCACGGTCGATGAGGCGGTAAATCTCTTCATTCAATCCTTCAATCGCATCACCAGCTGTCATAAATCCTTTGGATTTGATATAAGCCTTTACTTTGGATGCTACGATGAGAGTTTCTTTTGAAGTTGTTTCGTTTTGGTCTTCTGACATGGTTTCCTCGGAGGGTTTATTTCTTTCTTGCTCCGAGGATCGTATCCACAAGGGATTTTTCAATATTTAATTTTTCGCTAATTGCCTCTGCCGTCCATTGGTAGTTGTCGTATAAACTCAGGATTGTGGCTTTTTTGCGCTCAATAAATGGATTATGTCCCGTTTTTCTGGCTGTTTTTTCCTGGTTTGGCGTTGGGGCCATCGTGGATTGGACGATGTCCAAGAATTGCGAGAGTTTTTCGAATGTCTCGTCCGCTTCACCCAAAAGGGACTCAAGGTCATCGCGCGTTTCTACGGAAGTTTCCCTCAACTCCTCCAAACGTTTCTGCAGTGTGAGGATTTGTTTGTGTCGGTCAGAAAGATCACCTAAGAGCTCCTCAATTTTTTCAAACTTTCTTTCCACAGACTCCATTTGGCTCGCTTTTTCCGAAAGGAAGGAGGTCTTATTCTCTGCTAGGCGGATAGACTCGGCTAATTCTCGCTCTCTTGCCTCTACCACCCCGATCTCGCGGTCCAGGATATCCAAGCGTGCTTGTACTTCTCGGGTGTTTTGTTTTTGGTTTTCAATGTTATCAACAAGGAGAAGGACTGAGTCTTCCGACTCTTGCAGAGAGGATAGGAAGGATTCGATCTTTTCTTGGTCTCGGCTAATGTTAAGTAAACGATTTTCTAAGCTACTGACCTCAGGAAGTATACCTTGGAACTCATCCATTTTGCCTTTCACAAATTCTACTTGGCTGGATAGGATCTCGACTTGTTTGTCAATATCTTCGGTTTGGTTTTGGGAAATTTGGATACGTTCCCACTCTTCTCGGATTTTTTCTTGTAGTTCGTGGAAAGTTTCAATTGACTGAGCAACAATTTCAAAATCAGGTTTTTTCTCTTCCATTTGGGAAAGTGCTTCTTTGATTTCTGAAACTGCCTTCTCTGACTTTTCAGCAATTTGATTGGCGCTTACAAATAGGTCAGTGTGCTCTTTGACTTCTTCTAGGTCGGATTTTAAAGTAGAAATTGTTTCTGTGATTTCATCTAAATTGTATCGAATCTCGGATAGAGTTTCCTCTTTTGTTTCTTTGAATTCGGACAAACCGTCCGCTATTTCAGACTTAAGTATTTGGAATTGCTCGTGGGTATCTTTTAAAAAATCCCGACTGTCCTTTGCGATTTCACGGAAAGATTTCTCATAATCTTTTTGATAGGTTTCTATTTGCCGTTTTGATTCTTCTTTGGAGCGTTTGATGCTTTCTTCTAAATTCTTTCTAACACCATTTAAGTGTTGAGTGATCTTTTCCTCGAGTTGGCCTAGCTGAATATTTCCCTTATCCAATAATTTTGTGAGTTGGTGAGAAATTTTACTATCGATTGTTTCGTTGAGACGATCCATCTTCTCTTCTTGAGAATGGAAAAATGCATTTCCCGTTTCTTCTAGGGATTGCAAAATATGAGAGAGCTCTTTTTCCGCGATACTAGTGGTATCAGAAATTTTTTGTACCAAGGAATCCGCATGGCGATTGAGTTGGGTTTTACCTTCATTACTTGCATCTTGGAAAGAGGCTAATAAGTCCTTTCCTTCAATGTGAATGTCTTTTAATCGATTTTGAAGTTCCTCAATAGAGTCGAGCTGGTCTGCACGCAGGTGAGAAAGGGATTCTTCCCACTTCTGAACGAACTGTTCTAGATTGGCGTTTGCGATGTGAATCTTTTCCGTTACAATTTCTTCTGCTTTTTCTGCTTTTTCCTCTACGGATTCCAATATCTCAGAAGCCGTTTCTCTGAGGGCACCTTTTAGTTCCTCTACATATTCATCAACTTCTTTGGTATGTTCTTCAACGTTTTGGCCCAATGAAGAAATTCTTTTTTCAAGGCCTTCGATTTCTTGGCTGATCTCTGCTTCAGATTTTGCGAAGCTATTTTTAATACTTTCTTCTAGTTCATGTTTGAGGCTAAGTAAGGATGTTTTTGTTTGATTTTCTTGAGCGTTTCTTGCCTCTTCTAAATCACGTTCAAAGGTCTTTAACTCTTGGAGTGCACTTTTTTTCAAGTGACTTGCCTCTTCCTTTAACTCTTCTGAAATGCGATGGAATTCTTCACTAAAGGTCTCAATCTCTCTTATCAATTCTTGTTTGCGAGTGTCTGCTTGTCTTAGAAGTTTATTTTCTGCTTCCAAATACTTTTCTTGGAAACTGGTGATTGTTTGGTTGATCTGGTCAGCCTGTCTCCTTGTTTCATTGATGATCTCATCTCGTTTTGAAAGAGTCTCAAGGGATAAATCTTCTATTTCTCGCTTAATGGTTTGCGTTTCGTTCGAAAGACCTTTCATAAAGGAATCTTTTGTATGACTGACTTGATCAAAAATCGAATCAAACCGTTCTTGGATTTTTTTCTCTAGCAGTGCGACTCGGTCATCCAGCTTTTGGGAAATGCGTAAGTATTTATCTTCTATCTTTTCATCGAATTTATCAACTTTGTCGGCTAACAAAGAAGAAGTGTCTTCAAATTTTGTAAGCTTTAGGTCTAATTCATTTTGAGCAAGTCTCATGGAATCGAAAAGAGCATCGATTTCTCTTTTCACTTGGTCTACCTTGCCAGTAGATTCTTGCACCATCACTTCGGCATGGGAGACAAGTTTTTCTTTTGCTTGTTTGGCGATGTGTTGGATCGATTCATCCAAAGACTCTGATTTGCTTTCTAATAAACCTTCCAGCTCAACCATTTTGTGGGCAACACTTTGCAAAATTTCATCCGATCTTTGGTTTAGCTTGGATTCAAATTCATGGACCATTTCCTGGCTCTCATCCTGAATCCGATCCATTATTAGAGAGAGATTTTCCAATTCTCGTTTGTGAGAATGGATTTGCTGTAAACCTGACTCCATCATGGAAGTTTCTTTTTTGACTTCTTGGCCAAGATAGGCGACTTGGTCTAGTTCCCCGGCGATGGTAGATAAATATTCTTTATTAGATTTCAGTTTTTCGAATAACTCGCGTGATTCGGCACTTAAATTTTGGATTTCTTCAGCTACCTTTCTCGATTGTTTGACCAAAATGTCCAAGTCAATGCCGGCATCTTTGACAGATTGGATCTTTACCAGAGCAGAATTATGGATTTCCTCTGTGAGTTTGGTCGCATAACGCTTTAATTGCGAGAGTTTGGTGTTGGATTTGTCGAGTCGTCTGAGACCAATGGTCACGGCTACGCTGGCAAGAAAAGGTAATAAAATCAGTTCTAAGCCCATGGCCAAAGGGTATCCATTTCTACATTATGTCTCATCAAGTATGTTGGAAATTTGGCCCCCAGTCCTTTTTCCGCAAGCCATTTTTTGTGGTTGGCTTTTCTTTCCCATACCTCGGAATCGAAGCTGTGCGCGCCGTTGGACTCGGAAAACAGTTTTTTGGAAAATGGGGAGTCTCCGGGCTCGATTTCCATCTCAAACCGGGGCGTTTAACGGCACTGCTTGGCCCAAATGGGGCCGGAAAGACAACTTCTATGCGACTTTTGGCAGGATTTTTCCGCGCAAACCAAGGCTATATGGAAGTGGAGGGAAAAGTCTACCAGACTTTACCGAAAGGCATCCGCGAAAAAATTGCCTACCTTCCTGAAAACGGACCAGTTTACCGAGATCTATCCGTACAAGAGTCATTGTGGTTCTTTGCGAAGGCAAAAGGCATTCCAAGCCAGCAGATCAATCGAGCATTAACTAGGATGATGGAAGAACTCGACTTAGGGGATGTTCGGAACAAATTGGTCGCCACACTTTCGAAAGGATTCCGCCAACGATTGGCTTTGGCTTCCACCTTATTAGGCGATCCGGACTACTTGTTCTTGGATGAACCAAGTTATGGACTCGATCCCATCCAAATCGGACAAGTACACAAAATCATCAAGAATTTGAGTAAAGATAAAACAGTTTTGATTTCAACGCATAGCTTGAGCGAGGTGGAGGAAATTTGTGATGATGTGATTATCCTCTCAGAAGGTAGAATGCTGGCAAATAACTCAGTAGAAGAATTGAAGAGAAAGGACAAAGTGTTCATTCAAACCAACCAAGACTATGATACTTTTTTACATTTGCTCAAATCGGCAGGCTTTTCCGAACTGAAACTAATTTCAAAAAGCGCAGACTCATTCTTTCGGTATGAAGTTTCATTGAATGATAAAAAAATCGAAGAATTGTATCTTCTTTGCTCAGAGAACAAAATTTTGGTCAGAGAACTTCAAGAATCAGAAGAGTCTCTAAAAAAAATATTCAAGGAAATAACAAACAAATAGTGATTTCTTTCCAAAGACTATCGGCTGTTATCTATAAAGAATGGAAAATCCTATTTGGGACTTCTTTGGGCTTTACGATTCTTTTGTTGTTTATGTTTCTCGAAAATCTTTTCTTTTTTTACGGAGCTGGTCCAAGTTCATTTTGGGATCGAAGAAGTTCTGATATTACATTTTTCTTTCAATATACCTCTTATATGTTACTAATCTTTATCCCTACTATTGGAATGAGAGTTTGGGCAGAAGAACGGGAGATGGGGACGATAGAATTAATTTTCACGCTTCCTCTAGCTACTTGGGAAATCGTATTAGGCAAATACGTTGCTTTTTTAGCATTTCTATTTATAGCGCTTCTCAGTACAGTAATGGTTCCAATCACAACCTTTGTTTTTGGGAGACCTGATTTTGGATTAATCCTATCTGGCTATTTTGGAATTTTTTTGTTAGGTGCCACAAATCTTTCGATTGTGTTTTTTATTTCTTTGTTCTTTCAAACACAAATCGCTTCTATGGTATTTTCATTTTTTCTGTTGTTTACTCTATACTTCTTTGGGATTCAAAAGTTTACGGATCTGATTGGAATTGAACAATTTTCAAGCTTACAATCCATTTCTCTTCAAAGGCATGTGGAAACTTTTTTATTGGGTATATTAGATGTTTATGATTTTTATTTTTTCATTTCGGTTTCAGGTCTTTTTTTATTTTTTACATATTGGAAACTGAGGGAACGAAATTGAAATTCCCTTTGAAATACTTCTTTCTGGTACAAATCGTACTATTTTTTATACTTTCAAATCTATTGGTGAGTAAGTTGAGTTGTCGAACCGATATTTCCAATTCGGTACGTTTTGAGTTTTCTAAATCAACGGAGAATCGGATTCAGGACTTACAAAGTCCTTTATTCATTGATGCTTACTTTTCTTCGGATCTTCCTCCTGAGTACTCAACCCGAATGGAGCTCATTCAATTTTATTTGGGAGAGCTCAGAAAGTTAAATCCAGATTTTATCAAAATCAAATTTTTGGATCCTTCCTCCTCACCAGAGATTCGTAAACAGGCAAGCGAAGTTGGCCTCATCGCCAATGAAATCCAAAACAATGTGGGATCCTCAAAATCTATTCGCGAGGCCTATATGGGAATTGTGATTCGGTATCGAAATGAATCATTTCCTATTTCAGATTTTTTCTTTGTAGAAGAGGCAGAAGAAAAAATAATGCGTGTGCTAAGAAAATTTGACCAAAGGAGAATTGGCCAACAGATTGGCATCATAGTTGACCGAGGTTGTTTGGATTTTCCAGTTCCTGGAAATGGATCAGGTATCAATACATGGGGAGTTTTCTTTCATCAAGTTTTCGTAGAAGAATACGGACCTCCTCAATTTATTGCATTAAATGATCAAGAAATTTCTCCAGAAATAAAGCTACTATTGATCATTGGATCGCCTAATTGGAGTGAAGTGGGAAAAAGAAGGCTGGATGCCTTTTTGGCTTCAGGTGGTAGGTTGGTATTTTTTGCCAACTCAATTAAGTTTAATTTAAAAACATCGAGAGATCGAGATGGATTGAAATTTTATGGGAGCACTTTGGCATATCCAGAGCAAGGATATGCCACATGGTCAGATCAATTTGCCCACTATGGCTTTCGGATAGAGCCAAGTTTACTATTTAATCTCAACCGCCCTGTATTGATTTCACAGTCCAGCCAAGAAATAAAAAAATACTACCCACTCTGGCATTATTTGTACAAAGAGGAAGGGAATTTTCATCAAAATCATTTGTTAACGCTTAACTCAAATTTATTGTTAGTGCCTTGGGTTTCTGTGATGCAAATAGATTTGAGTTTTCAAGTAGGTATGAAATCCGAAACAATTCTCTACTCTGATTTGCAGATTATGAAAAAATCAAATGTATTCCAACTCGATCAATTGAATCAGTTTTCAGAGAATGAGATCATTAGAAATAGGATTCCTTTAGGAGTACTCACTAAAGGAAAGATAAACCCTTACTTCTCAGGGACAAAATCTTTGGTAGAAACAGAAATTTTTACACTTTCAAGCGGTCATTTGATTTCAGATATTCTCTCTTTGCCAGAATTTCGATCCGTTTATAAATCTTCTAATGTTAGTTTCATGCTAAATCTCATTGATTATATGTTAGGTGAGACCGATTTCATACTTTCTCGTAACAAAAAAATAGTTGCTAGTCCTTTGAATCTTTTTTCACCCCGAGAGAGGATCATTTATTCCTCCTTTAATGTCATTCTTTTACCTTTTTTGATGATCCTTTTAGTCATAAGATATCTGTACAAAAGACAATTGGGCAAAATTGAATGAAGCGCATTAGCATTTTGCTCTCCTGTATAAATTTCCTTCTCCTAATTGTTCTGTTTTTGAGCTATGATCCCTTTTCCTTCGATCCAAAAACCTATGAAGAAGGGAATCTTTTGTTTGGTTTTGAATCTGATGAGATTCGCGCCTTGATTATTCAGGTGGATAAGGCAGATGAAAAGAAAAATGTCAAAATATCTAATCAAACAGGGGTATGGCGAATCAAAAGAAATTGGGAGGAGACGGAAAAAATCCCAGACCCAATGCAAATTCAAAACTTTCTTTCAAAGCTCCTCAATATCCGAGAGTTTCCATACAAAGGCGATCCAAGTAAACTCAATCTTTCTGAAAAATTCACAAGTGAGAATATTCAAATTCAATTGAAGTCGAATCTTATGTATGATCTCCATTCTTTTGGATGCCGAACGGATTTAGAATTGTGTTTTTTACAAATTGGTGCTGATAAGACATTGTATTCTTATCCTTTGCGAGAGCAATTGCCGATTTCAATTTTTTTTGAAGAATCAATCCTGGATAAACAACCTTTTGGTTCAATTCCAGAGGATCGATTGATTGCTGTTGAATACCATTCCAACCAAAGACTTGTTTATTCTATTCATTACTTAAATGGGAATTGGAAAATATTTCCTGAAGTTGATGGCACCGCTGATGAAATGGCAATCCAGCAATTTTTTAAGAGAGTCAGATTTTGGACATCGGATAGTGTTACATTGGATAAAAAATTCCCAACAAATGCTCGTCCCACATTTGTGCAATACCTTCGCGTACTTTATCGAAATGATTCTGGCGGAGAAAGTGAAATCAAACTTATCGACTATGGGAATATATACAAGGGTAAATTGTTAGCAGAGATGTATCCCTACCAACAATTTTATCTATTCTCTGCATTTTCTTGGGAATACTGGAAATTTTTTGACGTCAAACAACTGCTAAAATAAATTGATTGAGTAATTTTGAAAACAAAGTGTTTTCTTTTTGAATGAGTCTTTCTAAACGAGTCATATACTCAGAGTCTAGGCTCATGATTTCTTTTTGCATCTCATCAAGATGTCCTTCTTCTTCTAAAATCAGATTATCCAACTGAAAGCTTGCAAGCGTATTACGCAAGATTTGATTATAACTTTCATAGACATCCAAAGCCCTAAGTTCTATCAGTGTTGTTGTGTACAAATAGGAGAGGAAGGAATGGTGCTCAGGTGCTATATTAGATTTCTTAAGTTCTTTGCGCACTGAAGCATCCAGTTTTGCAAAATAAATCTTCGCTGAGCTACCTCTAAGTAATTCATTGTTCTTGTAGGTTGCTTCCTGGTCCTCACGATAAGAATTTGCTGCCTTCTTAAAAAATAATGCATGCCTTGCTTCTTCCGTTGCATGCCGTAAAATCATTTCCGATGTATTTTGATTGGATTGAGTAAGTAAGATCTTTCTGGATCCTATATGTTCTAAGAGAGACAGCGTATTGAGCCATAAAAAATGCTGTTTAGGAGATTCGATAACTTTTTTTAGAAAACTATTTAATTTTGGAAAATCTGTTTCTACTTTCGAAATTGTATACGACATTTACTATCCAGCTTTTTCGGAAGAATGTATTTGCCTAGTTTTTCTTTATCGGGATTTTCACGCTTGCGATTGTCTCTCCCTTGATGCTTTGGATTTTAAAGTTGGTTGTGGGGATGCCGTTGCCCTTCATTAAAATTACGATAAGAGCAATTCCTATTCCCTCTCCCTCTGAATGGTCTCCTCTTTCTATATAATATTCCATAATATCATTATAGTTTTGAGCATGGACGAGAGAATGTTTGATTTTCGACATCTCAGCTGGCGTCAAAGATTGGTTATTTGCTACAATAACTCGGATCTCATCTTGATCAAATGAAAACTCAGTATTTACCCAAAAGTTTTTTCCAGCGGCGATGTCTGTGTAAGTTTTGCTTTTGCCTGCTAAGATGAAACTTTTGTACATCCTAACACCAAGTTCATAATCTGCGGGAGAATCAATATCCAAATGATTTTCTAAGAAAAAAACTCTTTTGAAGTTTGCTTTAAAACCATTTAAGACCAAATCCTTTACCATAGTATAAAACAAGGATCCAAAGTCTTCTAGATGAAAGTAATCACATAACTCGTTACATACAAGAATCAACTCTTCATCAAATTCGCTAGAAGGGCCATACTTTCTAAAAGTTATGGCTTTGTTAGCGTCTATGCATTCTCGAATTGATTTAGCATCCAAACTCATATTTAAAAAATATAATTATTTGGAAATAAAGGATGCGATTTTGAGATTTCATCCTTCATTAGTGTCTCTACATCTTGTTTCAATCGATTGGTAAGTGCCTCAATGGTCGCACGTTTGTCTTTTTTGTAGTCTGCAAAAAATTCATTGATCGTAAAGGCGGGGGCGATTCGTACGAAAGCTTTGTGAGGTCGGTTGCGAGATTCACCCAGTATTTCATTTTCATAGCGATAGAGAAATTCATAAAGACGCTCCGCAGACGGAAGATCTTTGATGTAACTTGTTTGGATGGTAATGAAATCATAAGCTTTGCTTGCTGCTTTCCTTGCCCAAGTTGCCATTTCCAAAGAAGGAAGTTCTGGATCTTTGGAGCCGATCATAACCATTTCTAAGGTAGAAAGGATCTTTCTTAATTTTTCGATCGCATTCGATTCTTTATCCCATTTTGGAATTTTTGCTTTTGCGGCTATATTGTCCAAAATGGCATGCCTGAGTCTGCCTAGTCGAAAATCAAAGTCATCGACCTTGTCGGAATCGACCGTTAATCCATACTCTCTTTCCTCTCTCTCCATCATTCTTTTTCCGACAGATAAAAATCTATGTACGATATCTTTTCCAGTTTTCGAAATACCAAGTTTATCCTCTAGTCGAATCAAACTTTGGTCAATGTCGCGCCTTAGCCAATCAATTGATGCGTTCATTCTGTACTTAACATAAGTGGGCAATACATAGATTTTTGCACTGGGATCTTGTTTAAGTGCATCCTCTAGTCCCCAAAAGCCCAACTGAGCTACACCAGATTGAAATGGGAGTAGGGTATCGTTCATACCACTTGTTGGTTCACCTTCTGGAAAAAGGACAAGTTTACCTGCTGGTTTGGATAAAATTTCTCGGCTTGCTTTCAGTGATTCTCTATCGGGAGAACCAGCTAACACAGAGTAGGCTCCAATCGCCTGGATAAAATCTCCAACAAAACCTGCTGCCCAATCAAATACTTCTCTAGCCGCCATATAATAGAATCTTGAATTCATAATATTGGCAGAATTATAAGCGACAGGAGGCTCCTTAGTCGTAGGGTGGTTCGAGACATAGATGAGCCTTTCGTTCTGAAAGGATTTTAATTGTTTCCTATCTTCAGGGCTCACTTCAATCGAATCAAGGTTGTGCATGGCTTTGAACAGCACAGGTAGAGCAAGATCGGTAAACCAGAGAACCGGTAAATTGAATTTTGCGGGAATGAAGGATTTGATTGACATAGAACGAAAGCTATTACTTTCTAGAAAGGAATCAAGTACGATTTAACATGGCACTCATAGAAGAACTCAATCAACAAGGCAACTTTTTATTCCGATGGCGCTCTTACATTCCTGGCGCAGTCCTCGTCATGGCACTGACATTCCTTCCCTCTGTAGCTTATTTTGGGAAGTTTTACAAGACCAATCTCTACTGGTTACTGGGCTCCTTTTTTGTGAGTCTGATCGGTCTTTTTGTGCGCTGCTTTACAATTGGCTATGCCCCTGCCAGGACCTCTGGGAGGAACACGAAACAACAGATAGCTGATGAAATCAACCAAAAGGGGATATATTCCCTCGTTCGGCATCCATTGTATGTCGGCAATTTTTTTCTCTACTTAGGGCCTGTCTTGGTTCTCCGTGACCTACCTTTTGCTCTGGTCTACACTATGTTTTTTTATTTGTACTATGAGCGAATTATGTTCGCAGAAGAGTTCTTTCTTCGAAATAAATTTGGAGAAGTTTATCTTTCTTGGGCAAATCGAGTGCCTGCCTTCGTTCCTAACTTCAAAGGATATGTAAAACCAGATCTTTCTTTTTCCTTCAAAAATATCTTAAAACGCGAATACCCAAGTTTATTTGGAATCATAGTTGTGTTCACATTGTTTGATCTTGTGCAGGTGTATTTCCAAGAACCATACCTCCACGTCTCTTCGATTGCCAATATTTGGAAGCCATTCCACACCTATTTTTTTGGATTTGGACTTTTCTTTTATTTGACCACACGTTTAATCGTGAAGACCACCAAACTTCTGGAAGTCGAAGGACGTTAATCTAGTGGATGGTCGTTTGTCCAATGGCTGGAAGATCCCTTCCAGTCTAGAGGAAATGAAAGAGCTTAGGAGTTCTTTTTTAAAAACCATTCAAGATATGGAATCAGAAAACCCTCTCAGCATTTTTCGTGAGCATATGGAGAATGGACTTCTTTTTAAGGCTGGCCTACAAGATGCTTTGAATCAAGTAAATACATTTGCCAATCTATATATGAGTGCCATCGAGCTACAGGAAGAAATCAAAAAGAAAGAATCAGCATCTTCCTAGGATGGATTCGGATACTTTCTTATTCGACGGCAAAATCGGACGGATACAAGCCGACTCCTTACATACACTCAGCAAAGAAATCCAAGACATACTTTCGAAGATTTTTTTTGAAGGAGATCCAAGGATTGTTGCAAATCATTTGGAGGAAGAAGAGTTTTTCAATCGTATGTCGTTTGCTAGACGGGAAGTTCAAAACTCAAATCGATGCAGAGAGTTGATTTTGAAAACTTGGACGGATATGGGTTATGATCTGAATGATATTTACATGGACCTTCCTAGACTACGCTGTGTTCCCCATCATTTCCATCTAAACGAAAGGGCAATGGCCATTAGCTTTCTGCACCGCGATCCTTGGTACGCCAATCCTCAATCTCAAATAAACCATTGGATACCCATTTACGAAGTAGAGAGGAAGTCTGGATTTGCCATCTATCCAGCTTATTTTTCAAAACCCGTTTTAAACAATTCTAATCTTTTTGATTATTCAAAATGGTTGGAAATGGGAGGATTTCAATCCAAAGAGAGATCTTATGATTCGATTCGGATATTTCCCTCTCCACTAGAAGACATATCTTCAGAAGTGATTGATATTTTTGGAAACCCAGGGGAACTTATCGCATTTTCTCCTCAGCATCTTCACGGCACATCACCCAATAACACTGGTAAGGCTAGGTTTAGTTTAGAATTGCGGTTTGTCTGTTTGAGTCACCTAGAACAAAAAATTGGTCCAGAAAATAAGGATAATGCGTCCAGAGGGACTACGCTTATCCATATGGTACGGGCAACAGACGGCCTTACTCTATCGAAAAAATCAATTGAGGATTACGTAAGTTTCTTTGCTCTATCGTAAAATAGTCAGGTTGGAAAGGTTCTTTTAAAATCCTTTCCACAATCGAAATCGCTTGTTTCTCTCTTTCCTTGAAGTTACCTTGCACAAGTGTAAAGGAACGATTTCTTAACTTCATTTCTTCTAAAAACTTTTGTTTCATGACCTCTCTTAAGTCACCTAAATCTCTCTGGGGATCTTCCACCCATGGTACATCAATATCTAAAAAAAGAGAATGGTCATAGTGCAATCCGTGAGCCAATTTTCGAATCGGTTCGGGACAATTTTGAAAGTAATGCTCTGAATAGATCTTTGTAGTGATATGGTCTGTGTCTAAAAACAAAATGCGATTGGCGGACTGAGCTGCTTGTATCTCAGAGATCAAATGTCCTTTGCCTATTTCTAATATATCTTCATAGATTACATATCTACCTTTCTCGTCTAAATATGTCCGTGCGAATTCAGGTATACAAAGTGTTTGAAAATGCTTAGCTAGGATCTGGCTAAGGGTTGACTTTCCAACTGATTCAGTTCCTGTAAGAACAATACGCTTTAAAAAAAAAGGCTTAAGTAAAGCTGGAATAAAATTCCAATACTGGCTTGGTTCATTCCGTATCTTGGTCGCAGAGATCGGAAATGTTTGTCTTTCTAAATCAACACAAACATGTTCTGCAGATAGAACTTTCGAGAGTGGTTCACCATAATTCTCAGATGTAAAGACAACATCTATCTTTTCCTTTACAGCGCTCTCGATTGTTTGTTTCCAAATCATCCAAAAATTACTATGTTCTTCAGGGTACTGTGGATTCTCATTTTCTATAAAAAGCACTCTGATCTTAGGATCATTCACAAGATTTTGTAAACATTCGTATCGGAGTATACCAGGTATGGTTTCAGTGGGTAAAGCGGCTAATAGAACTGTTAGGCGATCGCATAATTTTTTGGCTTCACGGATCAAATGCAAATGTCCATTGTGGGGAGGATAAAACTTCCCAAGAATAAATCCATGATGCCACATTAATCATTCCTCTCATTGATAAACACCAGTGATTTTGATTCCTTGCGATCCAAGTCTGGCATGATATGGATCTCAGCATCTTGGCCTAGCAAATGCAAAAACTCTTTCCTAAGCAGACTTTCTGCTTCTTTTGATAAGATACCTAGAATTGATAAATGGATTTCATAGGTTCCCTCTTTCGTTTCAATAAATTGGTGCCTTAGGATGTTTGGATCCTGCCTTAAGATACGTGAAATATCAATTGGGTTTACAAGTTGTCCCTTAGTGTCTGTAAAAAAAACGGGCCTTCTTCCTTCCAATAATCGAATCCTGGGACTTTTCTCTCCACACAAACACGGTTCCTTGACCCATTCCCCCCAATCACCCGTCTTATAGCGCAATAAAGGGAGAAAGGGATTGCGACCTCCGCTCACCGTAACTTCTCCTCTTTGGCTAGGCTCTCCATCCTGGATGAGCTCAAGATAAATATCAGGTGAAATCAAATGCATCGTTGACGGATCGTTAGGACAAGAGTAAGCGATTGGACCAGTTTCGTTGGAGGAATAAAAATTGATGATCGGACAATCAAAGTGCTCTTTCAATTTTTTGTACAAATTGTTCGTCAGTTCACTAGCAGTCGAATGAATTGCTTTAGGTTTGTAGCGCAATCCGAAACGCATGGCAGATTCAAAGGAATACGGATCCCCAGATAAAAAACAAGGAGATTCTTCTTGTATAAATAAGTTCCAATCATCTGGATTTGGCCATTCGCTCTGTTTTAAGTTTATCTTTGCAAATTTAGCTCCGCCTGCAAGTGAATGACATGTTGCATATACGATGGTTTTGTTTTGATTGCAAAGCTGGATAGCCGATGTTTTTAGAAAATCATGAGGATTTGAAACTCCGTGCCTAAACAGACTATATTCGATTAGAGGCACATAACAACCAATTGATTTCGGATGATTGGGTGCAAGTATTGGCCTACCTGTTGTTCCGGAGCTTGGATTGATGATCATTCGACTTAGGCTCTGTGGTTCAGGTAAAATATCTGTGATCTGTTCTTGTAAGTCCTCTCGAGTCATAAAAGGAATGCATTCAAATCCTTCTGGTAAGGCTATTCCCTTCAGTCTCTCATAAAAAAAAGGAGAAAAAAATCTTATACTACGCAACCAAGATAAGATAAGAGAAAAATTTCCGACAAGTTCTCTTCCTTGGTAAAGTTTTGTTTCGAAGTCTTGAATAAATCCGAGATCTTCTTCTTGGATTCGATCCCCTATGATGGCATTCCACTTGGGAGCATAACGAGAATATAAAGTTTTTTGTAAGGAGCTAAACCACTCCTGTTTCATGAGAGGTGTGTTTTGAAAGTAGGGAGAGGGATCCATTTATTCGCGGTTGTATTTGGAGGCAGCCTCAGCTTCTTCCGCCTCTTTAATCTTTCTTAGGATTTCTTTTGCACGTTCTTGAGCTTTTTTTGACTCATCAATGATCTTCATCCTCTCCAAACTATCAATAGATTTCCATCTATCTAAAAAGTAAGCTTCCGTTTCACCTTCCGGAATGAATTTTAGATGATGAAAGAAAGAACGCACCAATTCTTCTGATCTTTCTGGATCTCGTATCCATTCTGTGTAAGGATGAACAGTTGCCGAAAGAAATGGTAAAGTTTGTTTGCAATAAGCGAATATATTTGAAATTTCCAGTTCTTCAGCTTTCCAATCTTCATTGGCAATAAGATGAATCAAGATCAGATGTATGCCAGTTAAATCTTTTGACTTTTGAATTTCCTGCCAATTCAAAGCATCTAAAATCTGAGGTTTCAGGATTTCTTTTTTGATCTGCAAAAAAAGATCGAACCAAAGAGCCCGAACTAATATAGGCTCCTCATTATTTAAATGGATTGGGAAATCATTAATTTTTTTTATATAATATCTGATTTCTTTCATATGTTCTCTTCACAAAATCTCTACTAAACGAAATTAATTCTTCCCATGTTGAAATTCTAAAAATGCTCCAACCGGAATCATTCATTTCTTGGATTTCACTTCGGAAAGTAGGAGAATACAAATTTAATACCATAGTGCCCCCACCTCCGGCGTTCATTAACATTCTCTTTACGAAATTTCTTGTGTTTTCGTTGTAATCTTGGTTGTACATGGTATCAATACCCTCGTCTGAGATGATGAGAATATGTACTTTTCTTTTTTTAGGTTCCTCATATTGTTCTTTCAGAAGATCTAAGGGGAAACAAGTCCCACCACCTATATAACCTGTCAAAACTTCCATGATCTCTTTTTCATTTCTTGTAAACGATTTTGTCGTATAATACTCGTTTAGCCCTGACCAAAGGGTTGAACGAACCTTGGAACCAGCACGCAAGGCAGATAAAGTGATGATGGCACCGGCAAGAGTTAAAAAAGAGACATCTGTTTGAGGGTTTGGCATTGAGCCTGAACAATCCACAAAGATATCTAAATCAATAGGCTCTTTGATTTCTTCGTAAGAAGGCATTTCACCATAAAAATTTTCCATGGCAGTGTAACCTGGAATGATATGCTTTCCACCTCGCATGATCGATTCAAAGATATTGATCCTCTCCATGGGCGAACCAACTTCCCATACATCCGTCCCCTCCAGAATCCTTTCTGGTCCACCAGGTTGCAAAGTACTTGGAAAACGAACCAAATATGACAGTGCTTTTTCTTTATAATAGCGATAGGCAAAATCCGACAAACTCGCCTTGATTCCAAGTGCCTCTCCAATAGAAGAATAGTTACTCGGGGAAAGACTCTCTACATTCTCAGGGAAAATACTTTTGTCCTTTTCGGAAGATTGTTTTTCGCCTAGATCTTCAAAGACAGATTCTAGTTTAACATTCATGATACCCGAAGGCATTTCACTTCCTTTTCCTATGTCTTTGGTATCATGAAATGTTGCGATCAATTGAAGCGATTTCTGAGAATCCTGTTGGAAAAAATAAGGAAAACAGATATTTCCAAAGTCAAACGCTGCTCGTACCCAATCATTTGAATAGTTTCGAACAATACGGTTTACTAAGATTGCATCAGACTCTATATTTCCTTCCAGTTGACCTACTGTTAAAGTTTGGCGAGGCAGAGCCCAAAGGAGTTCATAGGTGCGCATATAAAAATTCCAAAAAGCATCATCTTGTTTTCCTACCTTTTGGTACACCTCTTCCATCCTTAAATTATGTTGGCGTTTTAATTTATCATTGATAAATAAATCTTCATAGATATTGGCAAGCATCGGCGCTAAATATTCATGCCTAGTTAGAGTCGAACGTAAGATATAAAGGATTTTTCCATGGTCTGTTAGATCGCCTGGGCAATAAACATGATGGCCTATTTCATGCGCTAAGATTTCAATAGGATAAGATTCTAAATGAAAGGCTTTGATTTTTTCAACTGAAAGGATAACTTGGTGATCGGCAAGACGTATGGCAGCAAAACTATCAAAGTTGCCTTCCTTTTCCTGGTCTTCTGCCGTAACTAAAAATTTTGGATCCGAAAGTTTAACATAAGCACTCCATATCATCAGTGCATTTTGCCATTCTTTTTGCCAGTCTTCCACCAAACTCATGCTTGGTTCACTCGATAGAAAAGATAGATCTGATAAGAATATTGTATTGTTAGTAATAAAAATTGTTCATTTTCTATGACAGATAAGATTTCTTGTTCCGGAAAAAATTTTTCTTGGATCACTTTCCAAATCTTGGATTGGATCGATTTTTGATTGGTTCCTTTCCATTCGGAAGTAGGGAACAAAGAACTCCCAAAGCTATCGAAGAACAGTTCGTACGATTGGTTCCCGCTTAAAATGAAAAATCGGCCATTATGACTCAGTACTTCTGGCAATTGTTTCATTTCTCCTCCCAACAAGGGGTGTCCAGATATCAATTTATATCTAAATTCCGAAGGCAGGTTCGGAAGGAAGGGTCCAAAAAAAGAATCTAAATAAGGACTTGGGAAATTGTGTTGTTGAAGTTTTGTTTCTATTCGGATTTTTTCTTGGACCTGCAATGATAAGTTGGCAAAACTCTCAATAGCTTCTTTTCTATATTCTGGTCTTCCATTCAACCAGACAAAACAGACGAGAGTGTTCGAAAATTCCTTTAGATCCGATACGATTGTGATCAAACGATCGATTTGTTGGAAGAATTTGATTTGTTTGGATGTTTCGAGTTTTGATGCCGCGTTGATGAGATAAGAGATGGGTTTGGACAAACCATCATTGACAATCAAATTCATTTTCGAAAGGATATTGAAAAATAAACTTTCGATAGCTCCCCCCGATTCCTTTAATACTCCTTTTTGGACTAAGCTAACAAGTATGTGAAAGGAAGAAACAATATCCTCATCAGACTTTGGCTCAGGCATCGCCATCGAAATCGATTTGTAATAGGAAAGAAAAAAGTTTTGGATTCCGATTTCAAGATTTGGACTACTTTTTTTGAATTCATAAACCAAATAATTGATTTGGTCTTTCTCCTTCTGTAGAGCAGTTTTCCAGCCAGGACTCATTACGGATTTTCAGCTTTCCAATGGTAGTAGTTTGTATACCTTTGGTGTAGGTATTTTAGTTTCAAAAGATCATCAAAAATATGCCCATATATTTTTCTTTGTTTGCTGATCTTTTCGATTTCTTTTTCAATTTTTACCAAACGCTCTTTGGTTTCGTTTAGGCTCAATCCTTCCAAACCAAGTTCAAATTGTTCTGACAATTCAGAAACCGTATCTTGTTTGTCTAGATCAAGTCTGTCATACTCTGCACATGACAGGGAAAATAGCTTTCTGAGCCAACTAACGCGATCGCTGCGATATACCGAATTTCCGGGCTCCTCAAAAAAGGGAGAATCTGAATTTTGCACCAGCTTATCATGTAAAACAAAAGGCAATACATGGTTTAAATCTTCTAAACTAACTTCTGTATTGCCTCTAAAATAGGCCAATGCCTTTGCATAATGCAAACACGTAAAAATTGCCCGTACAGAGAGTCCATTCTTTGTTTGTGAACCTAAGTCTTTCTTGTGGTCTTTCCCTTGCTCTTGGGATTCAAACAAACTAAAATCTAAGGCTGAAAGTTTTACTGTATCTTTTGTTTTATACTCAATTTGTTCTCCAGCAGACTCAAAAAATTCAAACTGTGAGGCAAAAAACTCCATTCTCCTTCGCAAAGGCGCAGGAAATTGAATTTGCAGGATTTCTTGGTGAATCGTTTCAATCTCTGATTCTGAAAAAATGATTTCTTTTGGTACACTTGCCTCTGGATGAAAGTTCTCTTCTACTCTTTGGAGAAGATCTTTAATAAAACGAGTGTTAAAGTGCAATGCTTTTACAACCACGTCGATGCGATCTTTTAATGCCTCTATGACTTGGTAAGTTCCTCCTCCTGCATCATCATTTGCTGTCAAATACCAGGCCGCCTCTGGGCATTCAAAAATCTGATCATATAGTTCAGCATAGTTATCACCTAAGACAGTTAAGAGAGCTGATTGAGTACGAGTCGGAATCCGATTGTATTCATCGATGATTTTGACGCGCATACCTAACCACTTACGCCAGGAGATTTTTATCTCCTCCATACTTTTGGCATTCATCAGATCTGAGGGAAGAGGGTTTCCTAAAAGATCGGTAATCGTCATTTGCGGCTGTCCATGTTGGATAGCTCTTCTAATTTCTTTTAGAGGATATCCGGCCAATACTCCCATCAGAATAGCCGATGCTGTCTTTCCTCTACCTGGCCCACCAACCAAGAGGCATTTGCCGCGAACTACTAGGGACAATAAGGGAAGTAATACAAAGCTAGAATAACTTTGGCTAGATGGGAGGATGAGTTTTGTTTTGAGATCACCGATCGTAAATTGAGTTGGAGAGGTGCTATGATATTCAATGTCGTAAAAAGGATTTATGATGGCATGATTGGTAATCCAAAAGTAGGCTTGTCTCAACTTTTCATCTAATGATTGCTTGCTGGAGTCTTTTGAGTGGATGGGCAAAGGCCCTTCTTCCAAAAGATTTTGTATATCAAACTTTTGGCTTTTTTCTTTTTTTGTGGGATTTGTTGGAGATGCGGAAATTTTTTGCGAAGAACTCTTTAGGTTCATAGATGTGTTTCCTTTGTGGTTATTTCCGAAATACAGTCGTTAGCACTCAGTTCTTGGAGAAATTTAACCGTAATGGTATAAATATAGATTCCTTTTGGATATTCCTCTACGCGTTCCCATACTTTTGTTTTTGGCATAGGAATCAAAAAATGTTCGGATTTGCCAGTTGTATCCTCAAAAGAGCTGAGGATCTCATCCTCTGGAAGGCGCAATTCCTTATCCACATTGATCGCTTCTCGGAGTAGGATGTTTCCCTTAAATGCTGGTAATGTTTTGCCTGGACAGGCATGGATCTCCCAACCTGAGATAGGGAAAGGGGAAAAAGCGCTCCCATCCCAATAGTGGCTCAGTTTCATTTCGAGAAAAAAATCAAAATCTTGGTTCGGATTTTCTGTCCGTTTCCAGAAAGTGTTGGGATTGCCGTCTAAGAGATTGGGAATTTCTTTCTCAGAAGACCAGGCTCCATACAGAAACGGTGGATGCGAATGATAGGCTTCCATTTTTTTTTGTGTGGAAGATACAAGATAGAAATTGCCGGCCAAAATTGGCAAGGCCCAGAGAACATAAGGTAGGAATTGAGAAAAGCGCATGAAGTTTGAATTGACCAATGGTATATAAAAAACTTCTACTTCTTTTTTCTGCTCCAAGGATACGAAACACATGAAGATAGGGATTCTCGGCGGTACAGGTCTGATTGGGACTGAAATCATTAGAACAGGAAGTGCAAAAGGAAACAGCTTTCGTTTGTTCTCGAGGCGCGATACAGTGCCTCCAGCTTTACAAGGCATTGCCAACCTAGACTTAGTGACTTGTACAATACCCAGTTCGCAACAATTAGAAGGCCTCGATGCTTTGATCAATCTGGTTGGAGAGCCCATAGCAGGCGTCAGGTGGACAGAGGAAAGAAAAGAACTTATCCGTACCTCTAGAGTTGAGTTCACTAGGGGATTGGTTGCAAGGATCAAAGATTGCAAAAATCCACCCTCCATACTCTTACAATCTTCCGCCGTGGGTTATTATGGAATGAACCCGTTTCGTCACCCAGCTTACAGCGAAGAACAGCCCGCAGGTGAGGATTTTTTGGCAAAGATTTGTGTCGATTGGGAAAGAGAAACAGATGCTTTGAGTGATCGTGGGATTCGGGTGATCAAATTAAGAACTGGAATCGTTCTATCCCTGAAAGGAGGAGCTCTCGAAAAGATGTTGCCTCCCTTCCAAATGGGAGTAGGGGGAATGATTGCCTCAGGGGAACAAGGGATGAGTTGGATCCATATTTCAGACTTTGTTGCGGCTACCTTCTATTTGCTCCAAAGGAAATCAGCATCGGGAGCATTCAACATCGTGGCACCAAATCCAACGAGCAATGCAGAATTTTCTAAAACCTTAGCGGAAGTTCTCTTTCGGCCATCTTTTTTCAAGATCCCTGCCTTCGCCATACAAGCTTTATATGGTGAAGGGGCACAGGTGGTCACCTTAGGCCAGTATGTGGTACCATCCCATTTGACCAAGGAAGGTTATGAGTTTCAGTTTCAAAATTTAAAGCAAGCTCTTCAAAATCTTTTAGGCAAATCATGAATTCTTCTTTTCAAAACAATTCTGTGACAATTCCTGGAGTTAATTAACTCTGGAGAGTGAAATGAAACTGAACAAACTCACGATTTCTTTATCCACGATTGCCCTTGCTCTATTCCTTGTTGCTTGTGGCGACAAACCAAAAGAAGCGGCTCCGACAGAAACTGCAGCTCCTGCTGTAGCACAAGATCCTGAAATTGCGAAAGGAGAAGAGATCTTTCTCCAAAACTGTGCATCCTGCCATGGCGAAAAAGGAGCTGGCGACGGAGCAGCGGCAGCAGCTTTGAATCCAAAACCTAGAAACTTTAAAGCCCCTGCAAACGAATGGAAGAATGGAAATACAGTTGCTGCTATTACCAAAACTCTCAATGAAGGGATCAAAGGCTCCCCTATGGTTGCCTACAAACACCTTGGGAATGAGAACATTGCTCTACTTGCAAAGTACGTTGAGTACTTAGGCAAAAATTAATCCATCCAGCCAATTAAGTTCTTTCTCGTCCTAGGATGAGAAAGAACAAATCTTGCCTCATGACCACCCCCATTTCCAAAAAAGACCGTGCCACTTGCGACTGCGGAACCACCCGAGAATCCCAAGATGCCAAAAAAGTAGTCAAATACTCCACATGGGGTATGATTGCCATGGGACTCATTGGGATTTCTGCAAATCCTATCGATGTCTACTTTGTTTGTAAAAAGTGCAAACAAGCCTTTGGGCGTTTATCGAAAGAAGAACGAAAAGCAGCCCGTTAATTTTTCTTGACCATACCTCATTCGCGATTTCCCTGGAACCATTATGATTGAAGAATTCAAAATCCGACTCGGTTTTGAGAATGGGGGAGTGCTCCCAGTGATTCACATTTCTGGTGAAATCACATCCGAGGCAGAGGACGAAATTGTTCAATCCTATGACTCTATCCCCGCTGACAAAAAAAAGAGGGTTATCTTAAACTTCACCGATACCTCTTACATCAATTCGGCGGGCATTGCTACCTTGATCAGCCTCATCACAAAATCTTCCGAAAACCAAGGAAAGATTGAGTTTGCAGGTCTCAACAACCATTTTCGTAAGGTGATGGACATTGTCGGGCTTACCGATTTCGTTTTGATCCACGATTCTATTGAATCTGCCCTCTCCCAATCTTAAATTATTCTAGATTCTTAACTTCCCTTCCTGAACATTGTGGTAGAGAGGTTTTGGAATGAGCCAGGTGGAAATCCACATCAACGGAAAGTCGTATCAGTTTCCCATCGTCGTAGGGACAGATGGAAAAGAAGGCGTAGATATCTCTGAATTTTACAAAAAAACAGGTCTAGTGACCATTGACCCAGGTCTTTTTAATACCGCACTAGGTCTGTCTAAGGTCTCAAGACGAGACCCAGAAAAGGGAGAGTTGACCTATCGAGGTTATGATATCGGTGAATTGGCGCACCAATCTACATTTGTAGAAACTTCCTATTTGCTCATTTATGGTAATTTACCCAATAAACAAGAGTTATCTGATTTTTCTGGTCGCCTATCAAAGCATTCTATGATCCACGAAGATATGTTAAATCTCTTTGATGGCTTTCCTGGAGTTGCCAATCCACTTGCCGTACTTTCTGTCATGGTAACATCACTTTCCAGCTACTACCAAGAAGACTACGAAGAAAAATTAGACATGGGAGTTGATCTCATTGCTCGGCTCCTTGCGAAAGTAAGAACGATCGCAGCCTTTACCTACAAACATGCTGTCGGCCATCCCTTTGTTTACCCTCTCGACCAAAATCCATATTGCACAAATTTCCTACATATGATGCATTCTGTACCCGCCAAACGTTATGAGGTACCAGAAGAGTTTGATCGGCTTTTGAATCAAATCTGGATTTTACATGCTGACCACGAACAAAATGTCTCCAATACAGCGGTCCAAGTCGTTGGTTCCACCAAAGCAAATCTTTTCGCTTGTATCTCTGCAGGTATCATGGCCCAATGGGGAGCTCGAGAAGGTGGTCGTCCAACTGCCGCCATTGAGCTAATGGAAGATATCATCAAGTCCAGAACTTCTGTGGTAGATTACTTTGAACGCTTTAAAAGAGGAGAGGTGAAACTCCATTCCAATGGTTTTGGACAAAAAGCGTACGATGCGGTCAGTCCGAGGGCAAAGGTGGCTCGTGGGATCATACACGATTTCTATCGCAACCGAAAGTTAGACCAGATAGAAGAAACTGCGCTAAAAATTGATGAAGTTGTTTGGAATGATCAATATTTTATTGATCATCTCCTCTATCCGAATTTAGAATACTATTCTGGCCTTGTGTTTCATACACTAGGGATTCCGAAAACTATGTTTTCTGTGATGCAAGTCATAGGGAGACTACCTGGCTGGCTTGCTCATTGGAAAGAGCAGAGGAAAAAGGGCGACTTTAGCAAAGTAAGGCCCAAGCAGATTTACGTTGGTGAAAACCAGCGGAAGTATGTGCCAGTGCAGAGTCGTTTGTAAATCACCTAACAAGGAGGGTGAAATTGCATCTTATTCAGAAGATTTCACTCGCCTTACTTTGTTTCTTTTTTTTCCATTGCGAAAGGCCCTCTCTGCCGCCCGTGGCGGAAAAAGGACTCCTCGATGCTTCTCATTATTTCGTTCAAACCCAAACTCCCCTAGACCTAACAGGGGATTGGCAGTATTACCCAAATCTCATTGTGTTTCCAAGTGATGTGGCCTTGATCAATTCCTTGGGCAATGAACAGTACTTCCACGTCCCGGGGATTTGGACAAAGTCGTTTTTTGAAAAAGGATTCGTTGCAGGGGACGGCTTTGCCACATTTCGTCTAAAACTCATCCATAACATGAGAAATTCTCCACTCTCACTGAAAATCCCTGAAATGGAGACCGCATTTACACTGTTTGCTGGCAACCGCATTATTGCCCGGAACGGCATTGTTTCCTCCGAAGAAAGATTTTCAAAACCAGAGTATCGACCTCAAATTGTTGACTACGTGCCCGAGGAAAATAGCACAGAGTTTGTTTTGCAGATTTCCAATTACCACCATAGAAAAGGTGGTCCTGCCCAAGTTATCAAGATTGGAAATTCCGAAGACATACATGCGCTCTATGACAATGAAATCCTAAAAGATATGCTACTGGTTGGCAGTATCTTATTCATGGGGATTTACCATTTATTTTTATTTTTCTACAGAAGAAAGGATCCACATTCATTTTGGTTTGCTTTGGCTTGTTTGTTGATCTGTTTGCGTGTATTTGTGACAGGCAATAAATACCTCACAACTTATTTCCCATCAATGCCATTTGAGGTCCAAATCAAACTTAGTTACCTTACTTTCTTTTTAGTGCCACCCATTTTTGTTCGTTATATGTTTCTGATGTTTCGGTCCGTTTACCCTATTTGGTTATATCGTTTTATTTTCAATACTGGTGTGCTGATCTCTCTTTTAGTAGTTCTCACGCGATCTTCATTTTTCACTTATTTTATGATACCGTACCAATTGTTCACACTTTTTGCAGCGGTTGCATCTTTGGTCATCATAAGCTTGTCGATACGAAAAAGGTACCCAGGCTCCACTTTGTTTCTCATTAGCTTTTTACTCTTTGTTGCCGCAGGCATCAATGATGTTCTAGTCAATAATATCATCATAGTTGGTCCTTTACTTGCCCATTACGGTATCTTCATGATGTTTCTCTTTCAATCCATCTCTATCGCTAGAAATTTTTCCCTAGGATTTGTAGAAGCGGAAACTTTAGCAAGACAGGTGACTCAAAAGAACGAAGAGTTGGAAGGCACAAAACAAGAATTAACGATTTTAAATGAGCGCTTAGAAGAAAAAGCAAAAGAAAAAACATTTGAATTGCAATCCAAATTGGACCAAATCAACAAAGACCTTAAGTTAGCAAAAAGTATTGTGCAAAGCCTTACTCTCATCCCAGAGTTAGAACCTTTTCTTAAGATTTCTGTCCTTTACAAACCATTGGCTGACGTGGGTGGCGATATCTATTTTGTTAAAAAAATCCAAGATGGCTATGTCAGGGTTTTTCTCTGTGATGCGACAGGTCACGGATTGCAAGCTGCCCTATATACAATGATGATCCAATCTGAATTTGAAAGACTCAATTTAGTGGCGACTCGGCCTAACGATCTATTGTATTACATGAACCAACATTTCTATGATAAAAATGCAGAACTACGCATCTATTTCCCAGCAGTCGTTGTCGACTTTGACTTCTCCCAAAATCTACTAAAATTTGCAGGCGCAGGCACACAAAACCAAATCATCCACAAGCAAAACGGAGAGATCGTAGTTTTGGAAAATACAGGACCTATCGTTGGTATCTTGGAACAGTTTCGCTTTGGTATTACTGATGTGAAATTTGAAGCGGAGGATAGACTGTTTTTGTTTACGGATGGGATTTTTGAAGAGCTCAATGAGATGGATGGCACGGCCGCATTAGAGGAGTTAGTTGACTTGATCAAAGAAACAAGAGATCTACCTCTGGAGAACGTTACTACCTATATTAAGGATGGCTTGTTTCAAAAGATGCAGAAAACTGTTTGGAAAGACGATGTAACTTGCATCGTCTTTGAAATCGGCAATTTTCTCTTTACTTCTGCTTGAGGGGTAAGTGTTACCAATCCCCAGAAGCTCCTCCCCCGCCTGAATCACCACCACCTCCAGACCAACTATCACCGCCTCCAGAGGACCAGGAGTCACCACCGCTTGACCAAGATGACCCACTATCATAAAAGCCCCCACCAAACCCGCTACCACCAGAAGACTTTCGAAACATTATTTTTATCACAACCAAGATGATTAAAACCAATAAAAATGGAACGATCCAAAAAGGGAAAGGAATCAATGTTTCTAAAGCCAATTTTAAGGGCAGTACACCAAGGAGCAAAAAGATGTAACCTATAATCCCGGGTACAGACAAGCCTATACCCAGAAACACGAAGGCAAAGATCAATGGATCTCTGCGAGACTCTTTGTGGCTGGTAACGACATCATCTTCGCTAGGTTGGTACTCTCCCTTAGTCGCAGCAATGATTGCATTCACTCCCGCCTCGACACCTTCGTCCATCTCACCCGCTTTGAATCTAGGTCGGATTTCTTGTTTAACAATACGAGAAGCGAGCTGGTCTGTTAGGACACCTTCTAATCCATAGCCTACCTCTATTCTCATCTTTCTATCTTTGATCGCTATGAGAAGTAAGACACCATTGTCTTTCTTATCTTGACCCAATTTCCAAGATTCAAAGACTTTTACTGCTAGATCTTCAATGATCTCGCCTTCAAGAGAAGAGAGGATGAGCACGGCGATTTGGTTCGATGTTTCGGACTCGTTTTGTTTCAACTTCAATTCGAGTTGACGAACCATTTCAGTGGAAAGTATCCCTGCCTCGTCAGTCACCTGACGTGTCAAAGGTGGGATCTCAACGGAATGGATATTACTAAATGAAAATAGCAAAAGACTCAGACAGAGAAAAGAACGCATTTTATTTGGAGATCGCGTCATAGTTTACAGTAAAGTACCACCATCCCGAATTTCGTCGGAAAGTTCATTTTGGTCATTTTTTTGGATTTCAACACCATATTTGGTTAACAAATTACCACAAAACAAAATAGATGCGACAATCCCTGCTCTTTTATTTCCTGATTTCATACCGTCTATTATCAATCGAACTGCTTCATTCCAATCGGATTGAGGTACAATCTTTGAGATTGTTACATCAGGTAAAACGCGTACGATCTTTTCAAAAAAAGAAATATAGATAAGGATGCCTGTTCTATCTTTGGTTCGGAAAACCTCTTCATTCAAAAATGCTTCTTTTGCCCTTAAGTTTACATAAAAGGATTTCATTTTATTGCTGATAAAAAGTTTTCTCAATATAGGCAATGCAGTTCCAAGCACCAAACCGATCAACGACCCTGTCCAAATATAGAGAATGGCATATATTAAAGGAATTTCTCCCCAAGAGGAATCTACGAATTGGGATTGGATAAACAAAGCGAAGCCACCTAAAGCGCCACCCAAAAACGCAACCTGCCAAGCGTACTCTTTGTAATGGTGGGATGCCTCAGCAAAATAAGGTACGATTTCTCCGGATGTTTTTGATTCTGCTTGTTTGACTGCTTCTTTGATCTCAGCGAGGTCTTGGTCTGAAAAATATTTAGATAACACTGCCATGGGCAAACAGTGGAGTATTTTTTCTACTTAGGCAATAAAAAAAATTACAGTCTGGCATCGACCACGATCGCACAACTCACGAGGAAGAGGTGCATGATGGTGAAGAAAAAATACTGTTTTGCAAGCGTTGGCTCTTTGCTCTTTAAGAGTTTTAAGGCGAAAAAAAGGATGGAAACCGTGAGTATAGAGGCAAATCCCAAATAGAGGGCACCCATACGTGGTTCGATAAAATAAAAGCCAATCACCGAAGCAGAATAAGCCAGAGTGTAGAAGAAGATTTGTTTCACTGTTTTATCAACGCCGGAAACAACGGGCATCATCGGAATACCTGCAAATTCATAATCGTTTTTCAGAAAGATTGCCAGAGCCCAGAAATGTGCCGGTGTCCAAAGAAAGATCATCAAAAAAAGCATCCAAGCAGACATCGGTAAGGAATTGGAACTTGCTGCATATCCAATCAGAGGGCCAATGCATCCTGAAATCCCACCGATGACAATGTTTTGTTCAGTTCTTGGCTTTAACCAGATGGTATATAGAAACACATACAACAAAAGTGCTGACCAAGCAGCAAAAGCAGTCAATAGATTTACAAAGTACCAGAGGACAAGAAAGGCGAGGGCCATAGTGAATATTCCTAAAGCCAAAGAAAGCCTTGGTGAAATCACACCAGAGGGTATAGGTCTCATTTTGGTACGGTACATCACAGAATCTTTTTCTCTCTCAATGTATTGGTTGAGAATGAAAGAGGCTGAACTCATTAAATAAGTACCAAACAAAGTCCAAAGGGTTATCGTAAGACCTGGTTTTTCAGTGGAACCAAGATAAAGACCAGGGAACACTGTTGCCAGTACCAAAACAGTAACCCTTGGTTTTGTTAGTTGATTCCAAATTTTAAACATTCCTTTGTATTAACTCACTTTCCTAAAATGATAAAATGTCGCCGTATAACAAGCCAACAATGTGAGAACAGCATTTAAGGTATGTATGCCTGTCAGAAGTTTTGGCAGGTGATAGATAACGTTGAATGCTCCAAGTAATATTTGTAATACAATGAGATAACTTGCTAACTTTAAGTAAAATTTCACCTTTTCTGCTTTCAGATAAAATATTGCATAGCTAGTGGTCCCAAATACAAGAAGAGCGAGTAGATACCCAAAGTATCTATGTTCCATTTGATAGACTATGTTCCCTTCCATGGGAGGAATCCATTCACCGTAACACGTTGGAAAATCTGGACAAGCCAAGCCTGCGTAATTTGAACTCACCTTTCCACCTAAAAAGATTTGATAGAAAATGCCGACTAACAAAAGTACAAAGATCTGCCAGGCTTGCGGAGGCCAATTCCATGCAGCGGTATCTTTCTTTGCCAATAAGGCTATGGTTCCACAGGTTAATAAGAGTAAGATGGCGTTCAATAGGTGAAGGTTTACTGTTGTGGGGTGGAGGAGTTTGGTAACGGTCAAGGCTCCGAGTATGACTTGCGAAACTAGTAATACAGAGCTCAAAATTGCAATGCGAAAGAGAAGACCCTTTCCTTCGGATTTGTATACGCGAAACAATCCCCAAAATACAAGTATGCCAATCGCTCCTGAGTAGTAGCGATGCCCCACCTCCATAAAGATATGGAAGGTCCATTCAGGCACAAACTTGCCGTAGCAAAGAGGCCAATCGGGGCAGGCAAGGCCAGAGTCAGTTGCTCTGACGAGAGGTCCGAACATCAAATTGAATAAAATCATCCCTGACAATGTAAAATAATAAGTAGTGAGTTTCATCTTTCTGGTTCTTTCACTAGCATTTTCCAGGGGTTTTCGGCGAAAATAAATTTAATCTAGACAAACTTAAAAATTGTTGGAGTTTTCAGAGAGATTCGAACATAGTCCAACATATAAGGAATTTTAACGATGGCACAAAAAGATCTCTACAACAAAGCTGGGTACTGGACCTTCTTAATCACACTTGCATTCAATATCATTTTCTTCTTATACATTTCCCTCGTGCACCCAGGCACTCCAGAAAACCCAGGCGGATCAAACCCAAGCGCACAAACAAAATGAGATCTATCTTGCCGATCTCTGGTAGGAAGCTGGTCAAACTTTTCTTACTATGTGTCGCTTCTGGACATAGTCTATTCGCTTATGACCCGCATTCCAATCTAACAAAGGATAATGTGCTCCCGTCTGAACTCAAGCAGATTGGGTTTTCGGATGTGACAGGAAAGGCAATTGATTTAGAGATTCCGTTTCAAAATGAAGTAGGGGAGACAGTCAGCTTAGGTTCTTTTCTGAAGAAAGGAAAACCCATATTATTATCTCCTGTTTATTTCAAATGCCCCACCCTATGCAATTACCACATGAATGGTGTGTTCAAAACCTTAAAGGCTTTGGATTGGTCTGCCGGCAAGGAATACATATATATAGCCGTTTCTATTGACGCAAGAGAGAACAAAGATATCTCCGCTCCGAAAAAACAAGCTTACATGCAAGATTATGGAAGGAAAGATTCTGAGAATGGAATTCATTTACTTACCGGAGCCCAATCTTCTATTGATTCTTTGGCCAAACAGCTAGACTTTCGTTACCGTTGGGACGAGCCTTCCCAACAATTCATCCATGCGAGTGGTGTGTATGTCTTAACTCCCCAAGGTAAGGTTTCCCGAATCTTCCAAGGCATTCAATTCAACGAGAGAGATTTGAAATTTGCCTTCATGGAGGCAAGTGAGGGCAAGATAGGAAGTTTTGTAGACCGCTTTGCTTTATTTTGCTTTCAATTTGATCCCCGAAAAAATAAATATACGATATACGCATACAGAATAATGCAGATGGGTGGGGGAATCACACTCCTTTTGCTTGCATCGTTTTTATTCATTAACTGGCGAAAATTTTCAAAGAAATACCCACAAGGAGTCTCATAGATGTCTTTGATCACAAGCTTTCCGGCAACCACATTCATGCCGATTCAAGCCACTGAAATTGCGAAAGAAGTAGATCTTCTCTACGCGTTTCTTCTTGTTTCTAGCTTGATTTCATTTGTCATTCTCATCGGTGGAATGACTTGGTTCTTAATCAAGTTCAAGAGGACTACCGACGAACAAAAGTCAGCTTACATCACTCACAACAATTTCGCAGAGTTTATGTGGTCTTTCATCCCATTGATCATATTGCTCGTGATTTTCTATTGGGGTATGGTGATCTTTGAAAAACTGAGAGTTCCCCCGACGGATGTTGCCGCAGAGATCCATGTGACAGCAGAGCAGTGGGCCTGGACTTATAAATACGCCAATGGTAAAGAGTTTTACAGCTCTGGAAATGACCCACTCATCGTACCAGCCGGCAAAGCAACCAAATTGGTTCTCACCTCCAAGGATGTGATCCACAGTTTCTATGTGCCTGCCTTCCGAACCAAACAAGACGCGGTTCCTGGGCGGTATTCCCAACTTTGGTTCCAACCCACACTTCCAGGTGAATTCATCGTTTTCTGTACAGAGTACTGTGGCACAAAACATTCGGGTATGATGATCAAGATCAAAGCACTACCAGCAGAGGAATACGCAGCTTGGTACCACGCAGAGAAAAAAGGCGCAGATACACCAGCTGACAAAGGAAAGGTTCTCTTTGCTCAGAAAGCTTGTGCCAGCTGCCACTCGATTGATGGAACCAAAATCGTTGGTCCTACTATGAAAGGTCTCTACGAAAACAAACGAAAGTTTGTGGATGGTTCCGAAGCAAAAGCAGACGAAAACTACTTACGTGAGTCCATTCTAGTATCCTCAGCCAAGGTTGTGGAAGGCTATCCACCAGCCATGCCACTGTTCCAAGGACAACTCAGTGATGAGGAAGTGGAACATCTAATTGAATACATAAAAACTATCAAATAAGGGAAACGAGATGAGTTCAGCACAGACACACACTGCACACAGTCACGCTACCGGCGAAGATTACCTCCACCACGGGAAAGGGATCTGGTCCTGGCTTTCTACAAAAGACCACAAAAAAATTGGTCTGATGTACTTTGCGACAGTAGCGATTCTATTCCTCATCGGAGGATTTTTTGCTCTCGGAATCCGCTTGCACCTTGCTAAGTTCGGATCGACTCCACTTTTAGAACCGGATACATACAACAAGTTCATGACCTTTCATGGTGCCATCATGGTATTCATGGTGATCATCCCGGGCATCCCCGCCTTTCTTGGAAACTTCGTTCTTCCCATCCAATTGGGTGCAAAGGATGTGGCCTTCCCACGATTGAACCTTGCTTCTTACTACATCTTCATTGCGGGTGCTTTAACGGCAGCGTCTTCGATGTACTTCAATCAAGTAGATACGGGATGGACTTTCTATACTCCGTATTCCACCGCTAAGACCTCGAGCGGAGTGATCTTACTTGTTTTGGGTGCCTTTACGATGGGATTTTCCTCCATCCTGACGGGTCTGAACTTCATCGTAACCACTCATAAGCTACGGGCTCCTGGTATGACCATGGACAGAATTCCTTTGATGATTTGGGCCCTTTACTCAACCTCCATCATCCAAATTTTGGCAACTCCTGTTTTGGCGATTACTCTCCTATTGATTGCGGCAGAAAAGACACTCGGGATTGGAATCTTTGACCCAGAGCTCGGCGGTGACCCAGTTCTATTCCAGCATTTCTTTTGGTTCTATTCCCACCCTGCGGTTTACATTATGATCCTCCCAGCGATGGGTGTGATTTCTGAACTGATCACCGCTTTCTCCAAAAAAACGATCTTCGGATACCGTGCCATTGCCTACTCTTCCGTTGCGATTGCGGCAGTTTCCTTCCTCGTTTGGGGGCACCATATGTTTGTCTCCGGCCAATCTACCTTTGCTGGGGTTTTATTCTCTGTGATCACAATGCTTGTGGGGGTTCCAACAGCGATTAAGCTTTTCAATTGGATCTCTACAATGTACCGAGGCACAGTTTCCTTTGAAGCTCCGATGCTCTTTGCCTTGGGATTTATGTTCCTCTTTACCATTGGTGGTCTCACCGGGGTTTTCTTGGCCTCAACTGGTATGGATGTCCATTTCCATGATACCTATTTCGTCGTGGCACACTTCCACTATGTAATGGTGGGTGGTACTCTCATGGCTCTCATGGGTGGTATCTACTATTGGTTCCCTAAAATGTTTGGAAAGATGACTTCCGATTTAGGTGGGCGTCTGTCTTGGGTTTTTATCTTCACAGGGTTCAATGTTACTTTCTTCCCACAATTCGTATTGGGAGCGATGGGTATGCCAAGAAGATACTTTGACTACCTTCCGGAGTACACAAACCTAAACCAGATTTCGACTGTGGGCTCTTGGCTCATCGGTCTAGGCTTTTTGATCGGTCTTGCGACCATCCTCCATGGAATGATTTGGGGTGAAAAAGCCTCTGACAATCCTTGGGGTGCTAAGACTCTGGAATGGCAGACTAGTTCTCCTCCTCCTCATGAAAATTTTATCGATACACCAACTGTAACTGCAGGCCCATATGACTTCCGTTAGTTCTTCAAGCGAATTCCACCACCAGCACCACTTCAAGAGTGCTGAGCACCAATATGCCTCATCCAAACAAGGGATTTGGCTCTTTCTTTGCACAGAGATTTTGATGTTCGGCGGACTTTTCGTCGGGTATCTCATCTATCATTCTTTGTATCCTTCTGTTTTCAAAAACGGCTCGGATTCCTTGAATAAGATTTTCGGTGGCTTAAACACCGTTGTGCTTTTGATTTCTTCATTTACGATGGCTGCCGCGATCAACTATGTGCAAAGAGGCATCCACCGACTAGCTACCATTATGTTGGCGATTACCCTTGTTTGTGGGGGTATCTTCATGGTTGTGAAATACTTCGAGTATTCACACAAAATCCATGTAGGAACCGTTCCTGGCAAGTTTTCGCTTGTAGACCCTTCCTGTGGCAAAGGTGCTCAGAGGGATACCTGTGAATCCAAAATTGGTGCCCTCTTGAAAGACAAAAGCCTCCAAGAGAAAAACCATGTGGGTCCGGAAGAAGCTGAGAAACTAAAAAACATCATTTCTCGTCCTAAATGGGAAATGTTCTTTGGTTTTTATTTCGTAATGACGGGCTTACACGGGGTACACGTGGTAGCTGGTATGATTTTGATCTTTTGGGTGATGATCAAAACTATCCGAAGAAAAGTTGGACCTGAATACTATACAGTCGTAGAAGGTGTTGGTTTGTTCTGGCACGTGGTCGACTTAGTATGGATCTACCTCTTCCCATTGCTCTATCTTGTAGGTTAAAAGGAATTTAGAATGGAATACGTTATCAATTACGCACTCTACTTCATTGCCTTAGTTGCGGTTTTTACTCCAGTGCTTGGTTTTGGAATCTTTGCTCCTGGCATTGCAACGGCAACCATTGGTGGCTTTATCTGGAACTGGTTCTCTCAGTTTTTCCAGACAGACCGATTCAAGAAGTTTAGAGAAGAGAACAAAGACAGCAAATTATTGAAATTTGTCTTAGGCGATGAGGACCATAAGGAAGACCATGCGTCTGCCTCTATGTGGGTAGAAGATGGAGATGGAGAGGAAGAAGAGGAGCATGAGCACCACATCATTTCCATTGGAACCTATGCCCTTGTTTTGATGGCCCTTTTTGTCGGAACAGTAATCACCGTTGCTGTCTCCTATGTTGACCTTGGAAAATTGAATATGGTTGTTGCTATGGGAGTTGCATCAGTGAAAGCTTTCTTCGTTTTAGCTTACTTCATGCACTTAAAGTATGACAATATGCTCAACAGAGTCATCTTTCTTTCTGCATTTGGTTTCCTAGCACTTCTCTTTGCTTTTTCCATGGTGGATATCATCACTAGAATCCTTCCTAGTTTAGGATTTGAAGGTACCAAATACTTCTAAACTTCCCCTAGGAAAGACAGATTCCCAATGGAAGAAAACCCGAGCGTGCTTACGGTCTCCTCGGGTTTTTCATTTTCCTCCCTTTGTCTATGCCTTCTAAAAAAAGAAATCGATTTTTGCACTTTTTGAACCGATTGTTAGAGAAAAGAGAATTGGGAAGTCCATGCAAAATATAGATTATTCACGAAGACTGAGAGGCAATCTTGGATACAGCCCAGCCGACCCATATGAGTCCTCACCTAGCCAGGGATACATACACCACTCACAACGGACCAAGCCTAAATCAGCATTTGTACTCTTGATCGGCGCTATTTTATTATTCACTGCAGGAATGGTTGTGGGGATCCAAATGTCCCAAAAGGAAAGAAGCTTTGCTTCCCAATCCGAAAGATCGTTTTCCAATGTTGGAAGGCCGATGGCTACAGAAACTGCTACTGAAGTAGAAAAGCCAACGGAACCTAGCCCAGAAACTGCTTCTTCCCTAGTCCCGGGACTTAAATTTCCTCCCAAGAATGACCAAATCAACTACATGGTACAGATTGGCAATTTTTCGCCCGAAGAGGCAGGAAAGCTAGGCAAACAGTTGATGCAAGCAGATCCCAGCCTCCAAGGTAGGATCTTTCGTACCTCTACCGGAAAATTATACGCAGGATACTTTTACCGCATGGAAGATGCTCGCGAAGCCTTGGATAGGATCAGCCGCCAGATCCCGTATTCTGGTGATGCAATGGTAAAAACAATTCGATTTTAAGTTAATTTTTACCCATCGCCTTGACATTCCACTTTTTCCAGGTTATACTTAGGATAAGAGTATTTACGGAAGTTATTATACTTACTTGGCTATTAAGAAAACAAACGAAAAAACCAAAGAGCCCAAATTCAAGGTAGGGGACTATGTAGTCTATCCGATCCATGGAGTGGGCGAAGTCACAGAAGTTGGCAAAAAAGTCATTCTGGGGAAGAAGAAGGACTGTTACATCATGGAAATTCAAGGTTCCAAGATGAAGGTCATGATTCCTGTAGAGCGTGCCGTTGAGGTTGGCATCCGGTCGATTATTGATAAAAAAGAGATCAAAAAGGTTCTCACTCTCCTGAAAAAGGATGAAATCGACACGGAAGAAGATTGGAAAGTTCGCTACCAAAACAACATGAACAAGATCAAATCTGGTTCTATCTTTGAAGTAGCGGATGTCTGCCGGAATCTTTACAAAAGGGCGTATGGAAAAGAACTCTCGATTATGGAGCGAAAGCTCTACGAAAGTGCCTACAACTTAGTAAAGATGGAAATTGCCCTTAGCAAAGGGGTATCTCAAGAGGAAGCAGGAAACATTGTTTCTGACGTGTTAGCGGCATCTGTCCAAGGTTTGGCACCACCACCTCCTCCAAAAGAAGAGGATGATTTAGATTTAGAGTAAACTTCCGTACCTACTCAAATTTTTTTGGCTAAAAAGGTTTGAGATATGAGAAAACTCCTTTCGGCCATCGGCTCTATTGTAGTCGGTTTGGCCTCTTATTTGTTCCTGTATGCGGAATCTCAGAATTTGATTCTTTCGCTTTCTTTGTCCGGATTGGTTCTTATTTACACTGTGGTTCTGGCATTCGGTGAGAAGAAACTCTACCCGGAAGTAAAAGCAGATACTCTCTTGCTTGCATCACTCTTTGGGCTTCTTGGCTTGGGTCTCGCTTCGTATCCAGCAAGTCTTCTGAATGACTATGGCTGGAAGCCTGCCTCCATTACTTTGGCTTTCCTTCTGTTTGTAACGGGAGTTAAAGTAGGCCTAAGTTTTGCAAAAAAACCAGGCCTTGCCATCTTTGGCGGAGGTGGAGTCGGTGCCAGTTCAGGCACAAGCTTTGCCATCCCTGGTCTAGAGGGCTCTAGTTCACAACCCAAGGAAAAGATTTTAGATACCTCTGTGGTCATTGATGGGCGGATCTTGGACATTGCAGACACCCACTTCCTCGACGGTCCACTCATCCTTCCCAACTTTGTCTTACGTGAGATACAGCTGATTTCGGATTCCTCAGACCCTATCAAACGGGCAAGAGGAAGAAGAGGTTTGGAAATGTTAAACAAACTCCAAAGAAAAGGCTCCATCGAAGTAAAGATTACCTATACGGATTATTCAGATACCCGCGAGGTAGATGCAAAACTAGTGAAGTTGGCGAGAGACACTGGTGCCGCCGTCGTAACAAATGACTTTAACCTGAATAAGGTGGCAGAATTACAAGGTGTTCGAGTCTTAAATTTAAACAACCTAGCAAATGCCTTGAAGCCTGTTGTCTTGCCTGGAGAAGAATTTCCAATTTCTGTCATCAAAGAAGGAAAAGACGAAAACCAAGGGATTGGGTATTTGGAAGACGGTACTATGGTCGTCATCGAAAATGGTGGCCACCTTGTGAACAAAGAAGTTAGAGTTGTAGTAACTTCCATCATTCAAACTGCCGCAGGAAAGATGATTTTTACAAAAGTACAAAACGGTAACAACAACTACAACAAATCGTAAACTTTTTCAGATAGAGTGGGGAGTATGAAACAATTCTTTCGGTTTTTAATCTCAAAGAAAGGTGCTTACTCCTTATTCTGTTATCTCTCGACTGCAGTTTTTGCACAGCTCGCCTTCGCTCCCTTTTCCCAATCCTATTTTGTTTGGCTTGCCCCAATCGGACTCTTTGCCATTGAGAAGAGGTATAGGGGGGATTGGTCCGCTTTAGTTTTCCATGGCTTTGGTTTTGCGATTGTCTTTTATTGTGTTTCTTTTCACTGGATTTACCACATGGTAACCGTGTTTGGTGGCTTTCCTTGGTTTTTGGCCTTTCCAATTTTTGTGCTTTCAGGGATCTTCTTAAATTTTAAATTTCCAATTTTCTTACTCATTTTTTCTTTTTTGGTCACTAGGTTGCAGCGATGGTTTCCCTGGATAGCCGGATTCTCCATGTTAGCTGCCGAATTTATTGCCCCTCAAGTTTTCCCTTGGTACTTTGGAAGTATCGTAGGAGAAAATTTGATCCTCTCCCAAAATGCAGAATACACAAGTGCATATGGACTCACGGTTCTGTTGTTTACTTTTTCTTATTTTTTGTTTTCTGTTTTTTCCTATAGAAGGATCAAATCTCGATTCTTACTATTAAAAAAACGTTTGTTTGGCGGAAGTCACCTTAGATTTGATGCAAAGCTAAATCGAATTCTATTTGGTTTCAGTTCTATTTTAGTATTTTTTCTCCTTTTTTGGGCGAATGGATACCTATTGCTTAGAAAGTGGGCCAATGTCAAGCCAGTGGCACAGAAACAAGTTTTGGTTATCCAACCCAATGCTCCTCTAGAATTTCGAGATGGAAGGTCTGTTGTAGAAGAGATTCGTCTGCTTATGGAACGCATAGATCAATTGAGTTTGGCTGCTGCAAAGAAACAGCCATTGGATTTAATCGTATTGCCAGAGTCAGGTGTTCCCTTTTTCTCTGCACATAAACATGAAGCAACCGAGGCAGCAGGTATTTATTGGCCAAAATTTGAATTGTTTATCAAGACATTGGCTCTGCGGCATGGAGCGAACGTTTTTTTCAATGAGTTAGATGTGGAGTTCGCAAAGGATTCCATCCGACGCTCAGATATGTTGACATACAATTCAAGCGCACTCTATTCTCCTCAAGGGGAAAGAAAGACCAGTTACCAAAAAGTATATTTGCTTATTTTTGGTGAGTATATGCCCTTCGAGTGGATGTATGCTCTGAGTGGCCAAACTGGAAAGTTTGCAAAGGGAGAGTCACTGGCTCTAATACCCTATTACGAGCCACTTCGGAACAATGAAAATTTAACAGATATTACATGGGGAGATTTGGATTATTTTAACGAAAATAGTCTAAAAGAGTACTACCAGAAAAAGATTCAAGCAGAACAACAAGTGGGATCTTTTTTACCATTAATTTGTTATGAAGTTATTATCCCTGAGTATGTTCGGCAGTTTCAAGGGGATCCTGATTTTATTGTAAATGTAACGAATGATAAATGGTACGGTCCGACGATTCAATCTTTCCAACACCATACCTTGGGTAGGATGAGAGCAATCGAATTCAGAAAATGGTTAGTTAGATCCACAAATTCTGGTACTTCTGTGTTTACAGACCATCTCGGACGCAATGT
This sequence comes from Leptospira ryugenii, assembly GCF_003114855.1. Lineage (NCBI taxonomy): Bacteria > Pseudomonadati > Spirochaetota > Leptospiria > Leptospirales > Leptospiraceae > Leptospira > Leptospira ryugenii. Next base: position 143,100 of record NZ_BFBB01000007.1, on the reverse strand, counting down.
GGACGGAGATTTTACGCCTATTGAAAGCAGTGCCTCGCTCTTGAAAACCGTAGATGTAATCCCTGGTGAAATCACATTCTACCGTAAATATGGAAATCTTTTAACTTGGATCTACTTACTCCTTTCGAGTCTTTTTTTCTTTTACTATGGGAAACAGCGTACTCAATTTCATTAAACGATATAGGTTATCTATTGCAGCCTATTTTTCTGTGGTTTGTCATATAAGCATATTTGTGTATGCTTATAATGCTGCCGATTCTCCGTATCGTACTTTGTTATGCGGCCCGCCTTGGATATATGCTGAGGAGGAAAGTAAAGAAGTAGAGCTGAGTTTCGAATTTGGTGGAAAATGGGGAGAGGGCAGTCCAAAGGGCAGTCAAGAGGAGGGCCAAGAAAACGAAAGTGAAGACGAAGGAGGGGAGAGAGAAGGTAAAGGCTTTAGCTCCGAAAAGTACAAAGATGGAAAATGGGAAGAGTTGGTAGAGAATTTAGAATCTACATCTGACCTTCGGAAAAAATTTAAAGAAGAATATGACAAAGTTCCATTAAATTCTGGTGTAGCTGATTCTTATATAAAAAGGAATCGAGAATACGAAGATATCATCGTTAAAGAAGTGCTTCCCACATTATCTACAATCCGTGATCCGTTTAAAGTAGATCTTGACTCAGCAGAAGATAATTTAATCTTACACAAGGAAAGAAATAGAATCATCGAAGAATTCCGAAAAGGCGGAGAAGAATTAAATCCGATTACGATGAAGATTTCGAAAGAGGGAGATACAATAAAAAAAACTCCCCTAGAAATGGGCAAATCAGAACGATCACAGTATCTTGACCGTACGATTAAACAAAAAAAAGAAAAACAATTGGAAGAGTTTTCTTCCCGCTTTATGGGCTATGATCCTGACAAAGGAGATCTTTCTCTCTTTGTTCGAGATCTTTACTATGAGAATCTCCAAAGGTTAGCGTATCCGTTCAGTAGTGACCCAACATACTTTACGATTGATTACTTCCAAGAAAATCTCAACAAAGAAGACTTTCTCAAGCAGATGATGGCACTATTGGCAGAGAATCTAGGAACGAAGGTTGGGACAGAGATTTTATTTACTCTAGAGAACATATACGAGATCCAAGCTCGTGCCCTATTTGAACTCTTTCAAAGTGTTCCCATTGTGAATGCGGCAAGTCCCGAACAAAAAGAAACCATTCGTTATGAAACTCTTCGTAGGGTGATCGAAAAATACAAACCAATCTTAAAATCGAAGAAAATTAGCGACATTGCCATCGTACAGAAGTTATATGCAAAGAAAAGATTGGAGATCATTGATACCTTAATCCAAAATTCTCCCAAATCCTATCGTTTGAAAGACGCCTATTTTGAAAAAGGTAGAATCCTCTGGGAAATGGGAAGAGCTGAAAATGAGGATCGTTATTTAGAAGAGGCTCTCTCTGTTTGGGCAAAGATTCCTCAGGAAAGAGAAGAAGGTGATTTTCTCCTGAAAAAGGCTTTTGAAACTTTGAGTTTCGTTTTGAAGGATGGTGAGTTACGCGAATCGAGTGGAAACATCTCTGACATTTCGAAGAGTCGTATCGATTATGTGCTGAAAGAACGTTTAATGGAAGCGATGAACCAAAAAAAGCTGCGAGAAGATCGACTGCTTTGGCCAAAATCCAAAGATATCAGGTAAACTGCATCTATACCTTTAGATTTTCTACACCATTCTCGTGAAACTCATTGGCCCAAAAATCATGGAAAGGCGTTTCTTTTTCTATTCTTTCTTCTATCGCCATCTCGGTGATCGCAGTCTCGCCAAAGTGGCGAATGAAATCTCTGTGGGCTAGTCTTTCAATCAGAGATTGCCAAAACACCTCGTCTTCATAGTCTTCTAAGATATCGACAAGTCCGCTTTCTTCTTCGAATTCTCGCGTGAGGTAAGGCTCTCCATTGTTTTGGTCAATTTGGACAATGTTTCCTAGGCCGACCGCTTCTGCCTGTTGGAAAATATGCCGCACTACATCGGCATACCGCGAGTCATTATCGCCTTCGTCCTCGACTCTTTCTTTGGCCTGTAAGGTGGAAATCACCCAGTCCCCCATATAAACAAGTTTGAGAAGAGTTTCATATTGCTCAAGGGAGAGTTCTAGATTCATTAAAGATCACAATCTTCTCTTTGGCTGGAAAGAAAAGAGATTTTTCCGACAAAAATCCTGGAAAGAGGCAGGTTTTTCATTCCTCCAAGAGGATTCCCTTATCACGGAGAGGCCGGTATTTGTCACGCACAACCGCACTTATGTCATCAATGGCAATGAGCACCTCTTGGTTTTTTGCATTTTCCTCATTTGGCAAATAATAGAAACCGAGGATTCGCATATTGGCAGACCGTTGGAAGATGCGGTCATTCTGTTCCATAACTTGTGCAAAGGAGATGCTACAAACCTTCCAACCTCGAAAGTTAAGGGAGCTTACCATGATTTGTTTGGTCTCGAAGTATTGGTCTTCCACAATCATGGTGATATTGCCCAAAGATTGCGAAGAGTAGAGCGGTACTTTGATCTCACGCACAAAGCCACGTAAGACAAGGGGTTCTGGAAAGTAAAAGGCAAAGGGATAATTGGCAGCTTTCGGAATCCGTATGACAAGGGATTGCCGAGACTCAGGGATGGGGGCGGTGATATTCCTCGAAAGGGAGAGGTCCGCCATCACCGTCTCCTTTTCCAGTCTAGTTTTTAAGTTTTCCTGCGAAAATTTTGCCTCTTCAAAATTCTCTAAGATGATTTCCTTCCAGATTATGACCTCTGACGACATAGTTACCGGAAAGGCAATAAAAATGAAGAGGAAAGCGCGAATTCTGGATGCAATCAAGTTGACAATAAATCCTTTCAGAAGGGATATATATGTTTTATCGGTAAAAAGGAGATACTCAATAATGCAGGCGCACAAATATACCTTGGCCATTGTAACTTTATTCTTAGCTGGCCAACTATCTGCACAGACTACGGAGCCAAAAGCAAATACTTCGACTAAAGATGCAGCAGTTAAAAAAACAGAATCCACTTCTGAGCAAGTGAAAACAGGAGCGGATACCGCAGAGACAAAAGTCAAAGAAATTCTTGGCGAGAAAAAAGAAGCTACGCCAGCGGCACCTTCCTCAGTTGGTGTTGCGAACAAAGAAATTTTATTCATCACTAGCCAAACTTCTTTTACTCTCGAAGCAAAGGATGATTCCTCAGCGGTAGACTTCATTGAATGGAAACCAAAGAACGGAGAATTCCGTCGTTTCACTCAACCGATCCGAATTTCGGAAGAAGGGATGACAGAGATCCACTATCGATCTGTTGACAAAGCCGGGAATGCAGAAACTCCAAAAGTTTTAGTGATCTACGTTGATAACACTGCTCCAAGAGTATCTTTAGTTCCTTCAGAACAATTTTTCTTTCTCGATGGAGTTCCTTTTACATCAAAAAACAACTCTTACGCGATCATCGCAGAAGACAAACAAACTGGTGTTCAAAGTATTCAATACAGCATTAACTCAGAAGCAGGAAAAACATACGCAGAGCCAATCAAACTTGAAAAAGGTGGCGCAAACGTAATCAAGTATTCGGCAACTGACAAATCAGGAAATACTTCACCTGAGTCTTCTCTTATCATTTCTGTAGACGATGTAAAACCTACAGTTGAGATCGTGCCTTCACTTCCACTCGTGGATATTAGCGGCAAGTCTTATGCAAAGAAAGGCAATGTATTTTATGTGAATGCAGCCGACAAAGAATCTGGCGTTAAGAAAGTTCTTGTGAAGTTGGACGCAGAAACAGAATTCAGACCTTACACCGAGGCGATTAAAGTGGAAACCCAAGGTGAGCATATCCTTAGGGCAATAGCGATCGACAATGTAGGAAACCAATCTGAGATCGTTGAGCTTAAATTCAATGTAGACCTAACTCCTCCTTCTTCCATCATCCAAAAAGCTGATGGAGCAAAAGTAGTTGAGCCTGCCAAATCTGAGCCTGCAAAAACCGAAACAAAACCGTAAGATCTCTTTTCTCTCCCCAGGACCGTTTTAGCGGTCCTGGAACCTTCTCCGAGAGATGAATCTCTCGCCTTTCTTAACCTTTTTTTATTCCCAGCAGTGTTGTGTTTGCTCCAAAGTTGATTCGTATGCGGAGAGATTTGGTGTATGCCGTTCTTGTTTGCGAGACCGTCACCAAGAACAGAAACGATACCAAAAAATACATTCATGCCAACAATGCGGCCAACATCTAACAGAGGAGGAGTCGGATTGCCCTTATTGCAGTTCTAGGTTTGTTTTTTTTGATGAAATCATTTCTTTGAGAGTGCGAACCAAAATGGAGCACCTTTTACTTCAAAGAAATAAGTTCGAACTGCATGAAGTTTTATGTCGCTACTTTGCTCTTGATACCTTAGGAAAGCTTCGTCGCTTGCGGCAGAGGCCTGATCGGATCGTTTTTTTGCCATCTCAGGACACAAAAATAGGACGGTTTTACCATCCTGCCTCACAACTTGCAAGTCGCTTGGCTCGCAAATGGAACATCCCTCTCCAATCTCCTTTGAGAAAGGTCTCAGATGAGAAACAATCAGGTAAGTCCTTCTATGAGCGATTTTTGCATGCAAAAAAGGCATTTCGGTTCAGAAAAAAAGATAGCAGTTGGAAGGGACTTCATATCTTGATTGTAGATGATATATTCACTACGGGTGCCTCTTTAAATGAGGTGGCCAGATTGTTTCGGCTATCTGGAGCAAGGCGCGTTACCTGCTTGGTGATACTAAATAATGAAGGTGATTGAATCGAATGGAAGTTCAGATCAAAAATGATATTCGGATCGTGAAGTTTTCTGGAGCTATTCTCAAAGTAGATTCCGATGAGATAGAAAAAGAGCTTTCCAAACTGACACAAGGATCCGTAAAAAAAATCATTTTGGACTTAACCAAGGTCCATCACATTTGTTCTACTGCTTTAGGTATCTTTGTTGCCACCAAACGTAAGTTAAAACCGATGAATGGAGATATCAAAGTCATCGTTGTAGATGAGGATCTCATACAATTGTTCGAGATCACCATGTTAGACAAGGTCTTTGAACTATTTCCAGACATGGCATCCGCTTTGGAAGCCTTTCAATTAGATGCAGAAGATAGATAAACAACAATGCCTTTTGAGATTGCATTTGCTTCTGGAAATGCTCACAAAATCCAAGAGATCCATTCACTTCTAAAGGATACAGCTTGGAAGGTTCTAGGTCCGAAGGACCTGGGGATTTCCTTTAACCCAGAAGAAACTGAGGATACCTTTTTAGGAAATTCCTTCATCAAGTCACGGGAATTGCATCGTCTCACGGGACTTCCTTCCTTTGCGGATGATTCAGGTATTTGTGTAGAGGCTTTGGGTAATCGTCCGGGTGTACTTTCTGCACGCTATGGCAAACCAGAATTCAATGATAGACAAAGAGCAGAGTTTTTATTGGGAGAGTTGGGAACCCACACAAATCGGAATGCTCACTACATTTGTGTAATCAGTTTTGTATGGAAACATATTGAAATCGCATTTGAGGGAAGGGTTGATGGATTGGTTTCTGATACCTATGATGGAGAAGGTCCTTATGGTTTTGGTTATGACCCCATTTTTTATTATCCACCGTTTCAAAAAAACTTCTCCCGAGTAGAAGAAGCAAAAAAAAACGAAGTGTCTCACAGAGGAAAAGCACTTCGTTCTTTCGTTTCTTGGCTGAAAGAGCAAAATTTTTAATCGGATACGACTGGGCCACCCGCCAAACGTTTGTAAAAGTCTGATCCCTCTCTTTCCAAAAACTCATCATACGTCCCTTTGAAGTCTTTGATTCCTTCAGGTGTCACCTCAATGATTCTTGTACAGAGTGAAGAGATAAATTCTCGGTCATGGGATACTAACAAAATCGTACCTTCAAATAAAGACAAAGCATAGTTTAGGGCCTCGATGGTCTCTAAATCAAGGTGGTTTGTTGGTTCATCAAGTGCTATCACATTGTCACAGGCGAGTATCATTTTACCTATGATCATACGAGACTTTTCACCTCCCGAGAGAACCTTGGTGGATTTGTTTGCCATATCACCTGAGAAAAGCATCCTTCCGAGGATTGCTCGTATCTCTTGCACTTCGGTTCCTTGGGGAGAATTTCTTAAGAGCCATTCGATAAGGGTATCGGCATCAGGCTCGATAGCCTCTCTCTGGTCTTGCGGAAAATAAGATGCTTCGACAGACTCTCCCCATTTAACTTCACCAACATCTGGTTCTAACTTTTTCATAAGAAGTTTGAGTAAGGTAGACTTCCCAACTCCGTTTGTTCCAACGATACCTACCTTTTCTCCTTTGGAGATCGAAATACTGAAGCTCTTAATCACAGAAAGATCCCCATAGGATTTACTGATATTGATCGCTTCAAAGACATCCTTTCCAAGAACTCGTTTTGCCTTGAAACGTATATAAGGTGCAACACGAGATGATGGTTTGACTTCGGTCATTTCAGCTTTGATCTTTTCTATCATTTTCTGTCTGGCCGTTGCTTGTTTCGATTTACTTGCGTTGGCCGAGAATCTAGAAACAAACTCCTGTAAGTCGCTTATCTTTTCTTTAGCACGTTTGTTTTCGTTCACGAGTTGGTCTCTAGACTGCTCAGCTGCAATCATAAAATCATCATAGTTTCCAGAGAAGATGCGGATCGTATTGTAGTCCAAATCCGCAATATGAGTGGCAACGGAATTGATGAAGTGCCTATCGTGGGAAATTACAATGACAACTCCCTCATAATTGAGAAGCAATTCCTCTAACCAGTGAATGGTTTTGATATCAAGGTGATTGGTAGGCTCATCTAAGAGGAGAACATCCGGTTTCAAAAAGAGGACTTGGGCAAGGAGAACCCGAAGTTTAAATCCACCAGTCAAATAGTTCAAGGGTTTGTTGTGGATGTTGGTTGGTATGGCGAGTCCTTCTAGGAGTTCGCCTGCCACGGATTCTGCTTCGTATCCACCAAGGTCTGCAAAACGCTCTTCGATTTCAGAGATGCGAATCCCGTCGTCATCCGTCATCTCTTCCTTTGCGTAAATGGCATCCCGTTCTTGCATGAGGCTCCAAAGCTCAGGATTGCCCCGCAAAACTGTCCCTAGAACGGTCTCCGTCTCGAACTCGTAGTGGTCCTGCTTTAGATACCCCACCTTGATGTCCTTGTCGATTGCGACCGCACCTGCCGTTGGCTGTAAAATGCCCGCCAATACCTTCATAAAGGTCGATTTTCCGGAGCCATTGGCTCCAATTAGGCCATAACGACAGCCTGGTTTGAACTTGATGGAGACGTTTTCGAATAGGGGTTTTTTTCCAAAGGATACGGTGATGCCGCTTGCAGAGATCATAGAGTCAATTTTCTAAGGGAAACTCTCTTTTCAACCGACATTTCCAGTGATATGGCGCGGATTCTCATCATTCTCATCTTTCTTCTGGGAGGTGGTCTCATTAGTTCACAGAATCACCAAAATGGCCTCCAGGTTTTGGTAGGTGAGCTATTGAATAGTGGGCATTTGCTCCGAACCGAGAAGCAGATTGTGAGATTAAATCCCTCTGTTCTCCAAGAAGAGTTAGCTTTACTGAGCACTAAAACTATACGGGTGTTATGTGATGTAAACGGTGATTCCTGTTCGCCCATGCGGTATGAGATTGCGCCATTTGAATCTCAAAAGCCTGCCGATTGGACTCTTAAAAAAATCCCAAGGTATGTGACTGGAGGGCAGTTTGCATTCAATCCCCAAGTGACTCCTGATGGAAAGATGCTATTTTGGACTGCTTTGGTTCGTGAGGGTGGTCGCAGTACGCAAAAAATCTGGGCATCGAAAAAAGATGCGAACGGATTTTGGGCACCGGGGGAGCAACTTCCTTCGCCACTGAATAATAAACTTCCTTCTGCTGTCATTTCAGCTCTCCCCGGAGGAAATGAACTATTTGTATTTGGTAATTTTGGTGAAGAAGAAATGCTTGAGACTTTAAAAAAAGAAATGCTCCTCAAGTCGCAAGATGTTTCCCGTGATGCAGTCAATGCGAAAGACTTTAACCAGAGATTGGCGAGACTTGAAACAGAGTACAGAGAGAGATCTGAAAAAATTCAAAATAGAGCTCCATTGTACAAATCTGTTCGAAAAGAAAATGGATTTTCGGCTCCTAGCCCAATTCATTTCCCTTCCTTTTATAATTGGTACCGCAAACAAGACAATCCTTATCAACAAGTGTTTGGTGGCTCTGCTTTATCGACAACCGGCAAAACCATCATCTATTCTGCACAACAAAGAAAGAACCTAGGCAAACTAGATTTGTATGTCACATTTCAGAATGAAAATGGAACTTTCGAAGATGGAATCAACCTTGGAAATACAATCAATACATTGGAGGAGGAGATGGCACCTTTTCTAGCTCCCGATGACAAAACATTGTACTTTTCATCAAATGGACGAAGAGAAGGAATTTCAATTTATGTTTCTAAACGTTTGAGTGATACATGGAACCAATGGTCCGAACCGATGGAGTTGTCCTCCAATCTAAGAGGTGTAAATTTCTTTTCTATACCGGCAGTTGGTTCGTGGGCCTATGTATCAAAAGATGGAGAGTTATATATGGCCTCCATTCCAAAATCCTTCTCTCCTGATCCCGTGGTTGTCATAAAAGGAAAGGTGGTCGATGAAGAGGGAAAACCTCTATCTGCTTCCGTACACTATGAATCTTTAAGCAAAAAAAAGCTATTAGGATCTACAGTATCCGATCCAAATAATGGTGAGTTTTCAATTATTTTACCCTTTGAAGAAAACTATGCATTTTTTGGGGAAAAGGAAGGTTATTTACCTGCTTCACAAAACATAAATTTGATGGGAAAAGAGAAAGCCGAAGAGGAAAAAGTAGTCCTACTCATTTTGCCAAAGATCAAAAAAGGGAATGAAATAGTATTAAACAATTTGTTTTTTGCGTTTCGCTCAGTCGATATTTCGCGAGAATCTGAAACAGAATTGGATCGCCTTGCATTGATCTTAAAGAAAAATCCAAAAGTCAAAATAGTCATTGAAGGCCATACAGATAATATTGGCGGCGAGACTGTGAATAAGAAGCTCTCTTTGGATAGAGCCAGCTCCGTAGCTCAGTATTTAAAGACTCGACACCAAGTGGAAGAGAGCCGTATCATGACTAAGGGACTTGGCCAAAGCTCTCCTATTGCAGATAATAAAACGGAAGAGGGACGAGCCGAAAACCGTCGAGTTGTCTTTAAGATTCTGGAGGATTGATCAATGGTTGACTTTAAAAAGAAAATCAATCTCCCCAAAGTCAATGTAGATCCAAAGAAAGTACTCGGTGCTGCCGATGGTCTCGTTGGTAAAATACCTCCACAAGTTGCAGCCCTCCTAAGAAAGATTGCAATTGCTCTCCTCATCTTCTTTTTACTGATGGCGATCTACACAGGTTGGACTAGGGGTTGGGAGAACGCAACTCCCCAAGGATTACAGCTAGCATCGGATACACGGTCATTGTTCGCAATGGAACTTGAAAAAGAATACAATCGATCTAGGAAAGATGTACGGATGACAGATCCAGAAGAGATCGAGTATGAACATAACAAAAAGATGCAATTTGAGTTTATATCTGAACGTGAGTCAATCAACCCGACAAAAACTCCCATTCCAGAAGAAGATGATTTCTTAGGAAAGGAGAGAGATTTTAGAAATCGTAAAAATGAATCCACAACTCCTCCTTTGGCAAGCCCATCTGGAGAGGGATTGATCTCATCTCCTATCGATGTTGAGTCAGTAGGTTCTTGGCAAAATACAGATACCCTACAAGAGATAAATGATACAAAAGTATTGGACCGCAAAGATACTCAAAGCTTACCGCAGGGAAAGCCCAAAAAAGTAGAACAACCAATACTTGATCCTATTGACAAACAGTCGATAAAGGATGATGAACGATACGATAAAATTATGGATCGTATTACCAAACTCGAAAAGTTAAAGAAAGAAAAATCCAAAGAAACTTTGCCTAGTAGCACACAAGAACCAGAGAAAAAGAAAGTTCGCGAATTAGAAAGAGTTCCTCGTTAAATGTTTCGACCTCTCCTTAGCTTTTGTTGTTTTTTGTTCTTGATTACACTCCCTCTACATCCAGAGTCCAATGAAATTTTTCTTCCATTCCCAATCGAAGAAAGCCAAGAAAACACAACGGAAACTGGCAATCTAGATAAGGACCAAAATTCGAACAATTCGGATCTTCCAAGTATTCAAGATGACCAAAGCCAAATCTCCAATCCCAAAGCGGATAAACCGGAGGCAAAAACAAAAGAAGTACTTCCAAAAAAGAAAAAGGCAAAGGCAGAAAAGTTAGATCCCACGGAAGGACCATACAAGAGAGGAAAGTCTCGCCTAACCCGAAACCAAAAAACCCAAGCAGAAAGTGAATTTACAACCGCAAGTAATTTAGAAGGTAGTAAGGTCGTACCCGCAAGAACAGAAAATGCCAACTTATTTGGTTTAGATGGAAAAGATTCGGAAGGTTCAGGTCAAATTGAAAAAGTGGAAGATCCTGACGCTAAGATCAAAGCACAATTTGAATTAGCACGTTCCTTGGATCGGATGGGAAAACCGGAAGCAGAGGAAAAGGCTTACCAAGAGTATTTAAAAATAGTAACGTCGTTTCCGGTACACTCACAGATCACCCCAAGAACTCATTTAGCTATTGCTGTTTTATTATTTCGAAAGCAAGAATATCGGCCAGCTTTACATCATTTGGTTAAAGTGATTAAAGAATTTCCGAAATCTCGAGAATTTCCGACTGCACATTATTATGCAGGCCGTATATACGAAAGTGCATGGAATGAAAGGGATTTAGAGCGAGCGAAAAAATACTATGATTTATATCTCTTAGAAAGCACCAAACAGGAGTTAAGTCCTGGAGAAGATTTTAGGAAAGATGCAAAACAGAGGAGAGATCTGATCTCCCTACCTTATGAAATTTAGGCGATAGCTACGTTAACTTCAACTCTACCAAACTTCGAATATAAATTGATAGAGATTGTGGGTTTTTTATTGAATCGAACAGAAGTTGATTTGGATTCTTGTATGTTAGGAGTTGTGATCTCCACAGATTGACCAGAGGAAGTAAAAATGTTCATAGCATTTCCTGTGGTCATGTTTGCGATTTCACCCAAAATGTCTTTGTACTCATTCTGAACATCCGCATCAGATAGGCCTGGAACTAATTTTTTTGCAATCTTATGTGCAGCATCCAAGTTTAAACTATACACGACTTCACCGCTAAAAGATCCAACCACTCCAATGATGATGGCGATCTCATGTGATGGAGTTGGGGAATCTTTGATTCCAATTTTCCCACGGATGAGATCTTGGCCTAAAACATCGCGAAAAACGATGGTTGCAGCCTCGAGGAATGGGTTGATAAAGTCGGCTTTGATTTGCATTATTCTTCGCTGAGAGACTTTTGTTTCTCGATGTTGTATGTTCCCGCGATTGACTTATTTATTTCAAGAAAAAAGCCGAGTAGTTTGTTTTGAGAGTTTGGATCCGATGGTTTCGAGGGGCTAATTGCTGCCTCGGAAAAAGCCAAAGTTCCAAATTCTATGAAAATTTGTTTGTCATTATCAGTGAAAGGCCCAGCAACCTTTTTGGATCCAAATGGATTGCCAGAGACAGCTTCCCAGAATTTGGGGTCACTTGCTAAACGAAAGTTTGTTCCTTTGGGGCTACGAAGGTTCTTTAACTCACCGAGTGTGACGCCCGGGAGGGATTCGATGCTTTGTCCTGTTTCCTTAGCGATCAATTCTAGACCGTTCGGTTCAAGACCCAGATTTTGGATTTTCTTTTTCCAGACTTCTAACTCTTTTCTCTTTTTTTCGAATTTGAGTTTGGAAATGAGTACTGGTTTTCGAGTTTCGAAGCTTGGGAAGTTTTCCTCTTTATTGGCTATACTCTCTTTCTTTTCCTTCTCGTATTCCGCTAGGAGTTCAGTCTCTGGAATGGTCAATTTAGCTTCGATCTGGTTCAGGAGATTCACTTCCGTAAAAGCCACCAAGCGGAATGAGAGTTTTGCAGACTTTGCCTCCTGTTCCACTTTTAACTCCTCAGCGGAGGGTTCCAACTTTTGGTTTAAAAAGGCAGGAAATAGAGAATAGGCAACTTGTGTATCAATGCGGTAATTCATAGGAACAGAACGTAGGATCTGGCGGTAGATTTGGTCCAAAGGTTGGCTTTCTTCTTCACTGAAACCTGCTTGTGAAGAGCTCTCTTTGTAGATCTGCCTTGCTTGGGCTGAAATGTCTCGTTTGATGCTTGTTTCGGAAACACTATACCCGATCGCCTTCGCTATATCGCCAAAAATGAAAAGTTCACGGGTCGTTGCAAAGGCACAGGAGCGCAGAGTATCCTCGCTATTGGCTAGATCCTTGGAATACTGTTGGTATCTGTAATAACATTCTCGTCTAGCTGCGTTGAAATAATCCGCAGGAACGGAGCGACCTGCAATGCTACCAGCCTTTGTGCTGGAAGTGCCTGTAATGGCTCCTATGAGGCTCTGCTCGGCGTCTCCAGGAAGGAAGGTAACGATGAGCATAGATACGATAATAAAAAGAAAAAAGGCAAAGACGGCTCTAGTGAGTTTTTCCTTCCAGGTGGTAGCTTCTTCTTCGAACATAAGGGAAGCCTTGCCGATTCCCCTAGGCTGTAAAGAAAAATTGTGATCAAGAGATTCGAGAAAAAGGGAGATAATCAGAGGGGTATGTTATACGCGGCATTAGCAATGATATTGGTCGGAGTTCTCTGTTTTTTGTATGTCTCCTTAAGTCCGAACCAAGGAAAACCTTCTCTACCGACAAAAAGGCCGCAAGCAGATCGCATCTCATATAGTTCTAATTTCCGCCATTCTCCGAACCCTCAAGTGTCTCCCCAAATTGATGAGCGTATCAGAAGAGACAGAGAAATTGCAGATATTCACGCACATTTTTCTGATCCTAACAGGCCTTTGGCGGTAGAAGTTCCAGCTCCTGCTGTAGTTGAAAAATCTTCAGTGCTCGTGGACTCAGAAGCAGGATTCCAAGAAATGAAAGAGAGTCCACAGATACTCGTCCATGATTTTCAAATGGAAGGTACCTTATACATGGACCATTCCGGAAGGATTCCATTTGGGGAAAAAGATCTTTCCCATACAGAGAGAAGAGAAGAAGAGCTCAGAAATTTTAAACGAGTTGGCCAAGCAAAGTTACGGGAAGAGGAAGGCAAATTTGTCTTCTACTCCGGAAATGTTAGTTTTACCTACAATGCCTTTGAAATTGACCAAATCGTATTTTACCAAGAAGCGGTTGTATTTTTACTGAAGGACACACGTGCTCCCAAACCAATTTACTTTACAGATGGTATGGATGAGCTGAAAGATTTTTTAACCCAAGCAGAAAGGTCTTAATGGCAAGGACTGGAGAAGGGAGAATAGGCAAGAAGCTAGAATCCCCCAGGAATCAATGAAATCTCTTGGAAAGTTTTGAAAATATCTTTTCTCCCAGAATATAATACCGCCTTCGATTGCGCTTAGAAATGCGTTTTCTCTGTATCTTGGAAATTAGCCTTTCTAACAAAAGCAGTTGGCCTATTTCAAAATTGTCTTCTTCTGACTCTGAATCCGGATCTAAGCTGGAGACATTGATACAGATTCCCGAGCCGATATCCATTAGTCGCAAGTCGCGTGCTTTTCGGTAGAGTTTGATCATCTCAAGGACTTTTGGGTCTCTGATGATTTGAAAATGAAGAGAGAGAGAAGATTTTTCTTTTTCTTGGCCGAGAGAAACAAGTAAAAAAAATCCAAACTCTTCTATGTCCAAATCGCATTCAAAAAAATCGATCGATTCAGGTGATAGGCTAAAATTCAAATCTAAGATTTGCATCATCTTAAACTTTCTATCTTTACTATCGATTAAATGGACAGATAGATCTCCCGATTCTATACAATCTTCCAATGGATTTCGGAGTATGGTTTGTTTTCTTAAATTATGAATATTCTCCCTTAGTATCTCTTGGATTGATTGGATCTCTGGAGATCTAGGAGGGATTTGTCTATCGCTAATCTCTTTTTCAGGGATAGAAATTAAATGAGAGTCCTGTGACAATTCGATCGTCTCATAGAGACGATCACGAAGGTAGATGTTTGCTTTCAGTTTCAAGAGAACTTCCTTACTAAGGAATAGGTTGGTTCGGTTCTATGCTTTTGATCCCGGTGATAAAGTATCTAGTATCGCCAAAACAGGAAGTGGGTAGGCCAACATGTTCTTCATAAGCGAGAACTATCCTTTGGCCAATAGATTGGTTGATTTTTTCTGCGATCTCCTCATCACGCACTGTGAAGTAGAATTTTTCTGCAACAGTGCCGGGCATCGTAACGAGGGCAATCTCACCTTCCCATGTCTTACAAACCCAACCTTTTTTTGATAATTTTTGGACGTAACCTGCCCGATCCCCTACCGAATAACTCCAGTTAAGCATTGCGAAAGTATAGCCAACTAGACCCAAAACGATTACAAAAATGATCCCCAGTAGGCTTCCCAAAAATTTAAACATAAAATCCTCTTTTAGAATGTATCTAGATAATATTTTGCAGATTCCGCCACAATTTCTTGCTTTTGTCAATCGGATTCAAGAAGATTTTAAAAAAAGAGAAAGTTTATGACCACAGATCCGATACTGAACCGCTATCTAAAAAAGATGTCTTTTTATGGAGATATTATAGCAAAACCAATGTTTGGTGGCTACGGAGTTTATTTTGAAGGAAGGATGTTTGCACTTTTTGCCGAAGGAGTCCTTTACTTTAAAGTTGATAAAGCCAATAAAGAAGAATTTATAAAAAAGAAACAAAAGCCATTTGTTTATTACGGAAAACCAAATCAGATCATAGAGATGAGTTATTTTACCATCCCAAAAACAGCCTGGTCAAGTCCAAAGGCCCTTTCCCTCTGGATACAGTCATCGGTTGATGCCTCCCTCCGCAATGCTCAGAGAAAAAAAGGCAAAACCTAGACTCAGTCTTTCTTATGGATCTCTTTATAGATAAATGCTTCCAAGATTTGCCCAGAACGTTCGTTTAAGTGAATACCATCTGTAAGAAAAAAATATCCATTCGCATCAGACAACTGATTCCAATCGTAGGTCGTAGAATAGTATTTTAATATTGTCCAGTACATTGGCCAAACATTGGTTTCATAAGCCCTACCCTTTTTCTCTTTCGAGAACTTTTCCTCCCATTTGATTTCAAGTGTTTCAAAGAAGGGAATATAACCAACATTATGTTTTAAAGCAATAGATTTTACAGCAAGAGCATATTGGGAAGCAACTTTGTATGGAATGGATGCTGAATCCTCTCCTAGGAGTGGGATGGAAACCAAAACAATCCTTGCCTTTGTCTCCTCTTTTAATTTTTTACAGATAGCATCTAAATGATTTGTATAGGATTCTAAGTTAGCTGGCTCTTTGAGATTCCATAAAGATCGGTATCGATCGTACTCTTCTTTGTTTAAACTTGCCTTTGCATCATTGGTCCCAATCATGATAAAGATCAGATCGGGGCTAAGTTTTACGACAGCATCGGTCAGTTCCCAAATCTGTTGGCTAAGCCGACTGTTGATGCCTTCATTGATCAGGGAGTATTGATTGGGATCGAATCGTCCAGCCAATGATTGCACGTAATCATAGCTAACCCGACCATGAGTGATACTATCACCTAAGAACAAAATCTTCTTTTGCTCAGGAAGATATTGTTTTTGTAAGCTGCTTTTCAAATTTGAATCAGGAACTCGTTTTGCTTGGTAGAACACGCAATGGGAGAGGCAAAAGAGTATAGTGCAAAAAACTAGCCAAATCGTCTGTTTCATAAAAATCGATTTGTATAGTTCACATTTGACATCAAAAAAACTCAATCTACTTTTCAGAAATGCTTTTCTCTAGCTATCCTCTTGCAGACTTATTGTGTCTAAAGACTACAATCTATTTTGGAAAGGCAAATGACAGAAGTATCAAGCTCTTTAGGTTTCGGCAAAAAACAATTATCACACCGTATCGTTCTTGCGCCACTTACGCGCATGCGAAGTGCACAACCTGGCGATATCCCAACAGAATTGAACGCTGAGTATTACGGGCAAAGGGCAAGCCAAGGTGGGTTTCTTATAACCGAAGCAACACAGATCAGCAAACAAGGGAAAGGTTACCCTGCAACTCCTGGAATCCATAGCGACGAACAAGTCGAAGGTTGGAAGAAAGTTACCGAGGCAGTTCATGCTAAGGGTGGAATTATTTTTTTACAGCTTTGGCATGTCGGAAGAATCTCGCATTCTAGTTTGCACCCAGAAGACGGATTGCCAGTCGCACCATCGCCCATTGCGCCAGCTGGGAAAACGATGACGGCTGATTTTAAACAAGCACCCTATGAGACTCCAAGAGCTCTCGAAATAGAGGATTTAGAAAAAATTTTAGCAGACTACCGTAGGGCTAGTGAAAATGCAAAGAAGGCTGGATTTGATGGAGTTGAAATCCATATGGCAAATGGATATCTTTTGGATCAATTTTTGCAAAATGGGTCTAACCAAAGGTCAGACGAATACGGTGGATCCATCGAAAATCGACTGAAGTTCCCATTGCGCGTATTAGACGAGGTCACAAAGGTATGGTCTGTTGATGAAGTCGGTGTGAGAATTTCTCCCTACGGCACATTTAATTCCATGAGTGATTCCGATCCTATCCCTTTGTTTGAATCTTTGATCAAAGAGTTCAATGCAAGAAAGATTTTGTATGTCCATGCAATTGAACCGAGAGCAAGTATGGCAGGTGGTGCAGAGACCGTCATTGCAGATGTTCCATCCACGTCTGAACTTTTCCGTAAACATTTCCAAGGGATTTGGATTTCGGCTGGCGGATATACTCCTGAGCTAGCCAAGGAGGGGATAGCGAAAGGCAATACTGATTTAGTTGCATTTGGTCGCTATTTCATTTCTAACCCTGATTTACCAAAACGAGTGATTCACGGAATTGAACTCAACCCATACAATCGAAAGACATTTTATGGCGGCGGGAAGGAAGGCTATACAGACTATCCATTTGCATCGTAAGACTACTGTTTGGCGTCTCCGCAGGCTTTTTTCTTTTGTTCATCGCAGTAATAAAGGCCAACGAGACGTTGGGCATCGCAGCTTGCCTTTGCCGCTGCTTTTTCATCTGTAGTGCCAGTGCTTGCAGAGGCTCGTTCTGAGCAGAAGATATAGGAATTGTAGATAACGAGTGAACAGGTGAGATAGTTTAAATCTGCTTGTTCACATTGTTTATAGGATGCATTGGATACATTGCAGGAGAGAGCCAAAAAAGTGATCAGAAAAAATAAAAAAGATTTCATTGGCACTTAGACGGACCTCGTGCAGGAAGAAGCAATTAGAAAATGAAAGTTTTTTTGACATTCATATCGAATTTTTAAATGAATTTAGGGAGCTGGTTATGTTAGAACTATGGGGAGATCACCTATCAGGTAACTGTTATAAAGTGGAAATGCTTTTTCATTTTTTGGACATTCCGTACAAGTTTATTGCGGTCGATACCAAAAAAAAAGAGACTCAAAGCCTGAGTTTTCTAGCACATAATCCCAACGGTAAAATACCCCTGGTGCTACTTGAAAACGGGAACAGCCTTTGGGAATCCAATGCCATTTTACATTACTTTGCCGAGGGTACTTCCTTTCTACCTACCGATTCTTTTGAAAAAGCAAAGGTTTTGCAATGGCAATTTTTTGAGCAATACAGCCACGAACCCTACATTGCTGTAGCCCGCTATATCCAATTCTATTTAGGACTTCCCGAAAATAGAAAGGAAGAGTATGAGTCAAAAAAAACAGGTGGAAGGAAAGCTTTGGCCGTTATGGAAAGCCACCTATCTAAGTATGCCTACTTTGTTGGAAAACAAATGAGCATCGCCGATATCAGTTTGTACGCCTATACGCATGTTGCGGAGGAGGGAGGGTTTTCCCTTGCTGAATATCCCGCAATCCAGGCATGGATAAAGCGAATTGAGACTACTCCTGGTTATACGAAAATGCAGAGAAATTGAGTTAATTTCACTTGTCCACTAAACCATCTTGACAATGATAAAGGAGTTATCATTTTCGTATTTTGGTCGTGAGGAGGATTTGTGAATAAAACCCAATTAGGAAATCTTCTTCTCGTTTTATTCTTGGGCTTACTTTCTGGAGCAGTTGCTGGAGTGGTTCTGGATAGACTTTTCAATACAAACATCCTCTCAAAATTTCTATTTCCAAATCCTTTGAGTTTTGAATTATATATCATAAAGATCGATTTACAGTTAACGCCGGCTAGTATAATAGGATTGATCGCTTCAGGTTATTTAGCTTTTCGTAAATAGATTTAGCTTGCTTTACTAATCTGATTTACAGCGTTAAAAAGAGGTTCATTGATTTCTGGATCAATGATATAAATCACCCGTTGTGAGCTTGCCGATTGTGAAGCTAGGTCAATAATGGCTCTTCTTCTATCCATCCGCACTTGCTGCGCATCAAAGTCAGCAATCTTATACTTATACCCTTTCTTAAAGATAGGTTTGATAGTACATATCCTTTGGACTTTGGGACGAGTTTGGTACCGGTCAACCTCAATCACTTTGCAGATATCGAAATGGACTTGTTTCTCTGAATCAATAGAGGCTGTAATGATAAGGCTATCAACATTGATAATATTTTCATTGTTTGTGAGGCTTGCGCCTACATAGTCCAGCAGGTGTCTTATATTTTTATTGCTATAGGAGAAAAAAGAATCATTTAAGATAATTTTCAAAGCCATAGAAGAGGTGAATGCTTTCCGCCATGGTTGTTCCGAGGTAAGGGATGCGTACTCGCTGGCAAGAGAAAGTATTGCAATGTCTTCTTCGTAATTGGTATTGGAGCTTTGGCTCTCTTGAAACCGTAGCTGTGATTCTATATCAGCGACAATTCTTGCTTTCGAAACATCCTTTAGAAATTTGTCTCTAACAGCCATTAGTCGGTTAAATACCAGTCTGGGCTCGGGATAGTTATTGTTAATACCACTCCCTCTGAAAGGTCTATGATGATTTAATATCAGAGTACGAATTTCTGGGGAAATTTCTTGGGCAGGAAGTGTCATCAGATAACTGATGATAGGGTGTTGTTGGACCGTTACATATTCTTCTTTCGTTAATTTTGGGTTTTCAGAGATATCCAATTTTGCATAGCCAACATCTGCCAAGTAACTTGCTATCATAATGGCTAAGTGATCTCGTTTGTTTGGTTTATTGTCTTCGTCTTTGACAATTTTCTTTGTCCGAACTTTCATCCCCATGGCTACTATTGTTCGTTTTGTTAAGGTTTCTGATTCTAAAGGGACACCTGCGACACTCAAAATTTCTAAAATATTGAAAAGTCCCGTTTCAAAATCGGGATTGCTGATGAAATCATCCAAAATATCTTTTACTGAATGTTGGATCGCAACCGCTTGTTCATTTGAAAAAGCCTCTTTTTTCAACTCTTCCAAAAGGGTTGCGGATTGTTTTGCAAAGTCTATGGTCTTCTCTTTGCTAAATAATTTTACTTCTGACTGGTGGCTATTGGCTCTTTGTGAAGATGGGTTTTGCCTTTTTAAGTCGGAGACACGGAAGTAAAGACCTTGCAATTCAAACTTAAGTAATTTTCCAAAATCAGCCTCCGAAGGGTTTTTGGTCTTGGGCATGACTACCTGCCCATCCTTATTGTACAAATCAAAGGGTATATTTTGGTTCATACGAAAGGCATTCAGCGACTCTTCACTCAGATCGAACTTTGCCAATTGATCTGATGATACTCTATCATTCGCACTCATCCAAAGAACCTCCTTTGCTTAATTTGTACGCTCTCGTTTCTTAACGGACGAATCGCACGATTTCTGGATTGGAATCTACCAAAGTGTAGAATTTTTGTAAAGAAATTTTGAAAATACCAGAGCCTTCATTTGTTATAGGCATTTTACCTTGCAAAAAACTGAGTCTGTCATGGAGAAACCTACGAATTTGATCCTAATCAGAAATTTATTTAGAACATCTGATTTTTCTAAACTTCAGATATACCTCTTAATCTAGGAAATTGGTTGGGAATTATTTATGGGGAGTACTTTCTCTTTCTTACGGATCCCAAAGGAAAGATTTGTTTCAAATAATTTTAGCATAGATCCTTGGTTTGCTTCCTAAGTACAAAAAAAATCAATTGGCTTAATTTTAAAAGGAGTTATCTTTAGAATACTAAGGAGTTCAAATGAAATATTTGATATATAGATTTCTCTTTCTACTCGTACTTCTCTCGACTCAAATAGGTGCAGATCCAAAGGCTTATAAAGGAGCATGTAAAGCAGACATTGAAAAATTTTGCGCATCTGTTGAAAAAGGCGAAGGAAGAATCATAAAATGTCTGAAAGAAAACGAAGCATCTCTTTCTGAAGCTTGTTTGGCAAAACGTGCAGAGGTGAAAGAAAAACATAAGGAATTCGGAAAGTCCTGCAAAGAGGATAGAAAGAAACTCTGTGCAGATGTCAAACCAGGGAAAGGAGCGATCATCCAGTGCTTAAAATCAAAGGAAGCAGAACTTTCTGCCACTTGCGTCGATTTCATTAAAACGAAAGACTAATCTAGACCAAAACTAAGCTGAAGCAGAGCTCAGCTTAGTTCAATTCGCGCGGAATTCTCCCTAAAGACATAGTATAGCGGTTGTTACGGCAAGAGAAAGGCAATAATGCGGATGCTCTTATACTACTGCGACAATTTGTGCTTAGGCTAGATCCATTCCCCTCAAGAAAATTTCGATTTACATGTTTGGAATTTTGGTTTCGATAGAAGGTATAGGAAAAGGTTACTGACTATGACAAGCAATCCATTCCGGTCCTCACTCTATATAGTTTTGGTTTTCATAAGTTGTTCTTTGTATGCAGTTGAATTCACTTTTGAAGCAGTTGCAGATCCCTATTCTCTGTCTTGGGAAGAAGAACCCCCCAAAGGCACCAATTTTTTTGCCAGTCGTTTGCGTACGACAACTCATTTCTATGCACTCAGTCCGCAAAAAAACCAAAGTGTAATCACCTTAAAATCTTTACGAAACGGAGAGACACAGTCAATCACTTGGAATGGAAAATTATTTGCATGGTCCTTCTATGGAGAGAGTGTATGGCTTTTGGAAAGCAATACACTCACCGCAGTCGATCCTATTTCTTTTGCGATCAAACAATCTCTTCCTTTCCCTATTTCAATTAAAAAATGGTCTGATATCGTTATCGAAAAAGATCGGCTATATCTCTTATCCGATGCAAAGGTATTGGCCCTGTCTTTGCCAAACTTCCAACAGATAGCCGAATATGAAATCCCGCAAGGCAAAGCCCAAAGAATGTTGCGGGGTCCAAATGGAAATCTTTATATCATATCTACGTTCTGGGGTGCTATCCTTAGAGAGTTGGATCCCAAAACAATGGAATGGAAAAAATCGATTTCTGCCAAAACGCACCACCATGATTTAATGAAAGCAACTGATATTGCGGATGGTTTGCTTCCAATTTTCGATCTTGAGAATAAAAAATCTTTTTCATTGTACTTGTTTGGTGATCAATTTTTAAAAGTATCGAATGGACTTTCTTTATCTAAATCAAAAGAAATGCTACGGATTTCGCCAAAGAAGACAAAGCTGAGTGCTGTCTTGAATATAAAGGCAAAGCAAAACGTTAGCGCTCAGACGATACGGATTCTTCTTCCGCCAAAGCAAACGTATTCCCAGGAGATCATAGAAGAAAGTTTGCTTTATCCAGGAAAGATAGAAGAGGACGAAGATGGCAATCGAGTTTTGTTCATCACAATGCCCGCTCTTACCAAAGACCAAGTTTGGGAAAAAGAAATATGGACTGCAGATCTATACCGATACCAAGTAAGATTTAAACCATCTTATTCTTTCCCAATTTCGGAAATTTCCTTTCCCTCACATCTGAATGAATATATAAAGGATCATCCAACCTATGATCTTAACCATGAGCAAGTGTTAGCAAAGAAAATAGAGTTGTTTGATAATGATTTCGTAATATATCTCAAAAACGTATATGCCTATGCAGTTGGTATGCCTTATGCAAAAGGAAAATTTGATCCAGCTCCTCTTGTAATCCAAAAATACAAAGGAGGCTGCACAGAACATTCTTATGTACAGATTGCACTCCTAAGGGCTGCTGGTATCCCAGCAAGGTTAGTATGGAACTTTTTGCCTTGGAATGGAGCGACAGAATTTGAATTGAACCATAAATTTGTTGAAGTTTGGTTCCCCAACTATGGCTGGATTCCCCTAGAGCCCCTCGCTCCTCCAAGAAAGAATCCAGGAGATACGGACGCAAGGCACTTAGTCTGGGCAAGATTGGCGACTCCTTATCACCCTCTGATCCACGGAGGAGATAGACTCGTAAGTCCAGAGTCAGCAAAGGCACAAAAACAAATGCAAACAAACGTTCGGTTTCGATTGGTAGAAGCTGAAAATGAGGAAGGCGAACCGATATCAAATTTTCGCAATGGTGTCAAAGAAGACTCAGAGGATAGACGAGTAGAATAGCGTTTATTTGTTCACAATCTGAGAACATATAAAATCTGTTTGCAATATTCATTTTTTTAAAAGTCGAAATGCATGATTCCAGCGATTATGTAAAAATCCAGGAAGACACCATAAGATGCATAGAGGTTCGATGGCTCGAGCAGCTTCCGCTTTTCCCAAATCTTCCACTTCCCAACCAAACGATTGTAAAATTGTATTCGCCTGAATCTTTGCTTTTTCATCATTTCCGCATATGAACATGGTAGGCTTTCCTTCCTGAAATTTTGGATCGACCATGAAAGAACTTCCAACACAAGAAAAAGCTTTTACGAAAAGTGCTTCGGGTGATATTTTTTGAAGTCTTTCCATAAGCGATTCCTGTAATGACGTGAAAAAGGAGAGGACTCCGTTTACAGGAGGATCATTGGAAATTGGGTTGGTGGCATCCAAGACACATTTACCAGTAATCGAATCTGAAATATCCTTCACGATTTCTTCCGCAGCACTACCTTTCACAGCCAAAACAACCAGATCAGACTCTTCTGCTGCTTCTTTAAAAAATGTGACCTTGCCTTGTTGACCGATCCTTTTTTCCCAGTCTTTTAACTTATCTGGATCTCTCGTACCCCGAATTACCATAAATCCTTTATTTATAAATCCATCTGCTAGAGTATTCCCAACAACCCCAGATCCTAGAATGCCAATTTTCATTCTTGCTTCTCCCATTGTATATACAATTATAATTGTTGTATATGCAATAATATTGGTTCGGTATGCAAGCAAAAAATTTGTTTTTCTATTTTTGATTTATCATAGAATGGACTTATGTCGGCTGTTTCAGATCGTTTATGTCCAAATTTTATTGGCTGCTTGTATTTTAATGTAAGCAGACTGTTTCGAACGATTGATAAATTGGCTATTAAGGCATTTGAGCCATTCGGACTCGCTCCAAGTCAGGCATTTTTTTTATTAAGTTTAGGAAAAGTAAAGGGAGAAACGATTCAGCCCTCTGACTTAGCAGATTTAATGAATTTGGATAGATCAACTGTAACACGATTAATAAAAGGAATGCAGAAAAAAAAATTAATTTCGGAGAATAGAATCGGAAGATCAAAATACTTAACTATGACAGCAAAAGGATTGGATATTCTTCCTTCCTTAGAAGAGGCATGGGAAGATTTGAGTATTTCTCTCAATACAACCATCGGACAAGAACATACAAAAAAGATAAACCAATCATTGGTAACCGAACGCAAAAGAAAGTGATTCTCTAGTTATCCTTCGTGTCCATTTTTAAATCTTTGGTGAAGCTTGTGGTTTGGGTTCTAGATACCATACTTTTTCTTTTGCTGGTATCTTTCCTCTAAGACCTCCCGTTAGTGTCATTTCTGTGAATAAGTTTAGTTCAAAGTTTTGCCCATAATGGCTTCTGATCTCTTCCTCAGAAATTGAAAACGGAGGTCCCGAGGCTAAAGATTGGTCGTATTCAAAACATATCAGAAGAATTTTGGCAGTATCAGTTAGAGACCTTAATTTATGTACATATTGTACTCGCATACCATAGGGTAAGGCTACCAAAGCAGCTCTGTCATAGATGGCATCAAAAGAGCCAATCTGCTCTTTTTCTAATTGAAAGATATCTCCTTCAAATACTTTTAAATTAGGTGCCTCCCATAACGTAAGATTTCCAACTTGAGTACGTTCGGGACTATATTTTAGGTCAGTAAACAATTGCGTGATGGCGAGTGGACTGAGCTCAACGGCAACTACCTGAAGATCTCTTTCTAAGAGCCAGGAAATATCTTTGGTCTTACCGCATAAAGGAACAAAAATAGTACCTTTCGCCTGTAACTGCAATTTAGAAAAATACTCTACCAAAAATGGATTTGGAAACTCTTCATGGAATCCGATTTCTAAATTCTCCCAACGTTTGTACCAAAACTCTGCTTCCATTTAGTCTTTCCTAATCGCAAAAACCATTTTATGCAATCCATTTTAAAGAAGTATGAGTGGGTTTAGGGAACAACCAATCCAAATGGGTCGTTCTGTTTGTACAAAGATTCAAAATCTTTGGCATTCTTCGCATCACCTTTCAAGCTCTCGATTTCTGAAAGTCGTTTTAAACAAACTGCGGAATAAGGAAAGATTCGTATACAGGATTGAAAGTGTCCAGAGGCTTTCTCCAAAAACAATCTATCCTTTGACTTATGAAATATTTCTAAGTAGACTTGGCCGGCAAATTGCTCTTTCTTCTCATCGATTGGTAGAGGTAAGAATAAAGGATCAATTGTCATGAATCTGCTGATTAATATCTGATTGTCCGCAACTCCATCTTTGAATTTCAAGTTTGAAAAATTATCTATGGTGAATTGATTTCGGAACAGTAATTTGATTTTTTCCGATAAACATAGATTGAAGCCTAAAAGAATAATAAATACCATAAGGACGATCTGAATCGCAACGAGGTATTTTGGAGGAAAGGAAAGAGGCTTTTGATTGTTACCTTCCTTCGCTTGAAATGGATGCGAAAGAATTCCGATCGCAAGAATTGCCTGATAAAAGGTCATAGCATCAATCATCGTATAATCAAAAATTTCTTGAAAAAAAAGTGATGATAAAATTGCTAAAGCAATTCCTTCCGAAGGCGAGATGCTCTTATTTCTAAACATTTTCCAGGCTTTGGTTGCGGTGTAAATAATCATCATAATCATGATAGCAAAACCTACTGAACCATAATTAAAAAAGATCTGCAGATATAAATTATGAGCATGTGGGAATGCCTGGAAGTTTTGGAAATAAAACTTTAAATCTCCTATTACTTGTGGAGAGAGTTCTTGAATGGGCAAAAAACTATGAAAAAATTCATTGTTTGAACCAAAACCAAATAGAAGGGAATGATGAATTACTCTTTCTATATAGGCTTCCCAGATCGACTTTCGAGCCGACAAAGAATTTGTATTGAAGACATCTGAATCGATTATTTTCTTTCCGAGAAAAACCAATGCGAACAAAAAAAAGAATGTAAAGATCGGTAAAAGTTTTCCTTTTCGATCAGGACTTAATTTTACATAAACAAAAAATAGAGTGGTACATCCAATAATCACTCCAAGTATTGATGCCCTAGAATGTGTAAAGTATAGGACAACTAAAGAAAGAAAGACTATGAATAGATAAATAAGCTTTTGCTTCTTCTCGGATGGTTGTAAGAGATAAAGTCCGATGGTGGTTGGAAGATTAACAAGAATCATACTTCCGATGTTGCTTACATGAAATCCGCCGATACGCAAAGAAAAGTTCGGTTGGAAATCATTATAGAAAAAGTAAAGTACGATAAACATGGAATAAAGAATCAAACAGATCAAATAAAAAAACTGACTTATGAAAAGAGTTTTGAGGATTTGTTTTTGATCTAAGAGTTTGAAAAAAAGATAAATCAAAAAACCTGAAAAAAAGTGAAAAGTCCCATAGGTGGAATAACTACCATTGTAAAAGAAAGAATATATCGTGGAAACAAGGATAGATGCTAGAAGTGCAACAGAAAAGAGATCAAAAAAGTTACCCTTTGCCATTTTGATTTCTTTCAGTAAGTGCAAATTTGCAATTAAATACAATAAAATGGCTATAGATGTATAATGGTACCGAAAAAAATAGATATGTGAACTAGCTAAAATCGCATATAGTAAGAGTATTTTTTTATCGATCTCCTTATATAACAGCCAATAGAATACACCCGAACTAAGATAAAAAACAAAACGCAGGTAAAGTTTTTGTCGTGCCACTTGTGAATCAGGCAAAAAGATCGTAGCAGTTATGGCGGAGTATAAAATTAAAGTGAGAGAAGCTAAGGCAAAAAAATAGGAATCAAAAGATTTGAATTTTTTTTTTTGCCAAAAAGAAAAGACAAGAAAACTCAAAATTGTATTTGCTAGAAGTTCTTTTGTAAATGTGGGTTGCGTGTCTAAGTAGAGGAGGTAGGCGACGGAAGCAATGATAAATGAAGACTGAAAAAAAATGCCTACCATAGAGGAGATTCTATCCTCATTCTAAAGATTGAATCCCTTCTAAGTCAAGTGTTCTTTTATGTAAAAAAAAGGCAAATCTTCCTCTGAATAAATCGTAAAACAAGCAAACCTGGGCTCCCATTGGAGGAGCCTTTGGATGATTTAGAAAGAGTGTTTACTACCGCACTCAGCTTTGTAGGTGCGTTTGGCATAGACACAGGAAAGAAGTAAAGCTAACCGAATAAACATCCACATCAGATACAGAATCGATTGTCCCTGCCCGTCCCGAGTACAAGGATGTGGTGCTTGGAAAAATGGAAATGGCTGTGGAAAAATTATCATTGGGTTCAAACTCACTAAAAGTGGAGCCAGCAGACAAAGAACTCGTAGAACTTGAAGAGTCTGATGAAGGTGAAAGCAATGCATTGATCAATAATGTCCTAAGTATACAATCTCCACCAGCTATGTCGCAGAATTCTTCTTTGTAACATTGCTCCCGTGCTGAGAAGGGTGTTCCACATTGCAAAAAGAGAAGACAGACTGTGCAAATCAAAACAGAATTCTTTTTCGTTCATCTAATGTATAAACGAGTGTTATATTGTAAGACTATAACATCGGTAAACGGTTGCCATCTTAGGTATTTATAGCATAGGTAATAACCAAAAGTGTTTGAAAAGATTAGTTTGGAAACTTATGAAATTGTATAGTTTTGAGCTGAAATCTTTTTGGATTTACCGTTGACAGTTCAGGCATTTTTTCCACGCTATCCTTATCCTTTAGGGAGGAAACAGGTGCAAATCCTGTGCTGACCCGCAACTGTAGATTCGTTCTCTCCTTATGAAAGTAAAGGAAGCGAAGAGCCAGATCTTCCCCGCAAAGACAACCTCGAGGTATGGGCTCTTTGCAAACTTATCCTTTGCATGCTTGTAAATGGTAAAGGGGCCCCAGAGGTATTTCGGGGCTGTTCTTTAAGCCAAGGTAGGTAAGCATGTTCAAACAAATTCTCATTCTAAGCAGTATCATGTTCATTTCTTGTGATGTACTGGAAGAAAAAAAACAAGACGACAGTCCCCTTCTTGGGTTACTCCTTGCCTCACAAACACGAACATCGTCAACAAATACTACTCCTTGTCCAGTAATAACTCTTCCATCAGATATACCCATTGCGACAAATTTTGTCTCCGGCAGTTCCACAGTGAATGGTTTTAACGATTCATCAAAGGCAACCAATGGAATATGTGGTGGAGGAGAATTTTCTGGCTCCCTAGATGTGTATGCCATGAATTTAACTGGGACTGGTGCAAGTGCTGTCCTCTCTTGGGGCGGTAAATCAGTGTTAAATGGTAGCGGTATAGACTTTATTGTGTATGAAAATCCATTCAAGCTTAGTGATACAAGTGATCGTTATGCGATGGATCCGATGGTGGTGGAGGTATCTTTGGATAATTCTGTCTACTGTGGTTTCCCTCTAACCTACGACTCCACTTCCTCGACTCTCAATAAGATATCTTCGTGGGGAGGCTTTGCTGGTTTGAGGCCTGTCATTTATAATATGGGAAGCAAGACTTTCTCTCTTGAGGAGCTGTTTACCTCAACCGGAAACGGTTTTCTGAAGGGAGGTGGTGACGGCTTTGATTTGGACCAAGTGACAGCAAGCGGTACTTGCACAACTACAGTGCGCGACCAGATCAAAACATCTGGTTTCAAGTTTATCAAACTTACCTCAGCCTCGGCAGTAACAAATCCGGCTACCGGCAATCCTTATACATATCCACATGCCTTCGACAACGGGGGCGACATTGATGGAGTTGTAGCGAGGAATGTGCAGTGATGCCCGAAGTGGCCTTACCTTCACATCATTTTTGCCAAGGTGATCCAAGTGAGAAGGATCAAACATTCGGAGGCCTGCTCAAGAGCCCCAAGACAATCCCCAGTGTAGCCGCCGATCCATTTTTGAAAGTATGACCTGGCATAAAGAACAAGAAGGATAAGAGGGAACACTACAAAGACCATTTGCCAATGGAAATAGGAAAGCAAAACAATTGGCAGCAGGCCAAAGAGACTCGCTCCAATCACCTCCGCTTTGCTATGTGACTTTGCGATAGGTTTAGCTTTGGAAAGCTCATCGTCTCTTGCATATTCTGATGTAAAGGCTAAGCATATCGCTGAAAAACGAGCCAAGGCATGGTATGCGATAAACAGCAGACTTACAAATAATAAATGGTGCTTGCCAAAGGAAATCAATACACTGTGAAGTGCCAAAAACTTGAGAGAAAACAAAAAAATAAGTGCAATCGCGCCGAATGCTCCTATCCTACTGTCCTTCATGATTTCTAAAATCTTTTCTTTGCTCCAGCCACCACCAAATCCATCAAATACATCTGCAAACCCATCTTCGTGGAATGCTCCTGTCAAAAGGACTCCAACCACTAAAGAAAACAAAACAGCCAGCTGCATTCCAAAAACATAAGAAATTATCCAATACGCCAAAAACGAAATACTGCCTACGATCCAACCTATGAGTGGAAAATAACGAGTGGCTTTGTTGATGTACTCAGGAGAATGGTCGACCTCTTTGGGGCACGGGATGCGAGTATAGAACATCAATGCTGTAAAAAAAATCCTAACTTGTTCTTTCATTGATTGTCCTTGTTTGAAACTTGTGCACTTTCAAAACTTGCCATCTCGTTTAAAAATCGAACTGCACTTTCTAATATTGGATAGGCGACAGAACATCCCGTACCTTCCCCCAAGCGCATCTGGAGTTTGAGTAATGGATCAACACCTAAAAATCGCAATAAGTTTTGGTGGCCGGCCTCATCGCTCAAATGGCAAAACACTGCATTGTGTTTGATTTCCGGAAGGATTGATTGAGCGACTAAAAAAACTGCAGATGCGATAAAACCATCGATCAAAAGAATCATTTTTTGTTCGTAAGCTGCAAGCATTGCCCCGCACATCTCTGCCATTTCAAAACCGGCAAAAGACTGGAGTATTTCTTTTGGATTTGACATTGGTCCATGAAACAACTGAGCATTTTTTAAGACCGAGAGTTTTTTTGTCAGTTGTGCATCATTCAAACCAGTCCCTCTTCCTACACATTCTTCTAAAGGTAGGCCAGTGATATAAGACATCAACATGGAAGCTGAAGAAGTATTGCCGATTCCCATTTCTCCGAATCCAATCACATTACATCCGGTTGATGCTAATTCATAACAGAGTTTTTGGCCTATCGATAAGGCTTTCTCGAGTTCGACCGTGCTCATTGCTTTTTCTTTCAAAAAGTTTTTGGTTCCTTTGGCGACTTTTGCAGAAATCAACTTTGGATGAGGAGGAAAATCAAAATTTACGCCAGCATCGATGACTTGGAGTGCAATATCATTTTGATTTGAGAAAACATTGATGGCCGCACCTCCTTGTAAAAAATTAAAAACCATTTGATAGGTCACTTCTTGAGGGAAGGCGCTTACACCTTCTGAAACAATTCCGTGATCTCCAGCAAACACGAGTATAGTAGGGCTTCGTAAAACAGGATCAAGGCGGTTTTGGACAAGTCCAATCTGATAAGCAAGGTCTTCTAGTCTTCCGAGAGATCCTAAGGGTTTTGTCTTTTGGTTGATTTTGTCTTTAAGGGCTTTCTCAAGTTGCATAATTGTTTGTGTTATGGATAGAAAATCAAGAATAGGCAAACTGCCAATCAATTTAGTTAGAACATACGTTACGAAATAATTTCCAGTCGAAACACCGAAATCCCCTTAACAATTGAGACAGTTTGCTAAGGGGATCCGAATCAATTTACTTTAAGCTGTAACAAATGTGCGATTCCAAAATTTGTAAAGATAGCTTTTGTGATGTCGGCCAACGAGGCATTATAGGATTCGATCGGATTTCCCATTCCCATTTTATCGACTACCGTTCTGAATGGTCGACTGCCTGCATTTGTCTCCACCAAACCTAAGATAGCTTTTGCGACATCGACTGGATTTTGTAGAGGGTTATGCGCCAATGCCTCTTCAAATCCTTTGAGAAATCC
Organism: Leptospira ryugenii; assembly: GCF_003114855.1. NCBI lineage: Bacteria > Pseudomonadati > Spirochaetota > Leptospiria > Leptospirales > Leptospiraceae > Leptospira > Leptospira ryugenii. The sequence goes on along the minus strand of NZ_BFBB01000007.1, from coordinate 112,414 downwards.
TTCGGCAGTATCAGACAATTCTTTCAAGGAAGAAATTCGCAGAACATCGGAAGGTCGCATTAGATTATCAATAAAGCTAGTTGGGTAACCGCCTGGTTCTACGATACAAACATCAACTCCAAATTGAGAAGACTCGATACGATAGTTTTCAGAGAGAGCCTCGAGTGCCCACTTTGAAGCATTATAAGGCCCGTAAAAAGGAACTGCAATTCGCCCTAATAAGCTAGATATGTTTATGATGAGTCCTGTTTTCAGATTCCGCAAATGAGGCAATATGGTTCTTGTGGTACGATGTACTCCAAACACATTGATATCAAATAATTTTTGTAAATCATTGTCCGTAAAGGTTTCTTGGACTCCTAAAACACCTACACCAGCATTGTTGATCAAAACATCAATGTGATCCGACATTTCAATTGCTTTCTTTACACCGCGATCGACACTATTCTGGTCCGTCACATCCATCTCTATGATTTTGGCTCCCATTTCCTTGAGATTGTTTGCTTTTGTCTGGTTCCTGCCCTCGGTATCTCTCAAGCTTGCGATCACAGTATGACCTGCATCTAACAAGAATTTTACTGTGAGCAAACCGAAACCTCCGCCAGCACCTGTAATGAGTATATGTTTTCGATCCATTTTCCTTCTCCTAAAAGTCTCTTAAAGCCGAGAGTACTTGACGGCGGGAGGGAAGAATAGTTCTTTTTTTATATACAGTGCTAAATTAAGAGTCGTATTGTATAATAATATAGAACAATAGGTTTAAGGTATATGGACAGAGTCTTTGCAATGCGGGTTTTTGCGAGAGTGGCAGAGTTTCAAAGTTTCAGTGCGGCTGCCAATCATTTTCACCTAACAAAAGGTTCTATTTCATCGACTATAAGTCTTTTGGAAAAACATTTGAACGCAAGATTGTTTGAGAGAACAACGAGAATTGTTAAACTTACTTCTGAAGGTAGAAGTTTTTATGATCGAATCAAAGATTTGTTAGATGATATAGATGAAGTGGAAACAATGTTTCAGAAAGATACTGGTGTCATTTCTGGTAAAATCAGAGTTGATATGTCTAATCCAGTGGCTCGCGATGTTATCATTCCTCGCATCCCTGATTTTTTAGAAACCTATCCTTTGGTACAAATCGAACTCTCAAGCTCTGAAAGAAGGGTCGACCTCATTCGTGAAGGTATAGATTGCGTTGTGCGAGGGGGAAATTACAAAGACAATGCTTTAGCAGAAAGAAAGTTAGGAATAGTGCAGTTCGCCAATGTAGCGAGCCCCAAGTATTTGAAGAAGCATGGTATTCCAAAACAAATTGAAGATTTAAAAACACATTCTTTGGTTTTTTTTAATACTCTTGTTGGAGTCCCAAATCCTGGATTTGAATACTACGATGGTAAGGAATATGTAGAATATCCTATGAATGGTCAGATTCAGGTTGATACCGCGGATGCATACAAAGCTGCATGTCTAGCAGGACTAGGAATTTGCCAAACTCCAAGAATCGGAATTTTAAAGGAATTGGAAGAGGGAAGTTTAGTCGAAATTTTGCCAGATTTTCCTGCTGAACCTATGCAAATGAAAATTGTATACCCACAACGGAGGCTCCTTGCCAAACGAGTCCGGATCTTTATCGATTGGATGGAACTTATCCTTCTTGCACATTTTCAGAGAGCTTCTGCAAATACGTAATTTTTTCTGATTTAGATGCCCCTATAATTTGTTTTTTGCGTATTTATAAATAAAGAGACTGGAGTATTCTATGAAACACATTGCCTTGATTTGTTCCTTAGTGGCCATATGTATGAGTTTTTCCTGCAGAAAAGCGCGACAAGAAGCCGAAGAAGAGGACAGAGACAGAAATCGACTCTTCACATTTCTACTCCTTGCCAACCAAGGGCAAGATTCCGACCCCATAGGGACAACCATTGAACAGAGCTTAGATGCGAGTACTTCTTCAATGGAGTCGATTACTTCCGATGGAGCATCCGTTGCCTTCCTTGGATCTCATCCAAATCCCTTCTTAGACCTAAAGCTTAAGATAGAAGATTTTATGCGAGGATTGGCTTTCCCTGACTCTAGTTTGATGGCCGCCACCTTTACCTCTACGTATACTTGTCTGGGAGGAGGAACGATTAGCAGAACAATTGAAGCAAGCTCAGCTCCATTTACGGGAACGGGTCCTAGCTCCTTTTTTGGACGAAGAGTTTTCAATGATTGCATTTTACTCCGCGCAAGTCGCTTTCTACAAAACGGAAATCGGGAAGTGTACTGGGACCAGTTGGCTACCACTAGTCCCTACTTACAAATAGGAAGCAATCTGAAAGTCGCATTGAACCGCACCATAACCGATCGCTTTCGTTCCATTTCTGTCAAAGTAGTTGGCACAGGCGAAAGAATTACATCTGGAAATGAAAGGATTGCTTCCCAGGCCACCTGGTCTGCCGTAAGCTCTTCTTCCAGTACCTATAGTGTAACCATCACTGAATCAAGAATCGGAAGCAATTCCCGAGGGGCCACAATTTTCGATCACTCGATTACAACTCCCACAGCACTCGTACATACTGTAAGTGGAACAGGTTCTAACCGCAGAAGGACGATTAATGGTTCTGTAAAGGTAAGCCACAATATCCTTAAATTTGATACGCTAACAACGTTTAAAGATGTCGTTTGGGATGCATCAACTTGCAAACCTGTGAGTGGAGAGGCAACAGTTGTCATTACAGGATCAAGAACAGGCGGAGGAACGATCAATTTTTCCACCGACTCAGCCAGTTATTCCTATTCAGGAACTTCTGGTAGCTCCTCGGGAACTGTAGAGTTCACAGGTTGTACAACAAACATTTGATTCAGACTGAAATGCCGAATGGTGAATGGGAAGGAAATTTGGCAGTTCCATTCCATTCTACAAAAGATTCGCTTGCCAACCGTAACTCTCCCTATAGATATCAAATGATACATGAGTTCTTCCCAATTTGAAGAGATATTAAAAGAGAACCATGATAGACTGTATCTATATGCTTTGTTCTTGTGCCATGATAAAGTAGAGGCGGAAGATCTTTTACAAGAAACGTACATAAAGATTTTGCAAGCAGAGCAAAGTTTTCAATCAGAAAAAGGCTCCTTCATCACCTGGGCAAAAAGGATTTTAAAAAATCATTTTCTCGATTTAGAAAGGAAAAAAAAGCTTAGGATTGTAGATTTAGAAAGTAATATGGACCATCTAACTTCACCCAGGCACGAAATTTCAGAATTTGACGAGGGACATATTGTACAGTTACGAGACTGCATTGAAAAATTAGAAGAAACAGATCGAAGTATCATTCATATGAAGATATTTAAGGCAATGACTTTGGATGAGATGGCAAAATCTCTCGGCTTGAATCGAAGGACCATATCGAGACGATATTCAAAAATTCTAGTAGATTTAAGAGATATATTTTTAGGCAAGTTATGAAGAAAGAAACTTGGAACCATCCCATTGCATACTATGAATCACATGGCGAGGAGTTCTCTGCTTTTGTTGCTGATTATATTTTCGATGCATTGACAGAAGAGGAGGAGGCGCATCTAGCCAAGTTGGTTAAAGGATCCACTCAGTTGCATAGAACATTCCAAGAGCTATCCAAGATGGACTCTCAAATCCATAAATTGAGCCTTACAATTCCTAAGAAAAAAACATCACCTTTTCGTAAGTATCAACTGGCAACGGCCGCCTTACTGTTTTTAGGAATCTTATGGGGAGTTTATGTAAGTTTGGCAAACAAACAGGTGGAAGATCCTCAAATTTCGGCGCAGTTTACTCTGATACGAAGTTTAGGAATTTGCCAAACAAAATCTGATTTTCCCCAAAGAATCATGATCGAGACCAAAGAAATGTCAGGCTGTGATTTTGAATTCAAGCGTCTACGAAGACAACGTATCCGTATCTTACCACATTCATTGGCAAACATTTCCTTTGAGAATGGCGAATGGAAGGTAGATGTAGTCAAAGGTGTATTCTATATCACGACTATGGAATCTTCATTGGAAGAAAAGTTAGTGGTATATTTGGGAGAGGATTATACGGTTCAATTTTTAGGAACCTCTGTCTATATTTCAAAAACGGAAAATACCAAGCTAAGTATATTTGAAGGGGAAGTTTTATTCAGTCATCTCAAGAAAGCTGATTCACAAAGAGAAAATCTATCCATCAAAGAAGGAGAGGAGCTTCTTCTTTCCTCACCACAGAATTTTTCTTTGAAAAAAGCAAAAAAGGAAAAAAATTCCAATCTTCGCAATGCATTTAACTCTTTGCGAGAAGATGCAAATACCAACAATCGCCTAAGTGTAGATCAAATTTCTCCAAAAAAAATACAATCAGTACCAGGCAATAAAGTCATTTTAAAGACAGGTCTTATCTTAGAAGTAGATGAAATATGGCAGGATGAGGATATTTATATTTTAAATCGAAAGGGAAAGTTACAGTCCATTTCTGTTTCTGAAATTAGGAGCATCCTTTTCTAACTATATGTGCAAAGTTAAGATTTCTATTCTGCTATTCTTTGGAATTCATTCCCTGTCGGCAGACATTGTGACTCTCAAATCTGGTAAAAAGATACTCAATGTTAAATCTTATCTCGAAGGAGACAAAATCAAATTGCTTTATGTCGATAAAAAAATAGAATATATTTCCAAAGGTGAAGTACTATCGATAGAGCCCGGACCTATACAATACCCGCAAATCACACAAAAAGAAGAAGTTCCTTTGGAAGAGATAGAAAAATCAACTTCCATATCGGAGTCTACAACACAAAAACCGATTCCTTCGGTTCCGATTTACTATTCACTTTTACCATTTTATTCTGCCTCGTTTACCAGGGGTCAATACGGAGAAGGTATTTCTCTTGTAAGTAGTAAATTATTTTTTCTTTTTCTATATTCTAAATACCGTAATCCTCCTGAAGATGTTTTAAACAACAGAGAGATCATTTTTTTGTATAACACTTCGAATCGAATTGAAAATGATACATTGCGTCCTGTGGAAGCCTTGGTTCGATTTAATTTTTATGATACTTTACAGGAGGATACAGTTGATCCTTTTTCTGGCGCTACTATCACCAAACAGCAATATACCAATCGTCAAAACGTATCTCTTGGTTTATTCTTAGCGGTGACTTTTTTAGATCTGTTTCTAAATACAGAGGTAAGTGGCCAGACATGGAAGGAGAGACAAAGTTTCCAATGGAAAACATTTACAAAAAGAGATCCGATCCTCAAAGCAGAGGAAGTGGGAGTACAGATTGACTGTATTTTTTGAAGCCCTTTAGTTTCCGCAGCTAGTTGTCGTTGCAGTTAAATTGTATTTTGCACGCAGATAACAAAAGATCTTGTCTTGTTCATTTTGCGTGATGAGCGTATTGAAAAACAAAACTTCCGCAATGTCAGCGTCTAGATTTCCATTATTTAAATACCCTTCGCCTGGTGTACCTCCACCCGAGTAGTCAAAATCTGCACCCACAGCTGAGATAGATCCTTTAAAATCCCCATTCCATAATTCCGTGACGGTTGTGTTTGCATTTTGGAAACTTCCTATCGCAACATAGCTGTTAAATGGTAGAGCGAAGCCCGAAGATTGAGCGCATGCCAGTCCGTTACGACAAACCAAAAATTGTCCTGTTAAGTGTACCAAGGAAAACTCCCTTCCTTGTGCTCGATGAAGGTTTAATATCGTTGTCCCTAGGGCATTCGTACCTATCAGTTTCATAACGACGAAAAAAGAACCACTATTTGTTATGTAAAGACCTGTGGCTCCTGAGAAGTCGAGTCTTTGAGTATTTCCTGATCTAAATTGAACTGTCGAAAGAGTTCCGATCTGGTTCTTTTTTAAGATTGGCCGTTGCGATACAACACTTTGCGTAGCGTTGTTCCCAAAGCCGCTCACATCATTCCAAGTTTGCACTGCATCTCCATCATTTAAGGCAAGTGAGTCTGCTCGTAACCATACCCGTAGAGATGAGCTACCGTAAGTTCTTGGAGCCGTAAGAGTGACCACATAACTTTTGGTAGAATTATCTAATGCTGTGACTACGTATGTGAGATTTGTATCAAAGGAGTTGATCGTCACTTCACTGATTTGTTCAACACCATTGACGGTAACCGACTTTCCAGTTGTTGTGAATTTTGCGACCAAAGGTGTGAGAGATGTTAAATTATCAGCCGTCAGCTGTATTCTGTTTTCAGATATAATTCCTGTTATGTTGAGAGAAGGGATGGAAAAAGAAGTGATGTCTTTTTTTGAAAAGTCGGCTGGGCTTAGTCGGCCGAGGCCAGATTCCAATAGGCAAGGGCTTTGGTTACTAGAAGTCAGAGCAGAAAGAACGATGATTTGCGCGCGGGCTGGGGAATCTGGGTCACATAGGTTTGACCAATCTCCCTTTTGGCAAGACAGACAAACCGATACAGCATACAAAATAGAGAAAAAACCCTGAGCCTTCATCTGTATAGAAGACAATATGTAAGATTCTCATCGGTTCTTACTATCAAAAATAGTGTCTATTTTCCCGATGGGACAGTTTCCTTCTATCGCTACCTTCCCTGGAGGATCATCCCCAGGTGGTATTCCCAGATCCTGAGTTTCAAATCGTATTCCTCTTGGAGTGCAAGTACCTTGAGCCTTTGTGTATAGTATTTACATGGTAGAGCACAGTCCCGATCGGGCACGAGTTCGGGAAACCAGCAAGCAGATAGGCCAACAGTCACCGCACAAATAAGAAATTGAAAACCAAAGAAACGCATCTTATCTCTCCTTTGTCCAAATTTTACACAAGACCTAGGACAAAAGATGTGGGCAGCTCGCAGTTTGATTTATCAGTAAACAGTAAGTAGGCACGACCGGGCTCTCCGTTGCAATCCTAGGCGGATTTCCACTGCGATCCCTGCTGCAGGGACCATCTCTATCCGCTAAGGAAGGGATTAAACGTTTGTTAAAAGAAAAATCTCGGTATATCCCAGATATTGTAACAAGAGATGATATTGGTGGGATAGATTTCCCTTATGGGAAGGACGGCAAGTGGGGATTTGGTTTAGCAAATATTATTGAAAGTAGGAAAAACGAAAAAAATAGTAAATATAATACGGAAGGAGACTTTTTGGTTCTTTTCCAAAAACTTGCGAAGACATTGGAATCTGGTGAATTACATGAAGTTAAAATTATCCAGATAGGTTGGCAATAGCCTCCAAAGAAGCGCAATTTAATGAGAAAGTCGTAGCATTTATAATTAAAGAAAATGGGCATCGGGTATTAACTGGCTATGAAATGCCAATTCACAAAAAACTGAAAAAGTTTTCAAAATTTGATGAAAAGAATGAGGGTTAGGTTCTTTCGGGTAGCTAGACCTTTGAAAAAGTCGTTTTGTCCGTCCGTGTGCCCTCGACAAATCTTTAAAGCTACCAAGGTACCTCTCTTCAGAGAAGATGAACCTCGATTACTGGCCTCATTAATCCCCGTGCCAGCACTTAGGGTAGCCATAGAGGCATTCCTAACCGCCGGGCTCCAAATGCCCCTGGTGGGAACACCTAGAAGACTCCACTGAGATTATCGTTTTCCCAGAAAAAAAGTCAAGGAAAATAACTATGCCAGATATCTCACGAGTTCTTGCTAAAATCAAAGATCGTCCCCGCATCACCTAATGTGCATAAGTGGTATTGATTTGAAAATTGGTAGCAATTTAGAAAATGAAGCAAACATGCCGGTGCCTTGACCAGAAATAAATACATGGTTTTAAGGATTCTATTAAAGTAGAGGGCAAATTTTTTTCACTTCGCTCAACGATAAGAAGAGAGTGGCTCCAGCCATAACCTAAGAGTTGTTATAAATGAACAGAGGTGCAATACGTCAGGCAAGCCTTCTTCGCGTTAGGTTCAACCCCACATGCGTGGGGGGGAATAGTACAATCCTCATCCAATGACCGTCTAGGTTTACGGTTCAACCCCACATGCGTGGGGAATAGAATGTCCCCTACCGTATCAATATACAAATATACGGTTCAACCCCACATGCGTGGGGAATAGTTGTTATTAAGATCCTTATGCCAAACTCTGATCGGTTCAACCCCACATGCGTGGGGAATAGGGACGTTGCTTTCCCTTTCACTCTTCATTCAACGGTTCAACCCCACATGCGTGGGGAATAGCGGGAGATACTTTTCTTTAAGTGCCTTTCTATCGGTTCAACCCCACATGCGTGGGGAATAGCTACTGTGATTTCATCCGTAACAATCAATTCCGGTTCAACCCCACATGCGTGGGGAATAGCTTGCATTTGCCCAGCCATGATTTTCCAAAGCGGTTCAACCCCACATGCGTGGGGAATAGTGGATGAACTTTCATTCTTTTGACTTACCTTTCGGTTCAACCCCACATGCGTGGGGAATAGTTACAGGCGAGGCACTAGAAAAGGCTCTTGCACGGTTCAACCCCACATGCGTGGGGAATAGCGAAACGGAACCAAAATTTGCGTTGCCCCATGCGGTTCAACCCCACATGCGTGGGGAATAGAATCGGGCCGAGCGGGGTGGGAACTCATCTTGCGGTTCAACCCCACATGCGTGGGGAATAGATTGCGAGACGCTCGTTCAGCATAGAGCCATCCGGTTCAACCCCACATGCGTGGGGAATAGTGCGAGTGCTTGTCTTTTTGCAACGTCGGTTTCGGTTCAACCCCACATGCGTGGGGAATAGCTAAAGGTGACGATGACGATGTAAGCTCTCAGCGGTTCAACCCCACATGGGTGGGGAATAGCGTTGTGTCCTGGATGAAGAGGTGCTCGAGAACGGTTCAACCCCACATGCGTGGGGAATAGCTTTCAACCACAAAAGCAAAGCTTCGCTTCCGCGGTTCAACCCCACATGCGTGGGGAATAGAGGAGATCCGTCTACCCTTGGAGATAATGTTGCGGTTCAACCCCACATGCGTGGGGAATAGGTAACAACAACTACACTAAGGCAACTGGGCTACGGTTCAACCCCACATGCGTGGGGAATAGGATTCGCAAGTCGTCTATGATAAACGCCGAAACGGTTCAACCCCACATGCGTGGGGAATAGCATATCCCTAAACTCTACATTGACATTGATACCGGTTCAACCCCACATGCGTGGGGAATAGTAAATTTGTGGTTCTTTACAATCCAGCCGTGGGGTTCAACCCCACATGCGTGGGGAATAGAGTATCGGCTCACCCTCCGATTTGTTATTTATTGGTTCAACCCCACATGCGTGGGGAATAGAAAATACCACCGTTTAAATGAAGAACAAATTTCGGTTCAACCCCACATGCGTGGGGAATAGGAATTTAATGACCTTTGCCAAAACCCTTTATCCGGTTCAACCCCACATGCGTGGGGAATAGCCCTAAAGGAGTGATATGTCCGTGTCTTGTGACGGTTCAACCCCACATGCGTGGGGAATAGCGAGTATCCCGCCTTGTTGCAAGGATAACCACCGGTTCAACCCCACATGCGTGGGGAATAGAAAAAGTGTGCGACCCCCTCATACATTTTTAGCGGTTCAACCCCACATGCGTGGGGAATAGTAACGCTTGCATCTGCTACGGCAGTAGTTCCGCGGTTCAACCCCACATGCGTGGGGAATAGGCTTTTCAAATATCCTCTGATTTGGTATTCTGCGGTTCAACCCCACATGCGTGGGGAATAGCGGATCGGTTCAAAGGTAACGAGTCCGTTAGACGGTTCAACCCCACATGCGTGGGGAATAGAAAAGGGATAGTTAATGGCGGATTCAATCCTCCGGTTCAACCCCACATGCGTGGGGAATAGAGAACAGAGTATTTGATAGATATAGGAGATTACGGTTCAACCCCACATGCGTGGGGAATAGGCATCATATGACACCGCAAGCACCTCGTTTTCGGTTCAACCCCACATGCGTGGGGAATAGTCACTCCTTTAGGGCCGACGGTAGGACCAATCCGGTTCAACCCCACATGCGTGGGGAATAGTGGCACAACAGACGAGAAACTGAAAAGACTTTCGGTTCAACCCCACATGCGTGGGGAATAGAAATACGAATCCCTGGGGTACTAAATGAAATCCGGTTCAACCCCACATGCGTGGGGAATAGAAAAATTACGGGGCTTCGTTGCTCCGGGTCTACGGTTCAACCCCACATGCGTGGGGAATAGAAATTCGCGCGTAAAAATCATAGCGTACTCGTCGGTTCAACCCCACATGCGTGGGGAATAGAATCGTTGAAGGCGAAAAAAAAGCCCTTGTCCCGGTTCAACCCCACATGCGTGGGGAATAGGAAATGACCGAACCAATAAAAGCCTGTTTGACGGTTCAACCCCACATGCGTGGGGAATAGAGTAACCCTAACAGGGAACGACTTTGGGTGGCCGGTTCAACCCCACATGCGTGGGGAATAGGCTGACAGGATAAATCTCCAGGATGGCGTAATCGGTTCAACCCCACATGCGTGGGGAATAGTTTTCCCTTTTGGTTTCTGGCATAAGGAGAGTCGGTTCAACCCCACATGCGTGGGGAATAGTTATGCATTTTCCCTATAAGCTGTTTCAGCTTCGGTTCAACCCCACATGCGTGGGGAATAGAAGAGGAAAAAGAGAAAAAAGCAAAACGGTCACGGTTCAACCCCACATGCGTGGGGAATAGCTTTGTTCGATATCAAGAAAGGCGATGAGTTCGGTTCAACCCCACATGCGTGGGGAATAGGCTAAATACATGTATAGTAAACTATCACTTGACAGGCCTTTCAATCTATTTTTGTATCATCAACCTCTGACAAATCATCCGAGGTTCGGTTTTCTGAAGGTCGAGCCAAGAGAAATAAGCCATCAAAGTCTAAAACCTCACGTTCTGGATCACCAAATGTTCGAATCTCAAAACCTTGTTCGTTATTCATGCTGAAGATCATGATACATGGATTTCGCCACTCCTCCGTCATTCGTTTCCAGAGTTCATCTCGAACCCGCGCGTTTATCGTTGCAACAAAGACACCCGCCTTGATTTCAATAGCTAATCGCGACATCTCTCCCCTCTGGGAAATCTTCGCTTTCTGCATTAATATCACCACCATAGAGCAACTCCTTTATATCGGGAATAATACGTTTCATCAGTTTTGCGGCTTTGAAATAATCTCTACATTGAAATCGGACACGTCGTTCAACATCGAAATTGCTTTCCTTAACAACATCAAACGCGAGAGGTATCGAAACTTCTGATTTGTATAAATCTGCAATATCATACACAAATGATAATTGTTTTCCTGTGTGCACAAATCCGATGCCTGGAGAAAATCCTGAACTTAAAATAGCCGCATGAACGATTCCATATAAACAAGCATTTGCCGACGATAATGCTCTGTTCAAGGGATCCGAGTAATCCCAATTTGACTGGTCATAGGAGCGGGCCTTCCATTCAACACCGATGGATTCGGAATATGTTTTATAGATATTACGAACTCTTGCTCCCTCTTTCCCTCTAATTTGTTCAATTGACAAAGACGGATCGAGAACCTCTTGGAAGCGCATTTGGTACATTCGGCGAACAATGCGATCTCTTTTTAGTGGATTCGCATAACTTTCAACTTGTTTAAGGAGATTTTTCGCAGAATACGTTCCTGTGTACCCTGCGGAATAAAATCGAACGCCCATTTCTCCAGTCCACGCCACGAGTGAGCGACTTTCACTGATTCTTTTGATTGCCTCATGGGTGATCGTGGTTCCTGGACCTAACATCAGTAAAGTAATCGTTTCAATAGGTATCGGGACGGTCTTTTCGAGAAAATGAAAGGCTATTGATTTTTGAAACTGATCGATTTTCCCTTTCTCGAAGTAGAGATAACTCCAATTATCTTCAAATTTTGGTAGCTCTTGTAGATTTTTATTTGCCATGACCCTTTAAAAATCGAAAATTGGAACACTAAAAATAAGCAAATGTTAGGTTTTTTTCATTTAACGTTCACTTTCTTACTTTTTCAGACAATTTTTTGTTCTTTTGCCCTCTTTTGTCCTAGCTTCGCTGTAAACTTTAGTTATGAGTAAATTGGACGAGTCAAACGGATATTTTAAATATTGGGGGAAGGCAGATATAGCCGGCAATTACCATCTCTTGCCTTATCATTGTTTGGATGTTTCTGCGGTGGGGGAAGTATTACTTGAGGAAAATCCGAAGCTATTATCTAGATTTTCTACTTTGACGGGCATTGAATCAGCTTTATTTAAAAATCTTTTCCTGTTCTTTCTTGCCATTCATGATCTTGGAAAATTTTCCGATGCTTTTCAAGGTCAAGTTAAAAGTATTTATTCAAAACTCAATCCTGGATCAACGGCAAAAAATTACATAATTCGACATGACAGTTTAGGTTTTATACTCTGGAAAAATAAATTTCTCATTAATAAGCGCGGTAATTTAAATGGTATTTTACTTGAATCAAATTTTTTTAATCTGAACTTTATAGAAAATAGAAAGGTAAAGGATATTCTAGAATTATTCGTTTCGATTACAACTGGTCATCATGGCAAACCTCCATCCAATACTGGCTACACTGGCAATACAGTTGATATATATTCACAGTTTCTTGAAAACAATATAAAAGAGTCTTTTCACTTCTTAAGTGATACATATCATTTATTTTTATCAGGCTCAATGGTAGAAAAATTTACGACGATTGATTTTGAAGATGTAAAGGGTAGACTTACAAGAACTTCCTTTTGGTTAGCCGGCTTATCCGTATTATGTGATTGGATTGGTTCAAACAAGGAAATTTTTGAATTCAAATCAGATAAAATTTCTTTAGAAAAATATTGGAATGATTTCGCCATTCCACGAGCTAGAAAAGCAATTGCAATAGCAGGAGTTTTACCATGCAAAATATCCAAATACGCAACTCCATCAGAATTATTTTCGAATATTGCTGATAATTTATCTTTTTCACCTACACCGCTTCAGGCCGCCTGCGATTCTTTGAAAATACAAAATGAACCACAGTTGATCATTCTAGAAGATGTTACAGGAGCAGGAAAAACAGAAGCCTCATTTATTCTAGCTAAGCGGTTAATGGAAACAACTGGTAGCGATGGACTGTTTATCGGTCTCCCAACTATGGCAACGGCTAATGGAATGTATAACCGTGTTGCTTCTTTTTATCAAAAATTGTATGAACTAAATTCGCAAGCTTCATTAGTATTGGCTCATGGTGCAAGAGGATTGTCTGATATATTTAAAGATACGATTATATCAGAAAAAATTCCTGAGGATATTTCTTATGCTCAAGATGAAGAATCAGCTTCTGCTAGTTGTATTGCTTGGTTAGCGGATAGCAGTAAAAAGTCGACGTTAGCTGATGTTGCTGTTGGAACAATAGACCAAGTTTTAATTTCTATACTTCTTTCTAAGTTTCAATCCTTGCGACTTTTTGGGATGATGAATAAAGTCCTGATTCTAGATGAGGTTCATGCTTATGATAGTTATATGAATGAATTGATTGAATCACTTTTAAAGACACAGGCAAAAATAGGAGCTAGTGTAATTCTACTAACTGCTACAATGCCAAATTCTTTAAAAAAGAAATTTATCTCTGCCTATTCAAATCAAATTATAGAAGAAAATTCTATAGATGTTAAACATCCTTATCCACTGATCACTCAAGTTGTTCTGAATCAATCGCCAATCCTAATTCCAGTAGCGACTCGTGAAGAAGTGAAACGAACAGTGAAAGTTGAATTGATTCACGAAGAAGGGGAAATCTATAAATTAATTCAGAAATCCATCCACGAAAACAAATGTGTTTGTTGGATAAGAAATACTGTAACAGACGCAATGAATTCCTATGAAATGCTTACTTCTGATGGCAATTATAAAAAAGAAAATATAGTTCTATTTCACGCTAGATTTGCAATGGGAGATAGATTAGATAAAGAACAACAGGTCTTAGAATTATTTGGAAAAGAAAGTAATGCAATAAAGCGAAGTGGAAAAATAGTAATAGCCACTCAAGTTGTGGAACAATCTCTCGACTTAGATTTTGATATAATGGTAACAGACCTAGCTCCGATTGATCTAATTATTCAAAGAGCTGGAAGATTGCACCGCCATACGAGAGATCAACTAGGTAACCGAGTTTTTGCTAAAGACCAAAGAGAAAAGCCCGTTCTATATGTTTATTCTCCATTAGTTAATGATGAGCCAGAGAAGAATTGGTATAGTTCTGTATTTCGTGGAGGGGCAAAAGTTTATCCTGATCACGGTAAACTTTATTTAACCGCGAAAGTGCTGAAACAAAAAGGTGAAATCAAAATGCCAGAGGAAGCACGCACTTTAATTGACTTTGTTTATGGAGATAAAGAAGCGATTCCGCAAAGCTTAATCGAGATAACTAATGAAAATAATAATATTGATAAACAAAAAGCTTCTCAAGCCAAAAACAATACCATTAACTTGGAATCAGGTTACACTGCTATTGATAATGAAACGATTTGGAATGATATTAATGCGCCCACTCGATTAGGAGAAGAAACGATCAAAGTGAGTTTAGCAAAATGGGAAGAAGGGAAATTAACCCCTTGGTATAATAAAGGAAGCTATCCTTGGGCTAATAGTGAAGTGAAAGTCATGTCGTATATTCTTAAGTATGAAAAAATAAGCGAGGATAACGATTTGAATAAGGCAATAGATGCCTGTAAAGAAAATTTACCAGATAAGGGTAAGTATTCGATATTAATTCCTCTCACAAAAAATGAACTAGGAAATTGGATTGGTACAGTCCTAGACAAACAAAACAACGAAGTCTTTGTTTCATACAATGAACATATAGGATTTAGAAAAATGAAACAAGGAGAGGAAGCATGAATCTAATGCAAGATAAATGGATTACTGTTCAGAGAAAAAAAGGAGAGATTGAAAAAATTGCTCCCTCTCAAATTACAGATGGGGTTAATTCTGATAATCCTATCATTGAAATTGTAACTCCTCGTCCTGATTTTCAAGGAGCTTTGTATCAATTCTTAATCGGATTATTTCAAACAGTCTATGCACCTAAGGATGAAAACGAATGGGAGGATAAATTTAACTCTCCTCCAAATCCAGAAGAACTAAAAAAAGAAACGGATAAAATTGCTTTTGCATTCGACTTATTTGGAGAAAAGGTTCGTTTTATGCAGGATATTAGTTTGGACTCTGATGCGAATACTGCAAATATTTCGGCACTTCTAATTGAATCGCCTGGTGAAAATACAATCAAAGAGAACAAAGATTTTTTTACAAAAAGAGGTTCTGTTGAAAAAATTTGCAATCACTGTGCGGCATCTGCACTTTTCACTCTTCAAACAAATTCTCCGTCTGGTGGGCAAGGTCATTTAACTTCTATTCGGGGAGGAGGACCTATTACTACCATTTTAAAATTTAATTCAACAAAAAAAGAAGATCAAGAACTACATACATTATGGTCAGATATTTGGATCAATGTGCTTCCTAAAGATTGTTTTTCACAGGAACCAAAAAAAGAAAAAAATTATGAAAATGTTTTTCCTTGGATTACAAATAAATACTATAAACAAAATTCAAAAGGTTCTAAAACAACAATAAATGATTTGAATCCTTTATCTGTTTATTGGTCTTACCCAAGAAGAATTCAATTGCAACAATCAAAAGAAAATATTCATTGCGATGTCTGCAATATAGAATCAGATATTTCAGTTAAATCTTATCTAGTCAAAGGTTATGGATTGGATTATGGAGGAGGTTCTTGGATTCATCCTTTAAGTCCATATTATTTTACAAAGGATAAGGAACTTGGAGAAACATGGCTTCCTTTTCATCCTCAGCCAGGTGGAATCATATATAACCAATGGATGTCTTTTGTTTATGGCAAAAAAGATAAAGATAAAAATGCAAAAGTTCTAAGTTATTATTTTGAGAATAGAAAATTCCCAGAAGAGCAAACAAGAGTCTGGGCATTTGGCTTTGATATGGATAATATGAAAGCTAGAAATTGGTATGAAAGTTTAATTCCTATTTATTCCATTGATCCAAAATTTATTGATAAATATGAATCAGAAATTTCTAAAATTTTACAAGCAGCAACACAAGTAGCTAACAATTTACAAACTAAAGTGAAAGATGCTTGGTTTAATCAAGATCAAAAACCAAAAGGCGATTTTGATTATTTGAAAATTAGTTTTTTCAAAGCAACAGAAACTAAATTTTACAATTTAGCAAAAACGATTCGGGATAATTTAGGAAAAGAATTTCCATTTAATAATGAAGCAAAAGAAGAATGGTTAAAGTATTTAAATGAAGAATCGTTAAAGGTTTTTGAATTATATGTAGAATCTGGCTCTGTCGAGTTTGAAAATTTAAAACGGATTGTGGAAGCAAGAAAAAGTTTAATCTCCTGGAATCTAGGAGATAAGATTAGAAATGATTTTGGATTACCAATCAAAGATAAACCAGCAGCAAAGAAAAAGGCAAATAACAATATAGGAGCAATAAAGAAATGAGAGTGTTCGATAAAGATTCTCCGAGCGGAGAAATTATATTGCAATGGTGGAATGACTTACAAAGAAATAACGGAAATAGAGCCAATTTAAGAAGGTGCAATACTCCCACTGAAACTGTTTTCCTTCCCGTTAGTCAAATCTTAATTTCGAAATTAAGAATAAGTGACGATATACAGTTTAAACTTTCCTCTGATCGGATTTGTGCTATAGCGGGAATTCTTTCGCATGTGAAAGAAAACATTCCCATAAACTTCGCAAGACAATTATCACAAAAAAAATCAGGGAGTGACCAAGCATTAGTGAGCGATATTCGATTCAGAAGAATATTGCAATATTCTAGTATATCAGAAGATGAATTATTTTATCAGAAAATAATTCGAGTAATCCACCATGTAGATCGTAAAGTAAATATTTTCGATATATTCTACTCACTCTACTTCTGGGGATTAGGAGATAAGGTCAAAAAGCAATGGGCTTATGATTACTATGGAACTACAAATCCAAGCGAAAACAATAATGACGATTTAGAAAACACAATTGCACTAGGAGCAAACAATGAATAGATTCATTCAACTACATTTACTTACCTCTTACCCCCCATCTAATTTAAACAGAGATGATTTGGGAAGACCTAAAACGGCTATCATGGGCGGTGTTAATCGCTTACGGATTTCTTCCCAAAGTTTAAAAAGAGCTTGGAGAACATCTGATTCCTTTAAAGAAAAACTCTCTACTCATATCGGTATTAGAACGAAAGAAATGGGTATTCAAATTTTTGAAAGCTTAAAAGAAAAGGGAGTTAAGGATAAAGATGCAAAAGATTGGGCAAAGAGCATTGTGGGAGTATTCGGTAAACTTAAAGGTGAAAAGAAAGAAAGTCCAAATAATGATTTAGAGATTGAGCAACTTGCACATTTTAGTACGGAAGAAAAAACTATGATTGAAGCTCTAATTGCAAAACTTGCAAGTGAAAAAAGAGCACCTAAAGAGGAAGAATTAAAACTTTTAAAAAAAGAAAACTCTTCTGCTGACATTGCAATGTTTGGAAGAATGTTAGCCTCTTCACCCAGTTTCAATAAAGAAGCTGCTGTCCAAGTTGCCCATGCAATCACCGTCCACAAAGTTGCAGTTGAAGATGATTTCTTTACTGCTATTGATGATTTGAATAAAAACGATGTAGATGCTGGTGCAGGACATTTAGGTGACACAGAATTTGGAGCTGGACTTTTCTATTTATATATTTGCATAGATAGAAATCTTTTATTAGAAAATCTTAACGGCGATAGAAACTTAACCAATCAAACAATTACTTCTTTATTGGAAGCCTGTACTACCGTTTCTCCAACCGGTAAACAAAACAGTTTTGCCTCACGTGCGAGAGCCATGTTCTGTCTAGCTGAAAAAGGAAACCAACAACCTCGTTCTTTGCATGTTTCTTTTTTAAAGCCAATTGAGGATAAAGATATGTTAGCCAAATCCATTGATGAAATTGAGAAGATGAGAATGAATTTTGAAAAAGTCTATGGAAAATGTTCTGAAGGAGAGAAATCGTTTAACGTCCTGAAAGGGGAAGGTAGTTTGGAAAGTATTTCTAGTTTTATAAAGGAAGATTAAATATGAAAGACTATTTAGTTTTCCGGTTATATGGTCCAATTGCTTCCTGGGGAGAAATAGCTGTGGGAGAAAACCGTCATAGCTTTTCCTATCCTTCCAAATCAGCAATTATGGGATTACTTGCATCGGCTTTAGGATACAAGCGAGAAGAGGAAGAAAAGCATATTTTACTCACTCAATCTTTATCCTTTGGTGTGAAAGTTTATAGCCCAGGAATATTACTCAGAGATTATCATACAGTACAAGTACCTCCAAGTAAAGGAAAAATAATTTATTCGACTCGTAAAGATGAGCTTAGAGAGAAATTGGAGTTAAACACAATTCTGTCTTCTCGCGATTATCGAATGGATGCAATGTATGATGTTTGTATTAGGAAAAAAAAGCAAGAAATAGATTTAGTAGAAATTCAAAAGAAGTTGAATGAACCGATCTTCTCTTTGTTTCTAGGAAGAAAATCTTGTGTACTTTCATCTCCTGTATTTGCAAGTTTAGTCAATGCAAATGATTTATTTTTAGCTTTTAGTAAATATGAACAAAATCTCAAAGAAAGATTTAAGAAAGAAAATATAAACTATTTCTTTGAAAATGAAAAGTTGAAATCTAATTTTATTGAGTACATTTGGGAAGATGAAGGAGACGAGAATGCTGATATTAGAACAAGAAGAGATGAAGTTTTAAGTCGTAAGAGATGGCAGTTTAGCGAAAGAAAAGAATTTTATAAAAGTGAGGTAAAACAAAATGTACCTATCCAATCTTGAAATAAATTCACGAAGCAGCAAAGCGGCAAATTGGATAACAAATCCCTATAAGATTCATCAAAGACTATGTATGGGATTTGAAAAACAAAAAAGTGAAAGTATGAATCCAGATTTCTTGTACCGAGTTGAAGAAAATTTTAAACAAGCTGGAGAACCCAAACCAAGAATATTAGTATTATCTAATGTATCTCCGCTTTGGGATAATGCATTTAATGGGGAAGAGTTTTTAAAAGGAAAACCACAGATTCTAAATTTGAATTTGGATAATTTTATAGAAGAGGATCGTTCTTTTCGATTTTCGCTAAAAGCAAATCCAACTAAGAAGATAAAGAATTATAGGCTTCTTTTTAAAGAGGAATTGAAAGACTTTCCAGAAAAGGAATCAAGAGAATATCGGGAGAAATATAGAGAAGGAAAATTAAAGCTAGAAAAACTAATACAAACTATTTCCAAAGAGCAGAGAGAAAAATTACCTTCTAAACGAGTGGGAATCTATAAAGACTATGAACAAGTTGATTGGTTAAAACGTAAAGGGGAGCTATCTGGATTTGAGATTCTAAACTTACAATTTGATAAAGGTGAAAAAGAAAAGGTCTCAAAGAAAAAAAACATGAAGATTTTGCATGAATTAGATTTATTGCAAGTCCACTTCACCGGCATCCTTCGAGTAACTAACACCGAAGCCTTTAAAAAAGCATATACGCAAGGGATCGGCTCTGGCAAAGCATTTGGCTGTGGGATGTTAATGCTCGCACCAGCGTAAATAGCCATCACTATCCGCTGAGGAACGAAATGAAATGAAATGAAACGCAGTGTTGCTCTAGTCATTTGGTTTCGTTACTTGGATAACCCAAAAAATTTCGTAAAGAGGATAGAAGACTTTCTGCTTCTGTATCGCCTTTTGCTTTTTCCTTTCCCAAACAGATGATGGCATCCTCAATCCATTCCTTGGCAGGGATTGCATTTTTTTGTATGGTCCTAAAGATATTCTGTATGTTGGAAATCTGGTGGTGGAGAGCCATATTGTCTGCTAAGTGATCAGCAAAACCTTTTCTCACCATATCGATATGGTAGAGAGGTAGAAAAATCGTACAAACTGTATCAAATTCTCCAACAGTTCCATTTAAGTACCAATAGATGATCGAAGTTAGAGTTTGTTTTTCCTTTTTTTCGAATTTTTGTGTCTCGATTGCAGGGAGCAAAGATTTTAAGAGCGAAAGCCTCTTATCTTCAGAGTGTACATATTCTATCTCCCCATATCGGTTTTGTTCTCCATCATTGATCTGTTTTAAAATGGGTAAAAAGTTTTGCTTTGAGCTCTCTGGATTCATACGTTGGATTTACTTTTCATATTTTAAAGTCCTGATCTTTTCACAGATGACGATTTAATTTAAGAAAGCCGCTTCTGATCACTTGATTTGGAAACAGTCTGCAGTATCGTATACAACTTTTCAGAATCAATCGGCTTGGGAAGAAAATCAAACATCCCAACTTGTCTACACAAGTCTATATCTTCCTGGAATGCATTTGCCGTTAAAGCAACAATCTTTGGCATCCTCTCGAGATTTAATTTATGGATTTCCATAGTCGCAGTAATCCCATCCATCACAGGCATCTGGATATCCATAAAGACCAAATCATAATAAAACTCTTTCACCTTTCCTAGAGCTTCCTTTCCATCGAACGCTTGGTCCACCGTTAGATTGGTTTTTTCCATTAATTTTTTGATGAGCTTTTGGTTGATGGCATTGTCATCTACAACCAAAACTTTCAAATCTGGGCGGATCTCGTATTCGTTTTTATCATTTGTTGAGGAAAGGACTTTGGAGTCTTTATCTATCCTTTCCGCGATGACAAAGAAAGAGAAAACGGTTTCTTCATTTTCAATGCTACTGACATAAAATGTTCCTTTCATCAAATCTACCAAACGTTTTGATATGGCAAGTCCCAGGCCTGTTCCACCAAACTGCCGTGTTTTGGAACGATCTAATTGTTCGAAGGGAGAAAATAACTTTCCAATTTTGTCCTTTGAGATCCCAATTCCATTGTCTTTTACAGAGAAAAAAATCTTCAAAGGAGATTGTTCTAAAACAGTCACATTCACAGTGATGGAGGCATTCATTTTACTAAATTTAATAGCATTTCCAATCAAATTGATGAGAACTTGTCGCAAACGGATCGAATCGATCAGCACCTCCTCAGGAAGAGTTTCATCAAAGACAAATTCTAAATGTAAGTTCTGTTTTTGAGTATCAGATAAAAACAAAGAAGTAAGGTCTGCTTGCAGGCTTCGGATCTGAAATGGCATGTATTCGATTTCGATTTTACCAGATTCTATCTTGGAAAAATCAAGGATATCGTTGATAATCCTTAAGAGAGAGCTCCCACTGCTAAGAATAGAGTCCACATATTCTCTTTGCTCTGAATTTAGATCGGAATCTTTTAAAAGTCCTGTCATACCCAAGATACCAGTCATGGGTGTTCTGATTTCATGGCTCATATTGGCCAAAAAAAGTGATTTCACTTGGTTCGCTGCATCGGCCTTTTCTTTTTCCGCTTCCTTCAGTAAGAGTAACTTTCTATTTTCTATCGAAAGATTTTTGACGATTAAATGTAAGGCGATGTTGAATACAGAAAACAATGATATGTTGATCAAAAGTCCTTCTCTTTTGAGTTCTATCTCTTCCCCTAAGACGTTCACAAAATCGAATACATTCAAATAGACTAGAATGGAAAATCCTCCGTAATATAGGATAGACATGACCACAGCGAAAGCACCTTGCGGTACTTTTAAATTGAGGGAACAAACTGCAGTTGCGAGTAAATACCCAGCAATGGCCATAGAATAATAAGTACCTGTGAAGTACATGAATACGGAAATAATTGTTAAATCTAAAAAGGTAGGAATGAAGACGCTATAGGGGTATCGCTCTTCTGGAATCCATCCGAATTCATCGGAGAGAAACCAAAATAAAGCAAAGGCAAAAAAAAGAAGAGAGGCAGTTTGAAAGAAGAGAAATTCATAATGTAGTGAAAAGAATGTCGAAATAGTGATGACGACGAGCCTTGCGACATTGATGATTCTATATTGATTTCGTCTTTGTTCCATGACAGGTCTTACATCGGATAGTAAATTTATTTTTTGTCAGCTTATCGTTTCCATTCAAAGTAATGCTTCAAATTTTCATTCGACTATCCAAATATTTCTTTAGACTACTTCTCGCGAGAATTCCTTCAATTCCTTTCTTTTTACTCTCTGTAGAGAGCCAGATCCTGCCTGATTGTCCAATTTGTACGCATTGAAATGGAAATTTTAAATGAAATAGCCATTTTTTGATTGCTTTCATTTACCTAAATGTGAGAATCGCGAATCTATCATGAAGGAGATTTAAATGCTACGCCTTATTTTTGTTTGTATTACAGTTCTCGCATCTTTCTTAGCTTGCAAAAACTTAGTTTTTGTTCGCGAGTATAAGCCAAAACTCAATGATTTCAGTCCCAAAGCGAAAATTGCCTTAGTTGGGTTTTATCCATACAGCTATTCCTCCTATACTTCGGGGAGAGTGACGACAACTACAGCAGTGTTAGACTATAAAAATCCTACATCCTCCCTTCTATCAATCGGCAAGCCGATTGATACTATCCCAAGCACTGGTTTTGATACAAGTGTATCTTCAGAGTTAGCAAAAGAAGTGGCTACGAATTATTTGGGGAAAGTAAAGATTTCTGGATTCGCAGAAATCTCAAAAATGATCGAGATCAAAAAAGTAGGAGAAAACATGACTTATTCTCTGAAAAGAAGAGATGTTGATTACTATCTCATTGCAATCCATGGTCCTGCATTTGATGATCATTTGGGAAATGTAGGACGCATTCTTTTGACTGCTCATCTCTGCATAGCGACTATAGGTACAGTTCCATGTTGGTCTAGTATGGCAACGGAATCACAATTTTTATTGTATGATAAAAAATTAAACTTAATCGATAGCAAATCATTTACAAATAGGTACGAGCATCTTGGTGCTTGGTGGGGGAGAGAAGACCAAGGCGATTTCAATCTACAAACCATGGAAGTAGCGGATTCTCTCAAGGTAGGTGTTTATAAACCTCAGATTTTGGAATATGAGGATTACTTAAAAGAGTTGCTCAACAAGTAAGTTCTTACTTCAATCCGGTGGCTCTCCCACCGGATCATTGTCTTCTTCATACAAACGAAAGCTTGGTTTCGCCATGGCCTGAGCTGCTAATGACAGAAGCAAAGATTCATTATCGTCTGGGGCAATGCGATTGGCATGGATCACAGAACAGCCTTTGCATCTGTGCAATATCACCCACTCACCTTTCCGCACCCAGATTGAAATCGCTTCCATTTTACTACCACAAACCGCTCTTCGGTCGCCAGGTGTATTATCCAAATGCAAACTTGTCAGACAGTTTGGGCAATGGTTTCTCTGCTCGGTTCCAAAGCCTGGTGGAGAGACCATTTTTTTACATTCAACACAACGAAACTCTCGAGTATCCGATCGATACCTATGGGATCTCTTTACAGATGTTCTTGGATGAATCTCTTCTTCATCGTCGAAAGTTCGTCTTTGTTTGGAGAATTTGTGAAAATTCGTGCCATCATCTTTTCGTGACATTTCCAGTTTTTGCGGCAAAACAAAAATCAGACCAAAACAGTGGATGTGTGAGGAATAGACCGCCTATGATTAGATTGCCTTCTCCTATATAAATTTAGGTGGGGCATCCAAAACAAGCTCACCGCTTTGGCGGTCTACACAATGGCTAAGATAAACATACCTTTTATCTATGTGCCTATTGAACAAATTTGTAAAGCAGATTTGTTTGGATTTAAGATAAAAAAAAGAGAGAAAAAAAATCGACAACTGGATTCCCTTTTGTAAAAGTAGACCGATCGGTTCACCAGGGGGATTTGTATGGAATTCATTCAGTTAGAATACAAAGATAAAATCATGAAAATAGGATTGGATCGGCCTGATACCAACAATGCGTTTCATATCCAGATGTTACACGAATTGACTGAAGCATTCACTTTATTTGAAGAGCATAGCGAAGCTCGCGTTGCTATCCTCCATTCAACTAGCAAACATTTCACTGTTGGTTTGGAAATCGAAGAAGTGACCCAACATTTGATTTCTGAGGGGAAGGTGCAGTATCCAGAAAACTCAGTGGACCCACATGGATTGATCGGTAGAAGGCGTAGCAAACCTCTAATCGTTGCAATCAGTGGATTTTGTTTTACCATCGGATTGGAGCTTGCATTAGCGGCTGATATACGGATTGGTACGCGAAGTTCTCGGTTTACCCAGGCTGAAGTACAAAGAGGGTTTTGTGCCATGGGTGGCGCCACATTCCGAATGGTTCAGGAATTTGGCTGGGGCAATGCGATGAGGTATCTTTTGACGGGAGATGTTTTCAATGGAGAGGAGGCCTACCGCTTGGGTCTTTTGCAGGAGCTTGTGGAGCCCCAAATGCTACTGACTCGAGCAGAAGAATTAGCAAAAAAAATTGAAGAAAACGCTCCTTCTGCCATTCTCGAAACGATCCGTAGCGCCCATTCCACTCGCCATTATGAAGAATCGGAATACAAACGTGTCACAGAGAAGGCGATCCAAATGATGAGATCACCGGAAGGCCGGGAGGGCATTCTCTCCTTCCAGGAAAAGAGAAAAGCAAATTTCGGATAGCCCATAGATTGGTTTGCCCCATTTTCAGCTCGGTGCTTGGGTTTCTACTTTCCGAATCCTTGACAATCTGCCCAAATTCCAAATCCTGACGAGGAAGCCTATGAAAATGGCACCCAAGGGTGAACATTCCTAG
The DNA here is from genome assembly GCF_003114855.1 of Leptospira ryugenii. Classification (NCBI taxonomy): domain Bacteria; kingdom Pseudomonadati; phylum Spirochaetota; class Leptospiria; order Leptospirales; family Leptospiraceae; genus Leptospira; species Leptospira ryugenii. The sequence goes on along the minus strand of NZ_BFBB01000007.1, from coordinate 87,691 downwards.
GTTTCGCAGATCGAATGTCGAGGGCCAGCTAACCCCTGCAAACTTAAATTGTAGTCTCTGGAAACCTCGCACGAATAAGGGGTAACTATGTCTGTTATATCTATGAAGAGCCTCCTCGAAGCAGGAGTTCACTTCGGCCACCAAACACGTCGTTGGAATCCAAAGATGTCTCCGTATGTTTATACGGCAAGAAACGGGATCCACATCATTGACCTTCAAAAAACGGTCCAAAAAACAAAAGAAGCTTATGATGCTCTTCGCAAATTAACAGGGCAAGGCAAAAAGGTTTTATTTGTTGGAACCAAAAAACAAGCCCGTGGCGCCATCGAAAGAGCAGCACAAGCTTGCAATATGTACTATGTGTCTAACCGTTGGTTAGGTGGTCTTCTCACCAACTGGAATACAGTTAAAAAATCCATCGCTCGTTTGAAGCGACTTGAGCAAATGGAGGAAAATAATTCCTTCGAACAAGAAGCCCGCACAAAAAAAGAAGCACTCTCTCTTAAAAGAGAATTGGAAAAACTCAGACAAACTCTGGGTGGCATAAAGGATATGGCTGTTGTTCCTGAAATTCTCTTTGTCATCGATCCTAAAAAAGAAGAGATTGCTGTCAAAGAAGCAAAGAAACTTGGCCTTAAAGTCTTCGCAGTGATCGATACAAACTGTGACCCAGAGCCGATTGATTACCCAATTCCTGGCAACGACGATGCCATCCGTGCCATTTCCCTTTTCCTTGATACCATGGCAAATGCTGTCCTTGAAGGAACAGGTGGGGAAGTCATCCAAACCAATTTCAGTGAAGATATGGACGCAGAACAGCTTGCATTGGAATACCAAGGTGAGTACGATGAGTCCGGAAAGTTCATCATGGACGAAGAATTGCCTCCAGTATCTAAAGACATTCCAGTTGATCCGGAAGCTGTAAAAGCTGTTGTTTCCGAAGCAAAAGACAAAGGGGAAGGTGCCGAATAATGGCGATTAGTTCAGATTTAATCAAAGACCTCCGCGAAAGAACTGGCGCGGGGATGATGGATTGCAAAAAAGCTCTCGAAGAAAACAATGGTGACATAGAAAAGTCTGTTACTTACCTGCGTGAGAAAGGCCTTGCCAAAGCTGCAAAGCGTGCCGGCCGTGAAACAGGGGAAGGAAAGGTAATATCATACGTCCATGGAAATGGCAAAACAGGTGTTATCTTAGAGCTTAATTGTGAAACAGATTTCGTTGCCAATAACTCTGACTTTGAAGCTCTTGGAAAAGAGATCGCTTTGCAGATCACTGCAATGAGTCCGCTTTACGTGAGTGAAACGGAGATCCCGGCATCGGAAATTGAAAACGAATCCAAAGTCCAAAAAGCACTCCTAGAACAAGAAGGAAAAAAACCAGAACAGATCGAAAAGATCCTTCCTGGAAAGCTCAAAAAATATTACGAAGACATCTGTTTGTTAAACCAAAAATCGATCCGCGACAATAGCAAAACGGTGAATGACCTTCTCCAAGAAGCGATTGCGAAATTTGGAGAAAACATCACCATCCGCAGATTCGCGAGGTTCCAAGTAGGTGGGCAGTAATCCCAAATACTCTCGGATTCTGATCAAACTCTCTGGCGAAGCCCTCGCTGGAGAGGGTGAATTGGGCATTGACCCAAACAAAACTTTTTCTTTAGCCGGGCAAATCAAATCCGTTTATGACATGGGTGTGCAAGTAGCCGTTGTTGTAGGCGGAGGGAATATGATCCGCGGCGAAACTCTCGCAAAATCTGGTATGGATCGCTCAACTGCAGACTATATGGGAATGCTAGGCACCATCATGAATGCCCTCGCCTTACAAGATGCTTGCGAAAAACAAGGGATGTACACTCGAGTCCTATCCGCAATCGAAATGAAGGCAGTAGCAGAACCATATATCCGAAGAAGGGCTGTCCGCCACCTCGAGAAAAAGAGAGTGATCATCTTTGCTGGTGGCACTGGCAATCCTTACTTTACTACGGATACTACAGCTTCTTTACGTGCTGTCGAAGTTGGCTGCGAGGTGATTTTGAAAGCAACCAAAGTGGACGGAGTGTACACAGCAGATCCCAAAAAAGATCCGAATGCCGTTCGTTACAAACAAGTTTCCTTTATGGAATCCATCAAACGTAGACTAAAGGTTATGGATTCAACGGCTCTTAGCCTTTGTATGGACAACAATATGCCGATCATCGTGTTCGATATTTTTAAAGCGGGCAACTTAAAATCCTTGGTCGGCGGTGAAACAATAGGTACTTTGATTTCTAACTCTGAGGATGTGATCGAAGATGGTAGATGAAATTATCAAAACTATGCAGGGCAAAATGGATAAAACCGTCGATGCCCTCAAAAAAGACTTTTCCACAATTCGTACAGGAAAGGCAAATCCAATGATGGTTGAAGATGTGCGCGTTGATTATTATGGAACTTTGACTCCTTTGAACCAATTAGGAAAAATCGCCGTTCCAGAACCAAGAATGATCTTAATCACTCCTTTTGAAAAGGGAATGTTAAAAGACATAGAAAAAGCTATTTTTGCTGCTGGTCTTGGTCTTACACCAAATAACGATGGTTCCAGTATCCGTATCAACATTCCAGAACTAACGGGTGAAAGACGGAAAGAGCTGGCAAAAGTTGTTAAGTCAAAAGCGGAAGATAAGAAGGTTGCCATTCGGAATATTAGAAGAGATGCGAACGACGATTTAAAAAAACACCAGGCAGAACTTTCTCAGGATGAGATGAAGGGCCACCAAGACAAAATCCAAAAGATCACTGATTCCTATATTGCAAAGATTAGTGATTTAGAAAAAGAAAAGGAAAAAGAGATCACAACTGTTTGATCTAAATTTCCCTTAGAATGAAATTCAAAACGATTCCTGCCCATATCGCCGTGATCATGGATGGCAATGGTAGGTGGGCGGAAGCAAAAGGCAAAAAACGATCAGAAGGCCATAGGGAAGGCGCAAAGGCTATCGATCGTCTGTTAGATGTAGCCCTTCACTTTGAAATCAAAAACGTATCCTTATATGCCTTTTCCACGGAAAATTGGAAACGGCCACTCTCGGAAATCCAAGCCATATTCAATCTACTCATTGAATTTATTGATACTCGTTTGGATGATATCCATGAAAAAGGCATCCGCATTCACCATTCTGGCAATCGATCCAAACTCTCGAACAAAGTGTTACAAAAGATTGACAGAGCAATGGAGCTGACAAAAAAAAATAAGCGATTAGTTGCGAATTTTTGTCTCAACTATGGTGGTCAGGAAGAAATATTACAAAGTTTTTCCAAACTGATGTCTGATCGAAAGGAGAAAAAAATCCCACTCGACAAAGCTGTCAGTCCAAAAGAATTCCAAAAATATTTGTATACACACCCCCTTCCCCCTGTAGACTTATTGATCAGAACGGCAGGTGAACAAAGAGTTTCCAATTTTTTGTTATGGCAAATTGCCTATGCTGAGTTCTTTTTTACAAATACCCTTTGGCCAGATTATGGAGAAAGAGATTTGGAAGAAGCGCTTCATTTTTTTGAATCGCGTAAACGAAAATTTGGTGGTCTTTCATGAGTGAAACAACGTTAAGAATCCTTTCGGCAATAGCCCTTGTTACTTTTTACGTCTTTATGATCTTTCATTCTGGATTTTATTTTCTAGAATTTTATTTCTTTGGATTGGTGGCTATCATCTTGGGTTTGCGGGAGTTTTATTCCTTTTGTAAGCGCGAGGAGTCAAAACCCTTTGCACTGACGGGAACATTGTTTGCAATCGCCATTTTTACAGTTTACTACTTCCAATTCCTCGGCATTCAATTCCAGATCACTCCACCATCATGGGCACTTAAACTTTCCACTGTTTTAAGAGAAGGATTCCATCCAGTTCCTTTTCTGATCATTGTCCTCTCCATTAGCCTTTGGGTTTTGCAAATTTTTAAACGGCCATTAGATGGTGCCTTATTTTCGGTGAGCTCAACTGTAGCAGGAGTTGTCTATCTGGCACTTCCCCTTGGTCACTTTTTGTTACTGCTCGCCTTTCCTTTTGGTGCTTATTATATCTTTTTAGTTTCTACCATTACATTTATTAGCGATTCAGGCGCTTACTTTGGGGGCCGATGGTTCGGAAAACACCCAGCGGGACTCAAAATATCGCCGAAAAAAACCTGGGAAGGATACATCATGGGTAATGTTTCTTCCGTACTATCTGTACTCATATTGAATGCATTGTGGGAACATTTTTCTGGAATGAAAGTCCCTGTTGGATTGTTGGAATCCATCCTTTTGGGCTTCACTTTTTCTATACTTTCTGTAATGGGAGATTTGGCGGAATCAGCAATGAAGCGTGATGCCAAGATGAAGGATTCTTCCGCTATCATTCCAGGCCATGGTGGCCTTTTGGATCTTGCCGATGCACTCCTCTTTACGGTGCCAGCCATGTATTACTATTTTCTCTTCAAAGGAATGTTAGGATTTCCTGTTTAATCGTACAGTCTAAATAGAATGGAAGGAATTTGTGTTCTTGGGATCTCAGGATCGGTTGGCCAATCCACGGTAAAGGTACTTCGCTCTTTTCCCAATTTTTTTTCCCTCAAGGCCTTTAGTGTACATTCCAACATAAAGTTGGCGAAAGATTTAATCCAAGAGTTTTCTCCGCTCCTTGTCTGCATAACTGATGAAGGCGCAAGGCAAATCTTAGGTGATGCCTTTCTCTCTACAAAAATTGTCTATGGTGAAGAAGGTCTCGATGAGATTGTTTCCTTGTCCGAAGTACGAACAGTTGTGACTGCAATTGTAGGTTCTATTGGCGCAAGACCAACCATCACCGCCATAAAGGCAAAAAAAAAGATCGCCATTGCCAATAAAGAAACCTTAGTAACCTTTGGACCCTTAATCAATGCATTAGTAGAGGAACATGGTGTTTCTATGGTGCCAGTGGATTCCGAACACAATGCACTCTTTCAGCTGCTAGAAAAAGAAGAAAGAAACAATATAAGAGCGATTACCTTAACTGCTTCTGGTGGAAGTTTTCGCGATTTACCTTTAGACGAGTTCAAACATGTTACTGTGCAGCAGGCACTCAAACACCCAACTTGGTCTATGGGCCCAAAGATTACAGTTGATTCCGCTGGTCTTGTGAATAAGGGTTTGGAAGTCATAGAAGCCCATTTTCTCTTTGGCTTTTCTTATGACCAAATAGAAGTGGTCATCCACCCTGAGAGTATCGCTCATGGTCTCATCGAAACCAAAGACGGAGCTTGTTTTCTGTATGCAAGCCATCCTGATATGATCTTTCCCATAGCACATTCGCTCTTCTATCCCTCAAAAACTCCAAAACTCCTGCTTGAAAGAAAGCCTTTCTCTTGGAAAGAACTGCACTTTCGAGAGCCAGAGGCCAAACGATACCCAGCCTTAGCATTGGCCTACCAAGCAGGCAGAGCGGGCGGAACAGCACCGGCTATCTTTAATGCAGCGAATGAGGTAGCTGTCGCATTGTTTTTGGAAGAACGCATTCATTTTACAGAGATACCACAAGTCATTGATGAAAGTTTGTCTAAAGTAGAGAACAGCTTTCCTAATGACTTAGCAGGTTATTTGGAAAAAGACAGAGAAGTTAGAAACTTTGTCCTTGAGAATTTTAAAAAAGGAGTCATGCGATGATCATACTAGTATTAGGCGCAGTATTAATGTTAGCCGTATCCATATTTGTGCATGAACTTGGACATTTATTGTGTGGCAAATTGGTGGGTGTAGAGGCGAGAATTTTTTCTTTGGGTTATGGAAAGGGAATTTGGAAAAAAAGAATTGGAAAAACAATCTACCAAATAACAGCCATTCCTTTAGGAGGTTATGTACTCTTCAAGGGAGATGAATATGGGAAAAAAACAAAGGGCAGGCCGGGCGAATTGCTCTCGACTCCTCCTTTGAAGCGCATGATACCTGTATTAGGTGGTCCATTCGCCAATTTGGTGATGGGTTTTTTAATCTTTCTTGCTCTGGAAATGGCTGGAGACAATCCACCAAGCAACCGAATCTTCATCGACCAATCAAATCAAATCAACTCTCCGGCCTACCAAGCTGGTGTAAGGACGGGAGATCGAATTGTTTCTGTTAATGGACAATCAACAGAAAATTTTGAAGAATTATTCACACGCATCAGCTTGTCCAAAGGTGAACCCATTCAAATTGAATACGAACGTGGGTCAGAGAAAAAGCAAGTAACCATTCACCCACATATGTACAGCGCTGGAGGTCGACCAACAATTGGTGTCGAACCTTTTGGAGAAAGAAGGGTAGAGGCTACGTTTACCTATTCTGAGCAAATCAATCATTTTCTTTCCCAGATCTTAGATAAAGAGGACCAATCCTCTGCATATTTCCAAAAACAGCTAGAAGAGCGCAAAGAAGAGATTCCGGAAGAAATCCTGAAGCTCAGAGAAAAAAAAGAAAGAGAAGTAAGCCTTAGAAAACGAGCTCTTAAATACCTAAAAGATGGAGATGTTATCTTAAAAGTTAACCAAGTCGATGTTCAAACGGTTTCAGAGTTGCAGACAGAGCTTGGAAAGTACCAAAACAAGACCATCCCAGTTTTTGTAGAAAGAAAAAAGTACCCTCTCTTCACTCCGTGGTCAACCGAACTTGTCACTGTCGATATACCAGTATTAGGTGCCAACGTATTTGAATTCATAAACATAAAACACCCTGAATTTCCTGAACTCAATGTCCCTTATTTTCGCTTGGATAGTTATGATCCCGAAATTACTTCAAGGCTTGAACAACTGAGAGTGGACGGAAAGGTATTTTCGAATGCCGAAAGTTTCACATCTTATTTGCAAACTGAAGGGGGCCAAAGGAAAGAAATATGGATTGGAAACATGAAATATTCTTCCGAACTCAAATTGAAACCCATTGGTCTTTTAGGATTTAGACCCTCAATGAAGTTTGTTGCCGAAACAGAAAGCAAAGAAAAATCACTGAGCGAAGCTTTCCTCTCCTCTGTGAAGAAAGTAGGTGAGAATATCGGAACCACTCTGAAAGGCATCTCCATGATCTTCTCAGGAGTCCTTAGCCCGAAAGATTCTCTCTCTGGCCCCGTGGGTATAGTGCAGATTGCTGGGAGTAGTCTTGAATATGGTTGGAGCACCTATTTTGACTTTGTCGCAAGGATATCTCTTGCGCTAATGGTCATGAATCTCTTGCCAATCCCTATGGCTGATGGCGGACATATCGTACTCTATGCTTATGAAGCGATAGCTGGTCGACCTTTGCCTCGCAAAGCAGTTGAAGCCGTTTTTAGAATGGGATTCTTCTTTTTAGTCGGATTGTTTTTATATGTATCTTTTAATGATGTTATGCGATTTTTTTAATAGGACCTTGAATGAAAGCCAGTAAGTATCTAATTCCAACAACCAAGGATGATCCGCAGGATGCAGTTGTTGCTTCACATAAACTAATGCTGCGTGCCGGTTTGGTGCGAAAATCCTCATCAGGTTTATATAGTTATTTGCCTTTGGGTTTACGCATTCTCAAAAAGATAGAGAATATAGTCAGGGAAGAAATGGATTTATCGGGTGCACTGGAATTCCAACTTCCTATTTTAACACCCGCTGAGATTTGGAAAGAATCTGGTCGTTGGGACAAAATGGGCAAAGAAATGTTTCGCATTAAAGATAGGCATGATGTAGAAAATTGCCTCGGACCAACACATGAAGAATCATTTTGTACCCTCGTCAAACCGATGTTAAAATCTTACAAAGACCTGCCAATCAATGTATACCAAATCCATACAAAATTTAGGGATGAGATCCGGCCTAGATTTGGTGTGATTCGTTCCAGAGAATTTACGATGAAAGACGCATATTCTTTTCATCTTGATGAAGATTCATTGGACAAAACGTACCAAACAATGCGAAAGACATACCGCAGAATTTTTTCCCGTATGGGTCTGGAGACAATCCCGGTACAAGCAGATTCTGGAAATATGGGTGGTTCTGCTTCTGAAGAATTTATGGTCGTCTCACCAATCGGTGAAGAAACACTTACGATTTGTCCCTCTTGCAATTATTCAGGCAATATTGAAAAAACGCCGACCTCCTTTCTTTACCCAAAACATATCCCTTCAGGAAAGGAAGAGCCAGTTGCGACTCCCAATCAGAAGACAATCGATGAAGTGGCCAATTTTTTAGGCATAGAAGCCTCTCAAACCATTAAGGCTGTGGCACTTTCCTATGATGGAAAGTATGTTTTGGTCTTTTTGCCTGGAGACCGTGAGCTGAATGAAAACAAATTGAAGAACTATCTAGTTGCAAATGAATTGCGACCTATGGGAAACTCCGAATTACAAAAGTTTGGTTTAGTTCCAGGATTTATTGGACCAAGCATTAAGCCCCAGAGTGATCTTTTGGTATTAGTTGATACTTTATTGGATTGGGAATCTGCTTACGTGGCAGGTGGAAATGCCGTAGATGTTCACATCAAAAATTTACAACTCAAAAACCATCTAGACCCAAACACAACCACTTCCATAGATCTTACACAAGCTAGAGCAGGGGACCAGTGCCCAAATTGCCAAGCACCCTTAAAAGCTGAAAAAGGGATAGAAGTGGGACACATATTTAAATTGGGACAAAAATACAGCAAGGCTTTCGATATCAATGTCCTCAATGATAAAGGAAAGGCTAATCTTACAACTATGGGCTGTTATGGTATAGGTGTGAATCGTTGTATGGCTACTGTGATTGAACAGTCCAATGATGAGAAGGGTATTTTTTGGCCGATCTCAATTGCTCCGTTTGAGATTTGTTTGGTGAGTATAGCAAAAGCCCCAGAAGACCAAGCAAAAATAGAAGCAGTATATACAGAACTCAAAAAGAAAGGATATGATATCATCTGGGACGATCGTGATTTAGGACCTGGCTTTAAATTTAAAGACTCTGAGTTAATTGGCTATCCCATACGAATCACGATGGGTAAGGGGTTTCTAGAAAAGGGAGAAATCACTGTTCTTGACCGAAAGTCTATGTTGGAAGAGACGATACGATTCCAAGACATTGGTGATTTAACCTCTGTTTTGGACAAAAAGATATCAGAATTAAAGGCGGATTTGGAAAGACGAGTTGCGGCTGTTTGAGGTTTAAGATCCCAATCTCTCCAGTTTTTGGAAAAAGGTTTGGTTGGGGACTTGGCCACCCTCATCGTTCGACAGCTCTGGTATGATTCTTTTCACGAAGTACATCTCTATATCACCTTTATTTTTGGCAGCAATCTTACCCCGAGCTTCGCAAACAAAGAAATCTTTAATCTCCTGATAGGTTGCCTCCGAGATATTGATTTCACCTGGATATCCTGAGGACTCCATACGGCTTGCCGTGTTCACTGTATCTCCCCAAATATCAAAGGCAAACTTTCGTTTTCCTACAACGCCTGCAATAACAGGTCCTGTATGAATTCCGATTCTAAGTTCCCAGTAAGCCTGCCCCATATTGGTTTTGATTTCTTTGAGCTTTTCCATAAAGTTTTTGATTTCCATCGCGGCTAAGACTACTTCGATGGGATTTGTATTGTTCGCATTCGGAAGTCCCCCAGCGCACATGTAGGAATCGCCTATTGTTTTTATCTTCTCAACTTTGCGTCTATCCATGACTTCATCAAAATAATAAAAGCAGTTATCTAAATCGGAAACTAAACTTTCGGCGGTCATAGTTTCTGCTACTTGAGTGAAGCCTTTGAAATCAGTAAACATAACCGTTACCTTTTCAAAATTTCTAGGCTCAGCTTCGCCTTTTGTTTTTAATTCCTCCGCGATCTCGAATGGTAAAATATTCAACAATAGCTCATCTGATTTCTTTTTTTCGGAAGCCAGCTCTTTCGTTCTTTCTTGTACGCGAATTTCCAAAGAATCTCTTTCAAGCTGTAATTCTTCATAGGCCCTAGCATTTTCCAAGGAAATACCTGCCAATCCGCAAAATGCAGCTAACAATGCTTCGTCGGACTCGGAAAAAGCTGTTTCATCTTTTTTGTTCAGAACTTGGATCGTTCCAATGATTTTTCCGCTTTGGTTTCGTATTCCCATACAAAGAATGGATTTGGTTCGATAACCAGTTTTGATATCAAACTCTTTATTGAAACGTATGTCTTCATAAGCATCAGGGATATTGGCTGTCTTGCCTGTCAATGCAACGTCTCCAGCGATGCCCTCCCCAAGAGGGAGACGGATTTCCGAGGCACCTTGAGCCACTCGGGTCCATAGTTGTTTCTTTTCATGGTCAACCAGAAACAAGGAAGAGCGATCTGCATTCATCACCAAAGTTACTTTTTGCATGATGAGTTGTAGGAGGGAATCCAGATCAATCTCAGCCATGATGGAGCGTGAGACATCCATGAGCATAGAAAGCCTTGTGACCTGTTCATTAAGGTTGGCATAAAATGCAGACTTAACGTAATAACGGCCATCTTCCTTTAGGATCACTCCAGGGAGACTGTCTCCTTGCCTTCGCCCATACTGCCATACGATCTCTTTTTGCTCTTCTGCCATGGCTCTTCCAGCTACAAATATCGGCAAAGAAAGGGGGCAAGTATGAGCCCATTCGTCGGTTTCTCGTCTTAATAATTTCAAATTAAATTTGAAAGAAACCTTTTCTAAATTCCGAGCCTTCCCATTCTAGATATATGGGAAAGTATGAAGCTGGATACTTTGGAGAATTTGGGGGACGCTACGCTCCTGAAATTTTAACTGAAGCCTTGGAAGAGTTGGAAAGCACTTACCGAAAGCTCAAAAAAAATAAAAAGTTCCAAAACGAACTGAATTTTTATCTCAAAAATTATGTGGGAAGACCTTCCCCTTTGACCTATGCCGAGCGCCTAACCAAAGAGTGGGGTGGTGCGAATATTTGGCTTAAACGAGAAGATCTGAATCATACTGGAGCCCATAAAATCAACAATGCAATTGGCCAAGCTTTACTTGCAAAGCACATGGGCAAAAAGCGTATCATCGCCGAGACAGGGGCAGGCCAACATGGTTTGGCAACAGCCACAGTCGGTGCTATGTTCGGATTGGAAACCATCATCTATATGGGTGCAGTTGACGTAAAAAGACAAAACCTAAATGCCAAAAAAATTGAAATGTTAGGTGCCAAAATTTTACCAGTTACTTCTGGCGAGGCCACTCTCAAGGAAGCGACTAGTGAAGCTATGCGGGATTGGGCACTTAACGTAAAAACAACTCATTATATAGTTGGGAGTGCGATTGGCCCTCATCCTTTCCCTACCATTGTTCGTGACTTACAGTCTTTAATTGGAAAGGAAACCAAAAAACAATTCAAAAAAGCCACCAAACAATTGCCAGATGCTGTAGTTGCCTGTGTGGGTGGTGGTTCCAATGCAATTGGCATGTTTCATGATTTTGTGAAGGACAAAAAAGTAAAATTATACGGTGCCGAGGCAGGTGGCATGGGACAAAAACCAGGAGAACATTCTGCGACCATAACCTTTGGGAAGACTGGTTTTTTACATGGCACAAAGACATTAATCATCCAAGATACAAATGGACAGATTGTACCAGCTCACTCGGTAAGTGCTGGTCTTGATTACCCAGGAGTGGGACCTGAGCACGCCTATCTATCAACATCTGGACGAGTTGAATACCGCATGGTTACAGACGAGGAGGCTCTTGCTTCCTTTTTAGAAATCACTCGCTTAGAAGGGATCATACCAGCACTTGAAACAGCTCATGCCTTTCATGTTGCTAAAGATGTTGCAAAAAAACTTGGCAAAAAAAAGCACCTTGTTGTTTGCCTATCTGGGCGTGGTGATAAGGATGTTGTGGAGGTCTTACGCATCTTAGGTGGTGGAAAACATGAGTAAGATCAAAGACTATTTTGCAAACAAGACAAATAAATCGGTTTTCGTACCCTTCTTTACTTTGGGGGATCCTCATTACGAGGCCTCTGTCAAATACGGCCAAACCATTTTGGATTCGGGTGCCGATATCTTAGAGCTAGGCATACCCTTTTCGGACCCAGTTGCGGATGGTCCGGTGATCCAAAGGGCTGTGGCACGTGCTCTCAAAAATCCTTTTGATTTTGCAAAGATTTTCCAAACCACAAAACAAATCCACTCCCACAAACCTGACCGACCTCTCGTTTATCTTACCTATTTTAACCCAATCTACCATTGTGGAGTTGCCTCCTTTTTGGACCAGGCAAAGGATTCTGGGGTAGAAGGCCTTGTCATCCCAGACCTTCCCTTTGATACACAAGAAAGCGAAGATCTCTTCGCCGCCCTCGAAAAGAGGGATATGGACTTGATCCATCTCATTACACCAGCCACCACAAAGAGACGAGTCCAGGCTCTAAAGAAAACATCTTCCGGTTTTATCTACTATGTGACCTCCTTTGGAGTCACAGGTGAACGGCGGGAGTTTTCTTTGGATTTGGAAGAACGAATCAGAAGTTTAAAAGAAATCCTTCAATTGCCAATTTGTGCTGGCTTTGGCATTTCCAGCCCGGAGCAGGCTTCGCAAATCGCACATTATGCGGACGGAATCATCATTGGTTCCGCGATCCAGAGGATCATTGAAGAGTCAGGCGCTGATACCGTAGCTTGTTGCCAAAAACTTTCGGAGTACTGCCTCTCGATTCGAAACAGTTTCCCTTAAAAAATTTCTCCCATTCCTCAGGAGGAGCAAAATAACGTTTGAGTCTTGCGAATTTTATGAGGAAAATGGCTAGGAAATTCCTCGTAGGATAGGTCTCTATGGCTGACAAAGAATCTAAATCTCTTTCGATCTTAGATTATCTCATATTACTCATTGCACTGGGTGGAACAGGTGGGGTAACCCTATCTGTTTTTTTACCAGAGTGGGATTATTCCTTTTTCTTCTTATTGGGTGGGATGACAATTCTCCTCCTATCAAGTTTCTTTGTTTATAAAATCATAGAAAAGGTATCCAGCGACAAACAAAAGTCTGGTGCCATTTGGCTTTCCTTCGTGATTGCAATCTTTATGTATACCTTGGTAAATACCTTCCAACCCCTCAAGGATTTGGAAGAGAACTCCATATCGACTCGGTTTCAGTTTTTGCGAGGAACAACGACAAAAAAGGAACATGAGAGTGATACAGGTAGAGTTGAATCGATCACTTACCAACCACCTCCAAAGGCTCGTAAAGACATCAAAATTGTGGGTATCACCACAGAATCTCTAGAGAAATTGCAAGGTACCTGGCCACTTCCATGGAAGTATTACGCCAACATCATCAAAACCTTTAGCAAATCCGAAAACACATTGATGTTCGATATTTTCTTCGTAGATTACAAACCCGGACAGATGGAAGAAATGGTAGAAGCACTGCAAACCAACCGACGGGTGTTATTTGACTACCCTATGGAAACCAGTGCTGAATCCAAAGAGTCCGTACTCAATTTGGAGAAGCGATTAGAGATACTCCGGCGTTTTAAATTGAAAAATGTCATCGACGAAGGTGATATTGGCGTTAGTTGGGTCAAATTCCCACAACCGCCAATCGAGCAGATCGGTGAACTGTCTGCTGGTTTAGGCTTTGCAAATGTCAAAAAGGATGAGTCTGGCTTGAATAGACGTATGCCTTTGGTTGTAAAGGTTTCACGCTCTGGTCCAGAAAAAGAGTTCGAGTACTTTCCGTCCATAGACCTATTGATCGTCTGCCAATACTATGGCATTGATGTCCAAAGGGATGTAGAAGTGAATATGGGGAAATATGTGAAACTCATGAACATTCCCAAAAAGACACTTCGTGAGTTCAACATTGCTAAGAGAGCCTTTGAAGAAAAAGATTTGATGGCAATTCCCAATGAAAAACGTGAAGTCATCATTCCCATTGACATCGAAGGCCAAATGGAAATCAACTTCGCTGGTGGTCGGTATTCTTTTAAAGAGTATGAAATCTTTGAAGTAGCCAACCAATGGGATGAGGAAGTGATTGAATCCAATCAATTCAATAACCAGATCTTTTTGGTTGCTATGTATTACGCAACTGGTCGTGGAGCATCCAAAGACTCTCACCTCTCTCCCTTTGGTGATATGTCTGGAATTGAACACCACGCACATGCTATCAACACCATCCTAAATCAAGATTTTATGTCTACTCTCCCGAACTGGGCTACCTTTGCAATATACATTGTGTTAGGTGTTATGATTGGAATCCTGCAACCTCGTGTCAAAACACATTGGGGTTTCGTGATCATGTTGACACAGCTTTTGCTCTACGGCGTGCTCACACTTTATTTGTTCCAATCCTTTAACTTAATAACCGTATTGCCTTCGGTTACAATTGAGCAGGTAGTCGTGTTTGTGGCTATCATCGGATTCCGTATCTTAACAGAAGAAGAAAACGTAAAATACATACGTCAAACCTTCTCAAAATTCGTATCTGCTGATGTCGTGGACGAACTATTGAAACACCCCGACAATCTCGCATTAGGCGGATCAAAACGTGAGATTACTATCTTCTTCTCGGACGTCCGAGGATTCACGACGATTTCGGAAGCTCTCGGCCCAGAAGACCTTGTAAAACTTTTAAATGAATATCTCTCCGCCATGACAGAGCTCATCATCGAGTACAAAGGTACTATCGATAAGTATATGGGTGATGCCATTATGGCATTTTGGGGTGCACCCGTACCTCTAGAAGACCATGCATACTATGCTTGTGTGGCGGCCCTTGCCCAATTAGAGCATCTAAAAGAACTCCAAAAAAAATGGGCAGAACGCAAGGTACCAGTCATCGACATAGGAATCGGTCTCAATTCAGGTCCTGCCGTAGTGGGGAACATGGGTTCATCTCATAGAATGGAATACACCTGTATGGGAGACACGATCAACCTTGGCTCTCGTTTAGAAGGGTCCAATAAAATGTATGGTACCAATATCATCATTTCTGAGCACACATATGAAAAGGTTAAAGACCGAGTGATCGCGCGTGAACTTGATTTAGTGCGCGTGAAGGGAAAAACCTTACCTGTTCGGATTTACGAATTGATGGGAATCACAAACCCAGAAGATATGGAAAAAATGAAGCGTCCTTTGCAAAGAGCCGCATCATGACAACAACATGTCTTTATACCCGTTTTTAGATCGGATCCAATTCCCAGAAGATTTACGAAAATACAATGAGACTGAGCTCCCTGCTGTCTGCAAAGACCTACGGGAGTTTATCATTGATACCTTATCAGATGTCGGTGGGCATTTCGCGAGCAATTTAGGTGTAGTCGAACTCACAGTCGCCCTCCACTATGTTTTCAACACTCCTGTTGATCGTCTGATCTGGGATGTTGGCCACCAAACCTATCCACATAAAATTTTGACTGGCAGAAAAGATCAGTTAACTAGTGTTAGGAAGTGGCAAGGGCTGTCTGGATTTCCCAAACGAGAAGAGTCAGTCTATGATCTCTACAACACGGGTCATGCAGGTACCTCCATCTCGCAAGCATTGGGAGAAGCCTGCGCGAGAGATCTTATGGGAAAAAACCATAAGGTCATAGCAGTGATTGGAGATGCATCGATTGCAACGGGTATGGCATTGGAAGCAATGAACCATGGTGGTCATATCAAACCAGATATGCTTGTCATTTTAAACGACAATTATATGTCGATTTCCAAAAATGTGGGCTCTATTTCTAATTATTTGAACAATATCATTTCATCTCAAATTTACAATCGATGGAAAGCTGTATTTTACAATTTCTTAAAATGGTTACCATTGATAGGTCCAGCTCTCGAAAGTGTGGCACACAAAATGGAGTCCTCATTCAAACATTTTATGTTGAGACCAGGTGGCTTGTTTGAGGATCTTGGTTTTACTTACTTTGGCCCCATTGATGGTCATGACGTCAGACGAGTCGTTCAGATGTTACAAAATGTCAAAAAGATAAAAGGTCCTGTTTTGCTCCACGTTTTAACTCAGAAGGGAAAGGGATACAAACCAGCAGAAGCAGACCCTATCAAATATCATGGAGTGACACCATTTAACAAAAGTGATGGGAAAATGGCGAGTGCCGATGCTAGTAAGATTGGCCTATCAAAAATTGTAGGCAAAACTTTATCTATTCTCGCCGAGACTCATAAGAACATTGCTGTGATCACACCGGCCATGATTGAGGGCAGTGGCTTACGCGAATTCCAAGAGAAGTTTCCTCAAAATACATTCGATGCTGGGATTGCAGAGCAACACTCTGTCGCTTTTGCCGGTGCGATGACAGATGTGGGTGTGACTCCTTTTATGTGCATCTATTCAACATTTCTGACACGTGCGATGGACCAGCTCGTTGAGGATGTTTCCCTTATGAATTTACCCGTACGCTTTGTCATCGACCGTGCGGGCATTGTGGGTCCTGACGGCGAAACCCACCAAGGTTTATCTGACCTAGGCTATTTAGCAGGACTACCCAACATGGATATCATCGTACCCAGTTCGGCTCAAGATATCATCGATAGCCTTTACTTTATGAATGGCTACAAAGACGCACCCATTGCCATTCGGTTTCCAAAAGAAAATGGGGACTTAAATACCCTTCAGTTTACCAATCCGTCACCCATCCAAAAGGCGAGTACACGAGTACTTTCCAAGGGAAAGGATCTTTTGGTTCTCTCAGTTGGCTTTATGCTAAATCTCGCTAAGACAAGTTGTGAGATATTGAAAGAAAAAGGGATAGAAGTTACCTTGGTCGATTTGTTTTGGTTGCGTCCCTTTGATAAAAGTACGATAGAAGCTCTGTTAGACGAAGTAAATCATTTTGTCATTTTAGATGAAAGTTACATTCATGCTGGAGCATCCGGATTCCTTTTAAACGAAATCAGCCCTAAGTACCTAAAGAAGTACCTAAAAACCTATGCTCTACCTCCAGAACCTATCCACCACGGGGAAAGATCTCAGATCCTGGCTCATTATAAGTTGGATGCAAAGTCGATTGCGGAGGACATTCACTTACATTTAGAAAATAGTTTTCAAGGAGATAAATCCTCAGTCCGAAAATAAAAGAAAAACATCGAGGATAGCCTTGTCTTTCGAACAATTCTCTTTTCATTTAGATCTTACCAAACAATTTTTTAGGACCGGAGATTTGGACCGGGCTGAATACCATGTTCGTTGCTTTTTAGAAGAAGTGGAACATGAGGAAGCTTATTTCTATTTAGGACTGGTCCAGAATTCCCAAGGCAAATGGGAAGAGGCCTTACATTCATACTACAAAGCTGTGTCCATCAACCATGAGTATGGAAATCCATGCAATGAGATTGGTGTTGTCCTCCTAAGAATGGGCAAAGACCGAGATGCCATCTATTGGCTAAAAAAATCCATTCGTTGTGCCCAAAACGATGCTTTGCATATCTCTTATTTCAATTTAGCAACTCTCTATAAATTGTGGAATCGCCCAGAAAGATCCTTGCAATACCTTCACAAAGCCATGGAAATCAAAAAGGATTTCCCTGAAGCTTGGAAGATGTGGGAAAGTTTACAAGAAGGATCAAATCCCTCTACAAATTCAAACTGAAGATCCGTAGGAGTTGGGGAGAGGGACAGGTACCTCTCCCTCATAGATAGGAAGTTCCATTTTTATCTCACCAAACTTGAAATAAATGGAATCATTTGATTCTTCTAAGATATCACCCAGTTCCTTTGCAGCATTCCAAGTAAAGCGGTACTTCACCAAAGGTTGTGAGGAATGTATGCCCATGAGTGCGCCCTCTTTGGTTTGGTAAATTTCAAAATCGGGGAAACGGAACTGCTTTCCGTCATCACAATAGAGAAGAAGTTCTTCACCTTCTATCTCCAAATGTAGGACATGGCAAGGATATCCCTGGATTTCTAAAAACCCATGTTCACTTAAATTTCCAAATACATTTTGGATATAGACTGCTTCCTCTGTTTGGTGGAGGTTCTCTCGGAAGTACCGGAGGATCTCTTCTTTGGTAATCTCATTTCCCCTAAAGATCCAACGATCATAGGGATCGATTTTTATTTCTGAATCAAATTTTCTAGGGCTCATACATCATCGATAGCGATAGGCTATTCCTTTCCAAATGAGTAGATTCATTTCATCTTTGTAGGAGTTGGTTGTATGCCCGCGGGAATCCTGGGTTTCCAAGTTAAATCCGTCCACTTTTTGGCTTCTTTTTTCTGTCATCCATGCACCGTCTAACTTCCTTTCCCAGAGTTCTCGCTTTACGCTGGATTCCAATTCCCTCCAGGATTGACCATTTTGGTTTCTGACGATGATCTCTCCCATCACAACAAAAGGCTTGTTTGGTCTCACATACTGAAGTTCTACCTCTTCCCAGGTTTTTTTTTGGTATTTTGGATAGTTTTGTCGAAAGTCAGGATCAGGTATGAAATCAACTGTGGAGCAACCGACTAAGAAAAAAACAGCAAGGTGCTTAAATTTCAGAATCATTTCTTACCTTTAGACAAAAATATGCTATACATTAGCCCAAAAACCTTAGGATGAACAAAGAAAGAAGTTTAGGCCTTTCTATTCATGGAAGAAACAGATTTAGGAAAAAGAAAGCGGGAAAACGTCCTGAAAATTGGATTTTCGACATTGGACGAAATCGAAGAGAAGGTAAAGGCCTTTCGCGTTATGAACCAAAACGCGGTAAAGAAAAGGTATCTTTTGACTCGAGATCCTATCTTGGATGGGGCCGGCAAAGTTCTTGTCCCAAAAGCCCAAGAAATCGATGTCTCCGCTGCCAAACTCTTACGTAGGCACTTCAAAGGCACAGACCTATTCAAAGTCTTCCAGCCCGACGAAGGTTTAGTCATCATTTCAGATATGTCTACCATGGAAGGGGTTTCCTTTTCCATGGACATTGTGACCCAGATTATGAATCTAGGAGGAGGAGCCTACGAAGGATTCATTGATCGTGTGGATAGTTTCGAAGAATTCATCACTCTTTTAAAGAAAAACCTTTTCCCTCGTATGATCATTGTAGGTTACCTTCCTAAGGAAAAAATCCAAACAGAAATCATCAATTTTGTAAAAGTAAAACGATTGGATAATTATCTTAGAGCCATTGAACTTACACATTCCGTATTCAAACCACAGCCATACTTTTCCAAGATGAAACAGGTAAACATATCACAAGAAGACCCCAAGTCATGGGGTCGTTTTGTTGTAGAGATAGTTAGAGAGTACATCAGACCATACTTCGTCGAAGAAGTATGATCCTTTCTTACACTTCGTAAAACATTAAATTTTCATACAATTCTTTCGGTAGCTGACCCGAAGCATCCATGTACTTTTTGTACTTGTTTTCAAACTCTTTATGCTGTCTTCCTCGCACGTTTTTGAATCGATTGTGGAGCTCAGCAAAAGCAGGTTGGCCAGAGACTTTTTCTCGGATCACTTTGTGGAATGGAATGTGTCGATAAAAGATGGAACGAACGACTCTATTGACTCTTTGGACACCTTCTGACTCATATTTGATCCATAAGCTATAATCATAAGCAAACTTATCTCGGTCTGTACGAAATCGTTTAAAATCGGATGTGATTTTTTCTTTGAGTTCGGGAGAGAGGTCCTTACTTTTTTTGTAAAACTGCACATAATCGGTGTAATCCGCAGTGATCGATGGGATTCCCACATTGTTCCAATCGGGTCCAAGTATATTCTTACATAGTTCCCAACGGAATGCCGCAATAGCTTCCATCAAGAAGGTTTTCAAATCTCCTAAAACAAAGTGTGGGATGATGATCCTTCCTCTTGATTCTTTGGATCCAGAGCCTCTAAAAATGGAAAGATCTTGCCACATCATGATTTTGGGCCCAATTGAAGGGACAATGACGAAATCAGGGATTACTGACCTCTGGACAAATTCATTTTTGATGCCAATCTCTTCATTTCTGTAAAGGATCTCTCGGTTGAAAGCTGTGTAGTCAACAGCAAGAATATCCTGGATCGCCTTGTTTACATGAGATTTGGTTACATAACACTTGTCAAGCGGTAGGGTTATGTGATAGCGAGTCAGAATAGGAAAATGGCTAGAAATATTTCCAGAGGTCAAGCGCACATTTGGCTCATACATAGCGTTCAATTCATATTGTAATCGTGCTTCCCCGGTATCGTATTCTGGTGGGATATCCCTTTCTGATTTGATTCCCGAATCTTTTAGATCAAGTTTGAGTTTTTCAAAAAAAGTTTGTCCAAGTTCATCAACGGATGTTGGAATCTCCCTTCCGTAAATTTTGTCTAACCATTCCGTTCCTAGGTGGATAGGTACATTGCTATCATACCTAGGTTGCTCCATACGAGCTCGTAGTTCAAGTAGATGGTTGTCGTCTAATAAGGATTCGTCGAAGTAACCATACCGTAGCATCATTTCTACAGCAGTCGGACCCCGTTTTCCGTCTTTGATCCACTTCAGGTAAGATCTACGGTATACATCCCAATAGGTTTTGGCGATAGTTCGTCGGATCTTTCGATTGTCTGGGTCGGGATCAAGAGGGTTTTTGAAGGACTTTAATTTGACCATCAAGGTCGAGAACTCTTTTACAGCTTCTGGATCTGCTTGTGCATAGTTTAAGATTTGAGATGCCGAGTTTAGTAATTCTGTTTTGAGACTTCCAAGATCAATCCCGGCTGTAATGGAATCGTCTCCCGACATTGCCTTTCTCTCTTCGATTGCCTTTTTAGAGTCCAGTTCATGCGAGTACTTTGATGTCATTTCCTTTTGCTTTTTCTCTAGGGTGTCGAGACTTGAGAAATTGCCCGTATATTGTGTACCAAATACTTGCTGGAACTCGCTAAGTAAGGACTGGCAAGACTTCAAACACCATTCCGTAACTGGAAGTAAAGTCGTAGAGGGAATAGGTGAATACCCAGTTGAAAATAGATCTAAAGTAAGATTCATTTTCTCTACCAAAGATTGTTCTCCGCCAAAGAGGACTTGGAAAAAATCGAGAAGGGCGTGTACCTCTCTCTCCAAAATATCAAATAACTCTCGATATGTGGAAACATAACTTTCTGCGGCACTTTGTAAAAGACTGGGATCTGACTCAAAGAGTGCCTGAGATATCTTTGGGTTCACGGTTAAGATTTTACGTACAAAGTGAAACATACTATCGTTCCATTCTACAGTTTCCGCGTATCCTTTCTGAAAAAATTCCCCATGGTCTTCTTCTAAAAAACTGACAGTTGGGGAATCAGGAAGCATACCGCCTTGTTCATAAAAACCTGCTAAGTTGTTACGTATGGACTTCATCACTGGATCAATGATGTTTTCATCTCGGGTGATAGGTCCTCCAGGGCTTAGGTCTGGAAAGATAGCTGGGTTGAGAATAAAGTAGGCCGCACCAATATTATCTATATACTTTTCTGCCTTGGCATTGATGCCACGAATCGCAATGATCTTTTTATAGAGCTCGCCGATTTCTTTTAGCATTGTACGAACAGCCATTACACCAACAGAGACTTTCTGTGTGAGTGTTTTTTTGGCATTTGACTGGTTCATTACATAGGTGGAGATCGTACAGGAAGATTTCGCTCGTACTGTGAAAGGAAGAGTCGTTCCCTCTAACAAAGGAAATATGGCAGGTGTCATATTGGCACCTTCCAGTGAGTATAAAGCAAAGGAAATGTCCCCAACGGTCACCTCAATGCGAACCGAACCCTCATGGAGGATGTTTAGGGATAGGCAAGGTTTTCCTCCGACGAAGAGTACCTCACCAGGATTGACCGGGATCTTTTGATTATTTTTACTGGTATCTATAGGCATGTGTGGATAATGGAATTAACGTATGGGCTTCCTACAAAAACTAGGAATCTTTCTATAAATTGCAAAAAAAAATTAGAAAAATAGAGCATGTTGCAAACAAAACTGAATATTTCTCGAAAGATGACTGTCTCCGTTCCAGGAGATAAATCCATTTCCCACAGAACCGTACTTTTCTGCGCTCTCTCGGAAGGCACCTCGGAAATCCATGGATTTTTGGAGGGAGAGGACCCAAAACATACCCTTTCTGCTTTTGCGGCTTTGGGGCTTCAGTATGAACAAAAAGCCCCTGGCTCCTACCGCATCCAAAGCCCAGGGAAAAAAAACCTACGTTCTCCAAAGTCCGAACTGGATTTTGGGAATGCAGGTACGGGGATTCGTTTGTCCGCAGGCCTACTCTCTGGATTGCCTGGGATACAAGCTGTATTGACCGGTGATGCTTCTCTGCAAAAACGTCCGATGGCAAGGATCATCGATCCCATCCGAGCCATGGGTGGCCAAATCCGCTCTGTACATGGAAATGGTCAAGCCCCTCTGGAAGTCAAGGGAAGCCAACTACAAGCGTATACCTACAAAAGTCCAATCGCCTCTGCCCAAATCAAAAGTGCTTTGGTCTTTGCTAGCCTTGCTTCCGACATATCCCTTGAGTATGAAGAGCCCGAACTATCTCGTGACCATACCGAAAATATGATTTCTTTCCTCGGGGGAAAGATAGAATACAGAAGCCCTTTACGCTTTCGGATTGAAGGTCCCTACAAGTTTTCTTCGGCAGCCTACCAAGTTCCCAGAGACCTTTCCAGTGCCTCCTTTTTCCTTGTCCTCGCACTCTGCGCAAAAGGTGAGCCCACTCTAATTCCCAATGTAGGCTTAAATCCTTCTCGGATTGGCGTACTCACCGTACTCAAAAGGATGAATGGAAAGATCGAAATCCAAAACCAAAGAAAGGAGTGTGGTGAAATCGTAGGAGACCTCCTTGTGTATCCTTCCCATTTGCAAAAGATAGAAATCGAAGAAGCATTGATCCCCTCTATTATCGATGAGATTCCCATCCTTACGATTGCTGGTTTGTTTTCCGAAGGCGGATTTTCTATCCGTCATGCAAAAGAATTGCGAGCCAAGGAATCGGATCGCATCCACGCGATGGTGAAAAATTTACAGACTTTGGGCATCACTGTTGAGGAGTATGAGGATGGCTATGCATTTGGTGAGGTATCCCAAATCAAAACTGGCTCGATTGATACGTTTATGGACCATAGAATTGCCATGAGTTTTTCCATCTTAGCAAAGTTAGCTGATGTAAACTTAAGTATTGATGATGTTTCTTGGGTGGATACGTCTTTTCCTGGCTTTTTTCAAATACTAAAAGAGTTTTAGGACGCAATCTATGAGCCAAGAGATTCCTTATACTGAAAAAGTAATTGCCCTAGATGGGCCAGCAGGCTCAGGAAAGAGTACCATCGCACGTTTGTTAGCAAATCGTCTCGGATATTTGTATTTGGATTCCGGTGCCTTGTACCGAGGACTTACCTATGCCATCTACCAAGAATTCGAAAAACAAGAAAGCGATGAAGCGAAGTTTCCCTCTTATGCAGAGAAACTAGCCGATAAATCATTATTAGGCGAAGAGAAAGCGGAGTTTTCGTTTTCTTTATCTGAAATCCCTCTCTTCCTGGAGCTTTCCGAACAAGGAACCAACCAAGTCTGGTTAGGAAATCAGAATATCTCAGAGGAAATCCGTAGCCCTGACTTAACCAAACGGATCCGTTATATTGCCCCTCACCGAGCCTTCCGTGAATATGTGAACCAACTGATCCGGACTTTCGCCAAAAAGCACCCTTTGGTCATGGATGGACGAGATATTGGAACCGATGTCTTTCCTCAGGCAAAGTATAAATTTTTTCTCACCGCAAGTGCCGATGTACGAGCAAATAGAAGATACAAAGAACTCCAGGAAAAGGGGATCCGAGTCGACCTTTCCCATCTCAAAGAGGAGATAATCGCTCGGGACGAATCGGACAAAAACCGATCCGTGGCCCCGCTCCGGCAAGCTAGCGACGCAATACTCATTGACACCTCAGACTCAGATACGGAAACTGTCCTTAATACTATCCTGTCTAGGCTCAAGTAAACCTAAACAAATCTAAATTTTGTATCTCGGTAACCATTGAATTCAACCAGTCCCTCTTCCTCCCCCAAAAATGATGCCACTTCCTCCTTTGGAGAACTTTTAGAAAAGTGGGAATCGCAAACACAAGAACAAGAAAGTGTCGCAAGTAAAGGCGTACTCATTGACGGCACAGTCGTAGATGTCATCGGAGACACTGTTTTTCTCGATATTGGTGAAAAACTCGAAGCGCGTGTACCACGAGAAGATTTCTCAGAAACTCCTAAACGAGGAGAAAAGGTTAGCGCCGTCCTCAAACGACGAGTGGATGGCTATTGTGTTTTATCCAAAAAGGAAGCTGACCAAAGAGTTGGTTGGGAAACAATCAAAGATGCTTTTGCAAACGGTTACCCTCTCTCAGGAAAAATTGTCAATGAAGTCAAAAACAAAGGTTATCTCGTAGAAAGCGAAGGCATCCAATTGTTTTTGCCTGCCTCTCATGTCGGCGTTCGTTTTAAAGAAGCCACTGAATCTGGCAAAGAATTCCAATTCAAAATCATTGAACTCAACGAGAAAACCAAGACGGGTGTTGTTTCTCGAAAAACCCTCCTTGATGAAATCAACGGGGAAAAATGGGAAGAGCTTTTACAGAAAGTAAAAGTTGGGGATAAAGTACAAGGAAAAGTAGTTAAGATTGCTAATTTTGGCGTTTTCCTTTCTGTTTATGAAGTCGTCGGGCTTCTCAGACAAAATGATATCTCTTATAAAAAATTCGCTCCGTTCAAACAGTACTTTCAAATAGGTGCTGAGGTGAATGTAGTTGTTTTGGAAGTTGACCGAGACAATAACAAACTATCCCTCGGGATCAAACAGCTGTATGAAGACCCATGGGCATGGGCGAAGAAAGAATTAGAAAAAGGTATGGTCGTGCGTGGACTCGTAACCTCGCTTACAAACTTCGGAGCTTTCGTTGAACTCAAAGAAGGTTTGGAAGGTTTGATCCACACAACGGAACTCTCTTGGTCCAAAAAACCACCTCATCCAAAAGATGTTCTAAAAAAAGGCCAAGAAGTTGATTCTGAAATTTTGGATATCGATTTTGAAGCAAGACGACTCTCCTTAGGTCTCAAACAATTGCTTCCAAACCCTTGGGAATCGCTTTCCGCTAGCGTGCGTGCTGGTAGTGAGTTAGAAGGAAAGATCACTGGAATTACTAAATATGGTGCTTTCGTAGAAGTAGAAAGTGGCATTGAAGGATTGATTCACATCTCTGATATTACTTGGGATGAAAAAGAAAAAAATCCTTTGGCACTCTTGAAAAAAGGACAATCTGTTCGCTATAAGATCCTAGATGTAAACTTAGATGCACAGCGCATTAGCTGTGGTTTAAAGCAATTGCAAGAACATCCTTATGAAGCTCTTCGCAAAAAATACCCACCGGGTACTCTTGTGGAAGGAAAGGTTAAGTCTATTGTAAGTTTTGGTGTCTTTGTAGAAGTGGAACCAGGTTATGAAGGTCTAGTGCATATTTCTGAAATCCCAGACGGAAGAAATATCAAATTAGAGGACCTTTACAAAGTGGGTGACCAAGTCAGAACAGTCGTTGTAAAGATTGAACCTAATAACAAAAAGATCTCTCTATCCATCAAAGACTTTGATAAGGCTGTGGAGAGAGAAGAAATGGCAAAATACATGAAGGAAGACAACCAACCTTCACGTGAGTCCATTGGTTCTTTTGTAAATCTTAATAACAACCGTTAGACTAGATGGATAAGTTTGTAAAAAAGAACATCATCGACAAAAAAAGAGAAGAGGCGGTTCATTCTAAAGAAGATGAATTCGCCGATTTTGAGGGTAGCAAAGCCGAGCTGCTATTTTTGAAGTTTTCTCGTTATTTAGGTCGCAACCGAAAGACTGTTTTTATAAGCCTATCCGTTCTGATCGTTTTACTGATCTCTATCATCGGATTTTTTGAGTACAGAGACCATGTATTCCAAAAGCAAACTTCTGCTCTCGAAGAAATCCAACGGAAACACCGTGAAAAATCCATTCCTACCGATGCACAGATAGCTGATCTCGAATCATTTTTAAAGAATGAAAGTTCTGGCGATTTGAATTTGCGTGTTTGGAAGGACTTATCTCGGTTATACGCCGAAACAAAAAATTGGGAAAAGGCTGCCGAGTATTTAGAAAAAGCAGGCACAGGCATTGATACACCCAAAGAATTAAAGGCATATTATTTCTACATAGCTGGAAATTATAGAGACCAACAAACAAACATTCCCAAGGCACTAGAAGACTATAAGATTGCTTCCACTCTTTTGGATACCAACACGGAAGCAAAGTCCTTCAAAGCTTGGTCCTTTTTACACACAGGCAGACTCCAATTCGCAAGCGGAGACAAGGCTGGTGCGAAACTTTCTTTGGAAAAAGTTTTGCGCATTGATGGAGAAGGACTGGATGATTTGGATGAAGCCAAACTCCAAGCAACATATCTCCTCCTAAAACTCGGGAAGTCTTAAATGTTAACCTTGGCTCTTCCGAAAGGAAGACTTGCCATGGAAAGCGCAGAAATCTTACAAAAAAGGAACTGGCTTTCCGCTCTCCCACCGGAAGATTCAAAAGAACTTGCTTTTGTCTCACCTGACAAACGTTTGAGGCTACTCTTTGTTCGTTCCCAGGATGTCTGTACCTATGTGGAAGAAGGTGCGGCGGATGTGGGGATCGTTGGATGGGACATAATCCAGGAAGGAAAGTATGATCTCATTGCTCCTGTGGACCTAAGGATCGGAGCTTGCCGACTTTCGCTCGCTAGCTTTCCTGATTTTGATTTGTATGCGAAGAGATCCAAAGTTCGAGTGGCAACAAAATACCCTGAACTCACGAAAGAATATTTTTTTTCCAAAGGAATTTCTTGTGAAGTCATCAAATTGTATGGCTCCATAGAACTTGCTCCCATCGTAGGTCTTTCGGATTGCATTGTGGATTTGGTTTCCACTGGTGGAACCTTGAAGGCAAATGGATTGAAAGAAATTGATGTGATTTTAGAGAGTACGGCAAGACTTGTATGCAACCGATCCGCCTATTTTTCAAAACAAAAAGAACTCGTCCCACTAATTGAAAGCCTAGAAAATTAAATAGATTGTTTTCACAGCCTAGTCCGAAACGATAGTTAAAATCAGTAAGTAATCCATAGAGGATAGCCATGGCAGTCCCAAAGAGACGTAAATCCAAATCAAAAGTTAGAACCAAAAGAGCGCACCATGCGATCGGAAAACCTAACTTGAACCCTTGTTCCAACTGCGGTTCTTATATTCTTTCCCACCGAGTATGCCCTTATTGCGGTTTCTATAAAGGCGCGCTCGTAGTTGCACCGAAAGTAAAAAAGACTACCGAAGAAAACTAATCATCATGTGGGTCGCCGTAGACGCGATGAGCGGAGATTACGGCCCGGAGTGCATAGTGGAAGGCGCTGTCCTTGCCGTCCGGGAATATGGCCTCAATGTTTCTATTGTAGGAGACGAACAAGAGTTACTCGATCTCCTCTTAAAATTCGAATACGATACAGAAAAAATCAGAGTCGTGCATTCCAGTGAAATCATTGGGATGAACGATTCTCCATCGATTGCAGTGCGAGCTATGGAGGATTCTTCTATAGTGAAGGCAGTGCGTTTGGTTGCAGAAAAAGAGTGTATAGGTGTTTTTTCACCAGGCAATACTGGTGCAACAATGGCGGCTGCTCTTCTGCACCTAGGGCGCATACCGGGTGTTTTGCGGCCACCTATTGCTGCTCCGATTCCTCGCGAAGAGGGTCTGCCTGTTCTGCTTTTGGATGCAGGAGCCAATGTAGATTGTAAGCCTGAATATTTAGCTCAATTTGCCGTTATGGGTGAAATATACTCAAGAGAAGTAATCGGCATAAAACAGCCGAAAGTAGGCATTCTCTCCAATGGGGAAGAGGATAAAAAAGGCAACGCTACCTCTCTGAAAGCCTTTGAAATCTTAAAAAGAATCCCTTTCAATTTTATAGGAAATGTCGAAGGCCGTGATTTGTACGGTGGCGGAAGGGAAGTTGACGTTGTCGTTTGCGATGGTTATACGGGAAACATTGTATTAAAAGCGACAGAAGGCTTAGCAAAATCTATATTCAATGTACTGAAACATTCGATTCGCCAATCAAGCCTGGCGC
Organism: Leptospira ryugenii; assembly: GCF_003114855.1. Classification (NCBI taxonomy): domain Bacteria; kingdom Pseudomonadati; phylum Spirochaetota; class Leptospiria; order Leptospirales; family Leptospiraceae; genus Leptospira; species Leptospira ryugenii. Next base: position 59,658 of record NZ_BFBB01000007.1, on the reverse strand, counting down.
AGACTGGGGCATTGCTATTAAAATCAACGTTCAATGCTGTCAAAAAAAGACTCGATTATGCAGAATACGGCGGCGCACTTTTGCTAGGGGTGGAAGGGATATGTATGATAGGGCATGGCTCTTCCAACGCCCAAGCAGTAAAGAATGCTGTTCGTTTGATCAGTGAGTGTGCCAAACATAAGATCAATGAACAGATAGGAAAAAAGATGGCGGAATTTCGATCCATCATGGGTGATGGGATCAGTTAAAACTCATAGGATTCATTTTTATTTTATCAATCAAGGAGAAGTAGATGATCAATTTGAATGGAAAAGTGGCAATCGTTACCGGTGGAGCTAGAGGTATTGGAAAGGCAACTTGTTTGAAGTTAGCTTCTTTGGGAGCAGCAGTGGTTGTTGCTGATATGAACCCAGAGACCACAAATGCAACAGCTGAAGAACTCAAATCGAAAGGATACAAGGCACTAGCAGTAGTGGCAAACGTATCAGTAGAAGAAGATGCCCAAAAATTAATTGATACAGCGAAAAAAGAGTTTGGTTCTGTCGACATACTTGTAAACAACGCAGGGATTACTCGTGATACACTTCTCATGAGAATGAAAAAAGAGCAGTGGGATGCCGTAATTGCTGTAAACCTTACAGGTACTTACCTCTGCACACAAGCCGCAATCAAAGTGATGATGAAACAAGAAAACGGTGGCTCTATCATCAATCTATCTTCTATCTCGGGTGAAAACGGAAACATTGGACAGACAAACTACTCAGCTTCCAAAGCAGGTGTGATTGGTTTCACAAAAGCTGTGGCATTAGAGCTTGCTTCTAGAAAGGTTAGATGTAATGCGATTGCTCCAGGTTTTATCGCAACGGAAATGACCGATGCCATCCCAGAAGAGATCAAAAAAGGAATGATTTCTGCTATCCCACTGAAGAGAGCAGGTTTGCCAGATGATATCGCAAATGGAATTGCATTCCTCGCGTCTGATGCATCAAGTTTTATCACTGGTCATGTCTTGGACATCAATGGTGGTGGTTTCTTACCTGGTGGGGGACACTAAACCCTAGATTCTTTCCATCCAGATCACTTTCCTTTCGGTAGTGATCTGGATATCGAACTTTACACTCTTTTATTAGAAAAGGGATTTATAAGCTTTATCTTCAGCGATAAACTTTTTGGTAGTTGTTGCATTCGGATCCAACTCAACAGCTTGGATTCTAGTCGTATCTGCTGCAGATCCATTGTACCACAAAATTCTAGACACGGAACTATCGTCCGTTCTCCACTTAAAGCCTGATGTTACCTTATTGAATTCACTAGCCGGGTGTGCTGCCGTCAAGGAAGTCCATTCTACAAGGGAGCCATCATAATAAACGGTTGGGTAACCGAGGATATTTAGAGCGGCAAATCCATTCACCTGTGCTTCGAAGTTGGTTCGGCACTGAGACACAACAGTATTCCCTGCTTTATAACCTTTGTTAGCAAAGAATGTCCTAAGATCCGATTTTGAGATATAGCGGAACCCAGTATCAGAGTTAGTTAAAAGGTCTACCCAAGGAAAGTCAACCGCACCTTTGATACCACCTTCAAAGAGCACAAATTTTTGTGCAGGGTTTGCTGCTGCATTGGGTGCTCCCGAAAAACCCCAAGAAGTTGTGATGTAGTAAGTGTTTGCGGCAACACCATTGATGGTAGTCACGGTTCCAAGAAATTGTGCGCTTGGGCGTGCATCCACTAAGAATTGTTCGCTGGTGATTCCGGACAAATTCGCTTTTAAGCCAGATTTTGCGATTTCATAGACATCTTCGAGACCGAGAGTTAAGACAGTGTTATCAACTCTCAACTGCTTTACAGAAAAGTTTCCATTGGAATTGGGGATCGTAGAACGAGTGTTTGAAAGGAGAGAAGAATCCGAATTTCCAAAATTGGATCGGATGTTTCCATTCAAGATGGCAAGATTTTTAATATCTACACCCCAATACCGGAGCCAATACACGCCTCTTGTGATATCTTGTACGGGACCGGCGCCAGTTGCTTTTGCAGCAAAACCTGTTCCCACAGTTGTTCCCGCAGTACTACTTGCACCACTTGCCAAGGTGACGCCACCAGTACCCACTGCAAATACGATTAAGTCTCTTGTCGGGTTAATTCCGAATGTTTTGAGCCATTCGTCTACGAAGGCACCATTCGCTTGGTAACGAGCAGAGTTTTTTACAAGCCCAGTATCTCTTGTTTGGTTAAAGCGAAAGTTGGTTGTACCTGATGTTTGGTAATCATCTAACAGGTATACGTAGACTCCTTTTGATGGGTTTTCTGCGATAAAAGGTCTTTTTGTATCGCCCGTGATACGGTTTGCAGAATCCGTCTGTAGAATCACCAAATTCCCAGTGATGTAGCTAGGCTTGTTTGCCTGCCAATCTCTCACATAGGATTCAAGTTTTGATCCCTCAATTAAGCCATATTCATTGCGCGCATAATCGTCATTGGATTCATTTGCAAGATCCGATGCAGAATTCACTTTCAATTGATTTGCTAAGAATAAAAGGCCAACAAGTTGGTTTGTGTTGTCTTTATCCTCTTTGCAAAACGAGGTAAATAGTAGGGAGACAGACAATACCCCCAATGTAAATTTTTTAAACATATTCATCCTCCGAATTCATGTTTTGAGGTCATAAAACGAACGATATGGGAAAAATTCTAGATTAAATCCAATATCTTGGATGAATTATTTGATATATTGGATTAATATTTTAGAAAAATTCCAATTCTTTGTACAGAGTAGAATAGCCTTAAAGATAAGTCTTGATTGCCTACCTTACTGTTTTTGCAATGCGAAGAGATATTATGTTCAGATAATGTGTGTTAGACTGTGAATTCTGCTCTATTTTTTTCGGGAGAACAAAATAATGTAATAAGACTTGCCAAAAATTTCGACGATTTCATTTTAAAAAAACGACTGGGTACCACAAAGGTACGCACCTCGGAACAATTTAACAATTTTTGCCCCACTGTAGACGCTACGGTGGCCTGGAGGATACACATGGCAGATTTCGAAAAAATTAAGTCAATCATCGTAGAACAACTTGGTGTTGATGAGTCTGAAGTTACCCCTGAAGCTCATTTCATCAATGACCTCGGTGCAGACTCTCTTGATACTGTTGAGCTCGTTATGGCTCTTGAAGAAGAGTTTGGCGTGGAAATTTCTGATGAAGACGCAGAAAAGATCCAAACAGTAGGCGATGTAATCAAATTCATCGATAAACTTAAGGGTTAATTCCCAATCAAAAACCGGGTTTCCCAGTCGGGGGGCCCGGATTTCCTTCCAAGATTGGAATCCATTCCCTCATCTAAACAAAACCCTTCTCAGCATATGCGAGATCCAATCGATCTTGATAGAATCCAAACAATCACAAAAACCCAATTCAAAGACACAAAACTCTTAAAACAGGCCTTTACACACAGATCCTTTGCCAATGAATCAAAAGATGGAGTGGGGATAGACAACGAACGATTGGAATTTTTAGGTGATTCCGTACTGGGTGTACTAGCAGCAGAATATTTATATGTCTCTATTCCAAAAGGCAAAGAAGGCAAACTTGCAAAATTAAAAAGCAAAATAGTCTCAATGCCAGCTCTAGCCGCAATCGCAAGAAAGTACGAATTCCATCATTTCCTTTTGCTAGGAAGGGGTGAAAAAGAAAAAGGTGGAGAGAATTCTAATTTACAAGCAGATTGTTTCGAGGCATTTTTAGGGGCTCTCTACCTAGACCAAGGACTCGATGCCTGTCGGAAATTTTTAAAACCAAATTTTCGGTCCATGGACCAACTATTGGAGGAAATTGAAGAGACCAAGGATTTCAAAACAATCCTTCAAGAATATTGCCAAAAGAAATGGAAAAAAATACCTGAGTACACTACGCTCACAGAAACTGGTCCTGACCACGAAAAATTCTTTAAAATCCAGGTGCATTTAGCACAGCATATCTCAGCTGAAGGCAGTGGAAAAAATAAACGAAGTGCAGAACAGAATGCCGCAAAACAGGCATTAAAGGAATTGAAGATACTATGATCGATTTTTTCTTAAAAAAGAAAGGACTTCGAGTACGAGTAGCCGCAATCATCCACGACCCCAAAGGGAAAGTTTTGCTCATCCAACAAAAAAAACATGGCAATGGCTATTGGTTATTGCCAGGAGGCGGGATAGAATTTGGTGAGTCTGCGGAAGATGCTTTAAAAAGGGAATTGAAAGAAGAATTGGATTTGGTAGTTCTCAGTTCGCATTTTTTATTTTTAAATGAGTCCATTGATCCAAAGAAAAAACGACACTTGATCCAACTGAATTTTCAAGTTAAGGTAAGAGAGCTTGTCCCTAAGCTAAACCAAAAAGAACAGGCAATTTCTGGATTTGGTTTTTTTACTGGAAAAGAGATCCAAAATATGGACTTAAGACCCGACACCAAGGAGTTTTTCAAATCCAAAGCACCGAAAGCGGGTATATATTACCAAAGCAAATGGGTGGCTGAACCATGATGCTTCGATCCAGAGAGGTAAAGGGTTCTCACTTTTCCTATCCAGTAGAACTCCATGAAGATTTCCAAGGACTCCGAGAAAGGTTAACATCTCTTCCAAAAGTTTCTTCTATCATCATCATCACAAATCGAAAGATTGCCGGGATATATGAAAAATACATAGTAAAAGAGCTTAGAGATTCAGCGATCCCGTTTCACATCCTGTATACCAAGGAAGGTGAGAAAAACAAACACATTGACCGAGTCAAAAAAATTTACCATGAATTGATTAAATTAGATATAGACCGAAAAGCGGTTTTGGTTGCCTTTGGTGGCGGCGTTGTGGGTGACTTTGTTGGATTTATTGCTGCCACATACCAACGAGGTGTACGATTTGTACAGGTTCCCACGAGTTTACTTGCTTCTGTGGATTCTTCTGTCGGAGGAAAGGTCGCTGTAAATTTAGATATGGGCAAAAATATGGTTGGAGCCTTTCACCAACCAGAATTTGTGTTTGCTCCGATTTTTACTTTGAGCACCCTCCCAAAAAAGGAGTGGAGTTGTGGTTTGGCTGAGATCACCAAACATGCATTTCTAGATGCGGGACCATTGCTTACTCTTTTGGAAAAAGCGAAAAGATCAGATTTCCAGCCAAAATCATCGGCACTTTTGGATAGCATCGATGAATCTGTTCGTATCAAATCTTTGGTTGTTGGGCAGGATGAAAGAGAAACTGGTTTACGTGCGATTTTAAATTTAGGCCATACTACGGGACATGCCATTGAGTCTCTCACAAAATATAAAAAATACTCTCATGGGGAAGCAGTATCGATTGGGATAATGACTGCATTGCTTCTTTCAAGAGAATTGCTTCATTTTCCAGAGGCAAGTTTACAGCGCGCAATTCGCGTTATGAAGGCTTTGGAACTCCCGCTTCAAATCAAAGAAAATCCCGAGGACATTCTTAAACATATGTTCCATGATAAAAAGCGGGAGGGTAATCAATTAAAGTTTGTCTTGCTCGAAGATTTTGGGAAACCTAAGTTTGGAATTACGGTTGGTAGAGACCAGATTCTAAAAACTCTATTGTTGCAGAAAGGAATGAAAGAACTTGGGTGAACATTTAAAAGAATTTTATCGGGAGCTAAATCCTCTTTCTTTATTAAGACAAACAGATCGTGACTTAGCACAGACACTCATCCTTTTTCTCTACATGTTGGCTTTTGCGATTGTGACTTACAAAATCACAATGCTCATCATTGAAAAGTTAAAACCAGAAACAGATCCAGCAATAGAATACAACCGTAGAAAGGTTATCCGAACCGGATTTTTAATTTCCTATACGATCGTATATTTACCTGTTATATTCTCTAGTCTTTCCCATTTACCAACAGTCTTGGGTCTTGCTGGAGCAGGTATTGTCATCTCTTTGAAAGAAGTTTGGTTGAATATCGTTGGTTGGTTTTTGATCATGGGAAGCAATGGATTTCAGGTTGGGGATCGTATTGAGATAGAAAACATCAAAGGTGATGTTGTTAACATTGGGTTTTTGAAGTTTACCTTACTCGAAGTTTCCTCTGATCCAAAAAATGAACAGTCTACCAATAGATTGATTCACTTTCCAAACTACAATCTAGTCCTTCATAAATTTTTTGTTGTGTCTGATGCAATGGACTTTGTTTGGGATGAGTTTAAAGTTCATATCACACTAGAGTCTAACTGGGAAAAGGCGGAAAAAATTTGTACGCAGATCTTAAATGAGGATTTAGTTCTCGCTCCTGAATTGGTGGACCAAAAAATCCGAGAGTTATCGAAAAATTATTTGGTTAGGCTCGGCAAAACAACACCTATCGTGTATACTTCACTTGAGGAAGGGTACATTTTACTCTCACTTCGGTATCTTACACCGATCAGATCAAAACGATTGAACCGTATTTTGGTTTCTAAAGAAATTCTTAGAAAGTTTAAATTAGAGTCTGACATTCAACTGACTCATTAAACAAAAGAGGTAAGCTGTGAAAATATCGACTGTCTTTATTCTATTATTATTCATATGTAACTGTTTAGGATCCAATTCAAGACCAAAATCTGTTCCCATAGAAGCAAAGTACAACCGAAAGTTAAATCTCTACATCTTACAAAAAGATGGGTTTGAATATTCTTGGTATGAAAATGGCAATTTAATTGCGAAAACTCAACTCAATGAATACGGGATGTACAATGGTCTCGCGGAAAGGTATGATTACAATTCTGGGCTTTTGATTACCAAAGGAGCTTATACTCTATCGGAAAAATCAGGACAATGGGTTTGGAAATACTCAGATGGAAAACCATATTACGAAATGAATTTTTCACCAGGCGTCCGTAAACGAAAGTTTTGGTACCCTACCTTAGAATGGGGCAATGAAAATGGACAGTATGTACGCTATTTCCCCAATGGAAGAGTGAGTGAAAAAGGGAGTTACGATGGTGGGAATCGATCAGGTGATTGGGTTAAATACTACCCAGATACAAAAATAGAATCCAAGGGAACTTATTTTGAAGATTACAAAGTAGGGGATTGGTTCTATTACTATCCTGATGGTAGAAAGGAAGCAATTGAGGTGTATTCGCCAAAGGGTGATCTATTGCAAAGGATTACCTATTACCCAAACGGGTCGGTATGGTGTGAAACAAAGTCTACGCTCGAACCAAAATGTTTCTGATGCTAAACTAGAACTGGCTACCTTTCCCAAATAGACCCGTGTTGTTTTGAATGATGTCAATATTTAATAATAGCAAACTAAAGAGTAGGGTGACAAAGAATACGACCAAAATGGTTGCAAAAATCCCCATAAATCCGTTTCGCAAGAACCGGTATTGAAGGTAAGCGATACTCACAACTGTATTTTGGAATTGAGAAGACTTGGATTCTCCGCCTACTTTTCCGTAATTGTATATATAAAAGGCTGATAAAAGTAGAATCAAAGAAAAGATTAGAAACGTAAATTCTGTAACGTAGTATTTCTGCAAGAGAAACAGAGGTATATATACAAAGTTTCCAATGATAATCCCTGTCAGGATGATGATGCAGAAGTGATACAAAAGTTTGGCATAAGATGATCTACCGGCAGGGATAGGTGCTCTACCTTCTTCTTCAAGAGAGGAAGAATGTTTCAAGGCCTCGTATTTCGTTTCTTTTCCTTTTTTGCTCTTCTCGATTTGGATAAGCGCTAACAAAGATACCAGGAAAGTAATCGCAAAGAAAATAAAGAACGCGATATAGAAAAAGGTCGGTGTTGCTAGAAGTTTAGCGTACACTGTCGTTAGTTGAATAGAAAACAGTAGGCCTGGCCAAAGCACCAATCGATTTAAGACTAAATAAAACCAAGCATCGAAAAGATAAGTCACGAAGGCTGAAAAACAAAGGATGATGTAAAAATTATAAAGAAAGAAAAGAATTCTTTGGCCAATGAGGATTCGATTCAAACGGTCCACACTTTCTTCTGGTTCCGAATCAACTGGGACCACTTCTGAACCAAGCTCCCGTATTGATTCTTGGATGAGGTCGAGACGATACCAAAGGCCTTTTTTTAGAACGATCACGGGCTGAAGATTTTCATAAGCCTCTATCTTTTCCTCGCCGACGAGGCTGACCGATGTTGGTATTTCAATTTCAAAATCTACAAGTATGGAATGTAGACTGAGTAGAAAGAGCAGAATTGAGGCGATGAGAGGTAGTTTATTTTTTATATTCATATGAAGAAAAAGATAGCAAACATTCCTATGGCAAGTAAGCCGAGAATCCAGATAAACGGCATGATATGAGAGACATCGCCTGGGTCCTTTTTGTGGATGCCTCCGGACTTGGATGATTCTGTAGCACTGGCAACTGAGGTGAGCACGGGCACAGCTCCGGCTTGCGCATCAAAGGTTTTGATTTTCACAGAATTCTCTTCCTCAATGATCTTTCCGTAAACCTGTTCATTGATTTTAATCACTACTTCAGATATGTTCTTTGAACTAGAGATATTCACAATCTTAGCAGGGATCTGTTTGATCATCCCATCTTCGTTTTTTAAATCTAAAGAGCTGATGATGCCGTCGGTAATTGGGTCACCGGGAAGAGGCCGTATATAAACAGTATCTCCTGGTTTTAAATCCGTAAGTGGAGTTCCATTGACAGGTGAGAGTTGAAACCGAAATTGTATCAGCTGCTTGTCAATGGGGATCACAAAACTCGAACTAGACGGGACAATGTTTTGGGAAGCTGCTTCTTTTCTGGCGATTTCGTCTTCGTCTACGGTTGTTTTTTGAACATCACCTTTTCCGATGATTTCATAATGGATTTCAATTAGCGGGTTTGATTTGCCGGCAATTTTTGTATGTATTTGTGAGACAATGAATTCGAGTCGATCCACCATATTGTGGTCGATATAGTGAAGGATCTCTGTGAGGGTACTTTCGGAAGAGAATGAGCTCTTTAAGACTTCTTGTAGAGATTTGGTGATATTTTTGAGCTGGTCACCTTTATAAATTACCCTTTGTGTGCGATTGCAATAGTCTTGGAAGGTGGACCGAACAGGCAAAAGAGAATGTGGAGTCCCACTGGCAACGCCTTCATATTTTACCGTTTTTACTTCGATCGGGTCCAGAAGGGCTGCAAACATGACATAGGTCATAGTGCCCTCATCTCGGATTGCCACTTTTAGGGAGTAATAATTTGCAGAGTCGCCCATAAGGTTCTTTTTTGACAGTATCTATCGAAGGAAGAAAGCTGTCAAAAAGATTAGGTTATCATGGGAATAGTCACATTAATAACGACGCGCTACATCAGGGGTTCACGGGTACTCGGTTTTTTATCGATCAAATCCAGACTTTCTTTCATTGTGATGATGTCTGGAGTCTCTCTCCTTGTCGTCGTTCTCTCCATTTTCAATGGATTCCAAAAGCAGGTGAAAGAATCTCTCTGGCAGGGAGGCCCTCACATAACAATCGAAAATGCTTATGGCTCGGGAGCCATTTATGACTATCCAAAAGTAATTGAGCACCTTCAATCAGATCCCGCACTTAAGAATAGCATTGTATCCATAGAAGGAAATATTACAAGCCATGGTCTCATCCAGAGCAATAATAACTTCAATCCTATCATGATACGGGCCGTACCCGTAGACAGTTTGGAAAAACTGATCGAGAATGGATTACCCAATTTCCCAAGACTCTACCAATACAACCGTGAGGAGATCCAAAACATAAACACCAAAAAGTTAGTGGTGATTGGAAAGGAAATGAGTGCAATCTATGGCTATGGTATGGGAAGAGAAATCACCATGGCTGTGCCTGGTGGTCGATTTACTGTGGAGAGAGGAGTACAGGTAAATGTGCAAACCTTTCGGTTAGCAGGATTATTCAAAACAGGATACTACAATTATGATTCTAAGTTTGTATTTCTGTCATTGCCAGTCGCTCAAGATTTTTTTAAAATGAAAGATGCGGTCAACCAAATCGCGATCAAGGTCAATTCCCTAGATGATCTACGTGCAACCAAAGGTAAAATTTTAAGCCGACTAACAGAAGAAAACTGGAACCAAAAAATCCAGGACCAGTCTTCTTTTTCTGTACGCACAATCGCTGAAGAGCAAGAGAATTTTCTCGCGGCACTACGCCTTGAAAAGACGATCATTTCGATCATAGTCTTTCTTTTCATTGTGTTGGCAGCTTTGGGTATGGTAGCTACGGTTCATTCACTCGTACGTGCAAAACGTAAGTCAATTGGCACTTTAAAAGCCCTAGGCCTTTCTTCGAATGATATTCTTCTCATTTTCACTTTAAATGCGATGATTATCGGCATACTTTCTTCTTTAGTTGGGGGGATGTGGGGGATCTTCGTTGCCTCCAAATTAGAAGTGATCATCAATGCCCTTTCCGAGATCATCAATGCAGTGGGTTCTACTTTGAATCCAAATACCTGGACAAATGTTGAATTGGTACCGAAGGATATCTATTATTTTGATCATATCCCAGTTGATATCGATATTTCTTTTATCTTTATGGTGACAACTGCCGCAACCATTCTCTCCGGTCTGGCAGGATATTTTCCTGCTAGATGGGCTGCCAATTTAAACCCAGTGGATACAATTCGCAATGACTAATACAAAAGATTTGATCACAATTTCAGTTAGAGGTCTTCAAAAGTACTACCAAGTTTTAGACCAAAGGTACCATATCCTTGATGGTTTGGATTTTGAAGTAAAGGCAGGGGAGATCGTTTCCGTCGAAGGTGCATCAGGTGTTGGAAAGTCGACTCTCTTAAATATCTTAGGAGCTATGGATTCGTTTAATGAGGGTGATGTGGAAGTATGTGGCGTCTCCCTCAAAAACCTAAGCGAAAGGCAGAGAGAGATGTTCCGAGCAGAAAAGATTTCATTTATTTTTCAGCAGCATCTACTCCTTCCCGACTTCACTGCAATCGAAAATGTTATGATGCCACTCTTAATCTCAAAGGTGCCAAATAAAGAAGCACGCCAAGCTGCCTTTGCGATGTTGGAGAAAGTAGGCCTTGCCAATCGTACTGAAAGTTTTCCTTCACAACTTTCAGGTGGTGAATCAGCAAGGGTTGGTGTGGCCCGTGCCTTGGTCGGACGCAAACAATTGATTCTTGCCGACGAACCTACAGGCAATCTAGACCGCGATAACAGCCGTCATTTGATGGATTTGATCAAGGATTTACAAAGAGAGTTCCAATTCTCTTTGATTTTAGTTACTCATGATATGGAGTTGGCGTCCATGGCACATCGAAGGAATCGTATCCTATCTGGAAAACTAAATCCTCTTTGAGGAGGACCTTTGGACCATTGCCCTCGTTGCGGACTCACAAAGGAAACCTATGAAAAGCTTCTTAAGTTTGCCTGTCCTGATTGTTACCAAGTGTTCGAGCCAAATCTAGGAAGGTTCCATCTCCTCCAAAGGCAAAACCCTTCTCAAGAGCGAGTGCCCAGGTTTCCCTGGCTTTCCAAGAGCTACCGAATTCGGATCACCCGTTCCTTTCGCCAGGGCTTTTTTACCTACTATGAAAGGAGGCAAGAAGAGGTAGAAACACTCCTCACAAAAAATGGCTTTACCTTGGGTGAGAAGGTTTCCCATACATTTGGCAACCATCGTTTTTACCAGGATGGAGAGGACCACTTGCGCTGGGAATGCATTAGCCATTCGCTTCCTCTCATCATCTCAGACAGATTTAGAATCCAAAACATCCTATTCCAAGCAAAGCTTTGGGCCTGGAAGGCGGAAATTGGCTTTCTGAACTCCTGCCCGAGCAACTGCGGAAGGGGAGATCGGCTTTCCGTGCAAGCCTTGCTTCCGGTGCAAAGTTGGACGGATTGGCAAAACTTCCAAGGCAAATGGGAAGGCTCAGGAATTCTTTGCATTGTGCCGAACACTAAAGGAGAAGGGGAAAATACAGGAACAAATCAGTTTTTAGTTCAAATTTCGATCAAAAACGCCGTGCCAGCTCAAAAACTACGATTTTTCAAAATTCTTGGTTTACTCGGCCTAGCTTGAGTCGGTACGGTTCAAGAGGGAATCCCGGACGTTCGTCTAAGTAATAAAGGAAGGGTGCGGCATGTTGGAGTTCACAAAAAGAGCAAAACGAGTCATCAACGAAATCGCCCAAGATGAGGCAAAACGATTAGGATCTGATTTTATCGGACCTGAACACATTCTTTTGGGTTTACTAAGAGAAGAGGACTCGGTTGCGATTAAAATCCTAACCAACCTCAATATCAATCTAAATGAGCTAAAAAAGGAAGTAGAGAAGCGCACTAGAGAAAATGGTGGGGCCCTCCTTTTAGATGTTTCCCAAGGCCAAGACAAATACCAGAAAATGATTGAGGTTTCTAAAGAAGAAGCAAAGAGACTCAAACATAATTACGTTGGCACCGAACACATATTACTCGCTCTTTTGCGAGACAACAACAACATTGCAGGAAGTTCTCTATCCTCTTTTAGTGTAAATTACAATGTAATCAAGTCAGAGATTTTACGTTTACTCGGTGCACCTCCTGCAAGTGCAGTTGGCTCCAATCCGAGTGGCCAACAATCTCAGCAACAGACGGCAACTCCTCCTAGACAGGAAAAAAGTAAAACACCAATTTTGGATGAGTTTGCCCGCGATCTTACACAGCTTGCACGTGAAAAGAAATTGGATCCTGTGATTGGCCGAGCGAAAGAAATCGAAAGAGTCATTCAAATCCTTTCTAGGAAAACAAAAAACAATCCAGTTCTTGTAGGCGAATCTGGAGTGGGAAAAACAGCCATCGTGGAAGGTTTGGCCCAAGCAGTGGTTGATAAACTAGTTCCCGATTTACTTTTCGAAAAACGAGTGTTATCTCTTGATTTAGCAAGTTTGATCGCTGGCACAAAATACCGAGGTGAGTTCGAAGAGCGATTGAAAAAGATCATGAAAGAAATTGTATCTTCTCAAAATATCATCATCTTCATAGATGAGCTACACACTTTGATTGGAGCGGGAGCTGCTGAAGGTGCTGTGGATGCAGCAAATATCTTGAAACCTGCATTGGCTCGAGGCGAACTGCAGTGCATTGGTGCAACTACCAACAATGAGTACAGAAAGTACATCGAAAAAGATTCTGCCTTAGAACGCAGGTTCCAAATGGTAAAAGTTGCAGAGCCTTCGGTTGATGATGCAATTTTGATCTTGGATGGACTTAAAAAAGCATATGAAGCTCACCACAAAGTTCGTTACTCTGCGAAAGCCTTAGAGCAAGCAGTAAAAATGTCACATAGGTACATCAACGATCGATTTTTACCTGACAAAGCAATTGATATCATCGATGAAGCAGGTGCAAAGGCGAGATTGGCAAATTGCCAAAGGCCAACTGAAATCAAGGAAATTGAGGAAGAAATCAAAACACTTTCTGTAAAAAAGGAAGATTTGGTCAGAGCTCAAGAGTATGAAAAAGCAGCAGCAGTTCGTGATGATGTTAACCGCAAAAAGATTCTACTCGAAGAGAAAATCAAACAATGGCAAGAGCGCATCGAAGGCTATGCTGTCTCTATCGAAGAAGAGGACATTCTGTCCGTGATTAGCTTATGGACTGGAATTCCATTGAAAAAAATGGAACAAACAGAGAACGTAAAACTCTTAAGTTTGGAAACCGTCATCAAAGAGCGAATTGTTGGGCAGACAGAAGCCATCGAAAAAGTGGCACGTGCCGTGAGACGATCTAGAACTGGTTTGAAGAGCGAAAAGAGACCTACTGGCTCCTTTATCTTTCTCGGACCAACAGGTGTTGGTAAAACAGAGTTGGCCAAGGCTCTCGCTGAGCAATTGTTTGGTTCCGAAGATTCGATGCTTCGCATTGATATGTCTGAATATATGGAGCCACATGCGGTTTCACGTTTGATCGGAGCTCCTCCTGGTTACGTAGGTTATGATGATGGTGGCCAGTTGACAGAGTTCGTGAGGCGAAAACCTTATAGTTTGATCCTTCTGGATGAGATTGAAAAGGCACACCATGACCTGTTTAATATTTTGCTTCAGATCATGGAAGAAGGGAACCTAACGGATACAAAAGGGCGAAAGGTCAACTTCCGTGACACAATCATCATCATGACTTCCAATATCGCTGCCAAAGAAATTTCCAAAGGTGGACGATTGGGATTCGAAGATTTTGAGGCGGAACGAGAGCAATATAAGGCTGAACAGGCAAGAGAGCAATTAAAGAAACATTTCAATCCAGAGTTCTTGAACCGTGTGGATGAGGTGGTATACTTTGCACCACTCAAAAAAGAGGAAATTGTTTCGATAGTCGACATCATGTTGAAAGACTTCAACAAACGCCTAACAGAGAAAAAGGTTCTCGTTGAACTGACATCGCCAGCAAAAGAGCACTTTGCAACAATTGGTTATGACCAAAATTATGGTGCAAGACCACTCCGCAGAGTGTTCCAAAGAGAGTTAGAGGATTACATGGCCATTCAATCCTTGAAAGGTGTCTATGACAACCCGACACGTATCCAGGTTGATTTGGTCGAAGGTAAACTGACTTTTGCGGAAAGCCCATGGACCGATTACAAGGAGCCCGTGAAACGCGATGACGATTCTTCCTCCAATGAGGAAAGAAAAGACCTAGCTCTCGTGTAAGTGGATGTTGATTATCTTTCCTCTTTTGTTTCTCTTCTCCTACTTCTTTGTTAGGAAGATGTGGTTTCAATTGAGAAAGATCAGGACCTTGGCCTCCATTGAGCGGATCCAGATTGGGACTATTGAGCCCAATCTGGTTTTGCCTGAAGTTAAAGTGCATTACAAGTACTACTTTCAATCGGGTTTGTACTATGGCTCAGGCTATTTAAACTTAGAAGATTTTTTGCCGGCAGAAGAGTTTCACCTTTTGTTAGGGAAAAATTCAATTCCTTCCCTTTTTATCAATGGAAGCGAAATCATAACAGAAGAACATATAGAACATTTCTTGCTTTCTCAGGCGGCTAGCGTCTTTGTATACATAGACCCTATTGAGCCTTACCACTCTCGCATCGACCAGGTGAATCCCAACTCGATCGGCGTCCCTTCGGATTGATTTTATGAAACATATATTAGCCCTTATTGTTGCAGTACTATTCTGTTCGCAACTCCCTGCCCAAGAAAATACCGTTAGCGGTTCTTCCTATTTTCAGGCGGTGGAAGAATACAAACTAAAAAATTACAGCAAATCAGTTGAATTGTTGAAGAGTCTTTTAGAACAAGGTAAGGCGACTTACGAAAGTTATGCTCTCCTTGCCTATAATTATGAAAAGTTAAATGATTATGAAAATGCATATAATTTTATCCAGGAAGCCAGAAAGAGGAAGCCAGAGGATGAAAACCTCGCGGCCAATTTGCTCGGAATCCTTGCAAAATTTCAAAAATGGAAGGCACTCATAGAACTCTGTGAAAAGTTCATTCCTACCTATCCAAACAATGCGGAGATGAGGTATTTTTACGCTCTTGCTTTGGCAGAAAAAGGAGCAGGTAAAACCGCTCTATCGCAAATAGAAAAAGCAAAGGCTAATCATCCCAACGATGTACGATTCCTTGAGTTAGAAGGTAAAATCTATTACTCTTTGAAAAGTTATGAAAAAGCAGATGTTAGTTTAAGATGGGCGGCAAGCATCAATGACTCTTCTTCCGGAAT
Source organism: Leptospira ryugenii (assembly GCF_003114855.1). Classification (NCBI taxonomy): domain Bacteria; kingdom Pseudomonadati; phylum Spirochaetota; class Leptospiria; order Leptospirales; family Leptospiraceae; genus Leptospira; species Leptospira ryugenii. The sequence goes on along the minus strand of NZ_BFBB01000007.1, from coordinate 43,985 downwards.
CTGGAATAACCTCGCTCTCGTCCAAGAAGCCCTTTACCGCCAAAACTTAAAATTGGGCAAAAAAAAGGATGCGGTCTCCTATTTAGAGGAGGCAAAACAATGCATCCAAAAGGCCTTACAATTGAAAGAGGATGATCCTACAATCTTAGAAAACGAAAAAAGGATCAAAGCACTTCCTTCGGCGTGAAAATAAAATTTCATACATTAGGATGTCGTCTCAATTTTTTCGAGACAGATGGGCTTTTTTCAATTCTAAAAGAAAAGGGATTTTCCTTAGCAGATTCCAATGAAGAAGCAAATGTTATTATCGTGAATACTTGCACGGTAACCAACAAAGCCGACGTAAAGAATAGAAATATCATCAGAAATGCAATTCGAACCAACCCTGGTGCAAAAGTGTATGTAACAGGTTGTTATGCTGAGACAGATAAAGAAATTATTTCAGCGATTCCAGGTGTCACTGCTGTATATGGTAATCATCAAAAAAGTATTTTACCTGATCGGATTGTAGCCGACGTTCATGGCGCCCAAGTAAATGAATCTTTGATAGGTGATCGATTTTCGTATTCCAACGTTTTACCTGAAGGACATACACGAGCTTACTTAAAAATCCAAGATGGCTGCAATCGAAAATGTTCTTATTGTAAAATCCCGTCTGCAAGGGGTCTTGGTGTCAGTCGTAACTACGATGATGTTTTAGATCAAATTAAGTATCTACAAGATAATGGTGTTGGCGAAATTCAGTTAACGGGCGTTAATTTGGGCTGGTATAGGCTGTCATCCGGAGAAAAAGGCTTTGTCAAACTTCTAGAAGATATTCTGAAGATACTCGAGTATTCAAGAATCCGTTTGTCTTCCATTGAACCGCCTGATGTAGGTGAAGGTTTGATTGATTTGATGCAACACCCCAGGTTTTGTAAATTCTTACATGTTCCCATCCAAAGTGGAAACAGAGATGTGCTAAAATCTATGAAACGTACCTACCACCCTCAATCCTTTATCCAAAGAATAGAAAAGGCAAAAGAAAAAATTCCCGGACTTTTTTTAGGGACAGACGTAATCGTAGGTTTTCCAAATGAAACTGAGGAAGCCTTTGAAGATACAAAACGTATTTTAACTGACCTACAATTTGCAAAGATCCATGCGTTTCCGTATTCCGTACGCCGAGGGACAAGTGCTGAGGCAATGGGAGACCCTATCCCGGGAGATGTTAAAAAAAGGAGAGTTTTAGAACTTATGGATCTGAGTTCTAGGCTTAATCTTTCCTATGCGCAAAAGATGCTTGGGACAAAATCAGAAGCTATACTTGAGTCAGACGGACGTTTGGTGACCGACAATTATTTGAAGGGCTATTTACAAGAGTCTTCCTCTGCAAATTATCTTCAAATTGGGCAATTTGTTGATGTCACATTACATAAAGTGATCCATAAAGCCAACCAAGAAGCCGAATGTGTTTTTGTACTTAGATAAGTAGCAAAACAGATCAAACTTTTCTGCATCTGATTGACAATAATCAACCTAAGTATATTCCCAAGGGTTAATTTTTCACTATTCGCAAAAGGGAAATTAAAGTCTTCTTGGAGTATGAATTGGAAATCCAAACCTCTTTTGGTTCTATTTGGAATCTTAGGTATCCTTCTCCTTAGCTTACTCATCTTTCGATCCTCAAAAAAAGAAACTATCGTACTCAAGAAGGGATCTCTTGTGGAAGTTGTTTATGCTCTGGGAACGGTGAAACCAGAGAAAGAATACTCTCTAAAATTTGGAATCTCCGCCGCCATCAAAGAAATCTATGTGAGTGAAGGAAAAAGTGTTCAGAAAGGGGAGGCTTTGATCAAGAATGATTCGGGGATAATCTTTCGTGCACCTTTTTCGGGCACAGTTACCAACCTAAATTTGTCAGACGATGAACTAGTCATGCCTGGTATTTCCATACTGAAAATTTTGGATATGGATGATTTGTATATACTCGTTTCTTTAGACCAAGAATCCGCAATGCGTATCCGCCCAAAGCAGATCGTACAATTTAGTTTTGAATCGGTGCGGGGACATACCTATTCAGGAATTGTCGATCGTGTGTATCCTAGCCAAGGACAGTTTATGGTGCGCGTCAATGCAGATCTTTTTCCCGATGGTATATTACCAGATATGACAGCCGATGTTGCCATCCAAGTAGCCGATAAAAAAGACGTCTTACTTGTACCAATTAAGTCAATATCCAAGGGAAAGGTGATTCGTTACCGAGATGGAAAAAAAGAAAAAGTCAGCGTAAAACTTGGGGCTATCAATTCAGAGTTTGGCGAATTATTGGAAGGTGATTTGAAAGAGAATGATGAAGTTGTGTTAGGTATCGAATGATATGTACTTTTTGGCAATCCGACAAATACTTTCTAGGCCTCAGCAGACCATTCTAACCATACTCGGCATTCTTTTGGGAACCGCTGGTTATGTGATGTTTTCTGGAATGATGTTAGGCTTTCAGCAAGTGATCATGGAGCAATTGGTAAACTCTGACGGGCAAATTAAAATATCTCCTAAAGATGAAGTGATTTCGGCAAAAACTTTTGAAGATGTTTTTTTTGAAGGTAAGGAAATCCGCTGGATCACACCGCCTGTTGGGCGAACAGACAACACACGTTTAACAAACATAATGGGATGGATGGAGAGACTTGACAATGACCCAAGAGTGGTAGGCTATGCTCCTCAACTAAGTCGGGAAATCATTTTTTTAAATGGGAAGGCTAGTTCTCCCGCTAGGTTGATAGGAATCGATCCAAATAAACAAACCAAGGTTACTAATCTAGAAACATATATTTTCGAATGTAAAATCAAAGATCTTAGCCGTGGCGGTGCTTCGGTCATTTTAGGTTCGGGAATCCTTACAAAATTGGGTGGGAAAGTGGGTGATTCGATCCAAGTTCTTTCTCCCAAGGGGAAAATTTCACCCATTAAAATCATCGGAGAACTTAAAACTGGTAATCGTTTGGTGGATGATGTTTCTTCGTATGCCTCACTTTCTACAGTTCAAAACCTTACCCAATCTGGCGGAGAGGTTTCTCAACTTTTGGTTAAAATCCAAAATTTGAGAGAAGCTTCCTACATCGCAGAGGATTGGACATTTATTAGTAAAGATAAAGTAGAAAGTTGGGACCAGGCAAATGAAAGTATACTATCCGTCTTTAAAACACAAGATATCGTACGAAACTCAACTACTTTTACGATCATATTGGTAGTTGCATTTGGGATTTACAATATACTCAATATGGTTGTGAATCAGAAAAAAAGAGAGATCGCAATTCTAAGATCAATAGGATTTAATGGCAAAGATACGATCATGCTCTTTTTAATCCAAGGAGTATTATTAGGTTTGCTTGGTGGGATTTTGGGACTCTTGTTAGGCGCATTTGGTTGTTATATGATTGAGGGTATTCCATTAGGAAATAGCAAAGGCGAAACAAAGGCTGTTCTTCGAACGATGGTAATTTCTTGGGATGTGCTTATCTATTTGAAAGCATTTTGTATTTCTATGCTAAGTGCAACGGTCGCGAGTTATATCCCCGCAAGGCTTGCGAGTAAATTATCGCCCGTTGAAATCATCAGAGGCACAATTTGATGTCTGTTGTCCTACAAGCGGAATCTATTCAGAAATCCTTTGGTGATCCCCCACAAATAATTTTACAAAATATATCTATGGAAATTTTGGAAGGTGAATTTACTGCTCTTATCGGCAAGTCAGGTTCTGGAAAATCAACTTTATTGTACATCCTAAGTGGTTTGGATAGCCCTTCACAAGGCAAGATCTTCATAAAAGGAAAGTCTTGGTCTGATTTATCAGAAATAGAAAAACATGAGATGAGAAACAAAGACCTTGGGTTTGTATTTCAATTTCATTACCTTTTACCTGAGTTATCTGCACTCGAAAATATAACCATGCCAGCCCGTAAATCCATGACGCTCAAACAAGCAACAGAATATGCAGAATATCTAATGGATGAATTTTCTCTTTCCCATTGCCGAGACAAATTCCCAAATCAAATGTCAGGTGGCGAACAGCAAAGAACAGCTATTGCAAGAGCTCTCATCCAAAAACCAAGCATACTTTTTGCCGACGAACCAACGGGAAATTTGGATACAACAAATGGAGATAAGGTGATGGAAATCTTTCGCAAGATTAACAAAGAAGACAAAACCACAATTGTCTTTGTAACCCATGATCCTGATTACGCGGCAGCCGCAGGGAAGCGCATCCACTTGCAAGATGGAGCAATCTTGAAAATTGATTAAGTTTTTTTGAATATATCTGCTATATTGAACGATTTGTGTTAGAATAGCAGAAATTATCTAAAAAAATGGCTGTCATCCTAGGGCTGTTCCAAAACCTGGAGGGAGTTATGTTTGATCATTTTGAAACTGATGCCGTTCGCATCCAAACTCCCAAAACGGAACAAAAGGAGCATTCGACTCCTCTCTTTCTAACCTCTAGCTTTCTGTTTGATAGTGCTGAAGATGCAAGGGCTATTTTTGCCGAGGAAAAACAAGGCAACATGTACTCTCGGTTTTCCAATCCAAATACGACAGAACTCATCCAGAAGTTAGCTAAATTGGAAAAGACGGAAGACGGTGTGCCATTTGCTTCCGGGATGGCGGCAGTCTTTAATTCAATGTTCGCATTACTGAAATCAGGTGATCATATTGTAGCATCCAGGTCACTGTTTGGATCTACCCACCAAGTTTTAAATCTTATCTTCTCAAGATTTCAGGTAGGAGTCTCCTATGCAGATATTGGAAATGAAAAACAATGGGAAGAGGCCGTTCAGCCAAATACAAAATTAGTATATATAGAAACTCCTTCAAATCCTGCTTTAGATATCATTGATCTAGAATGGATTTCTGCATTTTGTAAAAAAAGAAATCTTATCTTGATCGTTGACAATTGTTTTTGTACTCCCTACCTTCAGAGACCAGCAGAGTGGGGTGCCGACCTTGTTGTTCATTCTGGTACAAAGTTTTTGGATGGTCAAGGTAGAGTTATCGCAGGTGCAGTTCTTGGCCGAGCAGATTTGATCAAAGAAATTCGATTTATCGCAAGAGCAACTGGCCCATCATTGTCGCCAATGAATGCGTGGGTTATCTCCAAAAGTTTGGAAACTCTTTCTATTCGAATGGAAAAACATTCGGAGAATGCTCTGAAGCTAGCGGAATTCCTTGAAAAACATACGGAAATAGAACTAGTAAAGTATCCTTTCCTTCCCTCACATCCACAGTATGCATTGGCAAAGAAACAAATGCGCCTAGGTGGTGGAATTGTCACCTTTGTAGTGAAAGGTGGTGTGGAACGGGGAAGAAAATTCTTGGATGCACTGAAATGGTTCTCGTTGACAGCAAACCTTGGCGATGCTAGGACAACGATCACCCATCCTGCTTCCACCACTCATGCAAAGATGCAAGAGGAGGAAAGATTGGCAGTTGGTATTTTACCTGGTCTCATTCGGGTTTCTGTTGGTTTAGAGCACATAGATGATATCATTGCCGAGGTTGATCAGGCACTGGCTCAATCAAAGAAGTAAGAATATAATCAGAGTTTTGTTTCTCAACAAGAGAATCTCTGAGGGTTCTTTGTACTGTTTCAGAATGTCCGAGTTGGTTTGCATTTTGTAAATTGTGTTCGAACATCCGAATATACAACTCATCGGGTGAAACTTTGATTAAAAATTCGAATTGATCTCCTTTTTGGTACTCCTCTCGTTTCAATTGGTAACGGATTTTTATGGTCTCACCAGGTTCCAATCGAGTATCGCTGAATTCTTTTGTAAGGAAAATATCTGTAAGACGACCAATCAATTGTTCCTCCAAAAGCTTTTTGGAACCATTTCTCCGTAAATGGTAGAGTTTCAGATAGATCTTCGGTACCGCATAACTTGGAAATTTATGACCTATTGCCATTGAAGTTAAACTACCCTCCAACAATAGGCCTTCTTGATTTTGTTTAACGAAAAATTTTGTTTCTATTCCTGACCGAACATAGGATGGGTCATGAATACCTTTCCATTCATGGTTTCGAGATGGCATATGACAATTTTGGCATGTAATGCCCTGTTTGGCGAAGTGTGAACTTTCCCATTCAGAAAAAGTTTCCATCATTGCTTTGCCATTGATCCGCATTGAACTTTCAGGACTTTCATGACAAGATTTGCAAAAGAGAGAAGATTCAAATTCTACTTGGGCTTTGAAACCATTGTGTGGAAGAGAATTATTATCTATTTTTTGTTTTGTGGGAGGAGGTCCATAGCGGATATTTTTTCTAACATGACAACTTGCGCACTGGATCCCCAGATTTTGTTCTTTACCTGGAAGAAAGACGGTCTTCCAAGATTCTGGATACATGGTTTCCAAACCTTCTTGCATCAAGACCAATTGTTTTGTTTCCATGAGAGGGCTGTGACAAGAAAGGCAATCTTTTGCTTTTTCTTTCCCTAAGGAAGGCATTTGCCAACGTAAGCCTCCTCCCACAGATTTTGAATGGAGGCTTGCCGACCATGTTTGGAATTGTTTTTGGTGGCAGTTACCACAGGCATTAGCACCAAGTTCCTTTTCTAAGGCAGTAAAATGTTTGGGAGGTGGCCCCTGTTCCTCTAGGGGAAACTTCCAATGTTTCTCCAAAAAAGTAGAGCCACCGCATCCAATCATTGCTAAAAAACAGGCAAAGCAAATATATTTAAAGAATTGTTTTACCATATCAGCAAACATAGATTCGATGATATTTCTAAATCAGAAATATCATCCTAAAGAAGAATTCACTGTTTTAGCCGAACTTTCAACAATTAAACAGAAATAAGAAAGTGATGCGGAGGCCTTAACCTCCACAGGCATTTCCACCACCACCACTTGCACCAGATCCAGAGGATCCACCACCTCCAGAAGAGCTACCACTACCAACTGTTCTCAGATAGAGTTTATCTGCTTCCCTTGTTTTGTAGGATGAAGAAGAAAATGCACTCGCCGTTTGGAAGCTTAAGCGTATGATCGCATTGCTTGGAGTAGTGGTAGTGAGGCCTTCTGTTCGACCACTACGATCTGATCTCCAGGGTGAGCTTCCACTGAGATTGGACCAACCATCACCATTTTCATCAAAGGCAAGGGAACTCCATTCAATCCATGAGGCATCGTAGAGTCGCACTGGAATCCCAAGGATAGCACCTGCCGCAAAGAAAATTGCGTTGGATCGCAATCCCCGATCACAATAGGCAATGATCGTCTGTGTTTCTGAAACGCCACGTAACTGAAAGGTTTGTTTGATTTCTGCTTTTGTTTTAAATCGGAAATCATTTGTCGAAGAACTTACCAACAACTCGCTCCACTCCAGTCTTTTTGCTCCTCGGATCCTTCCTTCAAAGGGTACTTTACAATTTGAACCAATCGGACAGGTTCTGGAACGATTCGGCACGGTGATTCCTGTGGTAGTGGAAGGTGAATACTCCTGGCTTGACCTCGCATCCACAAACTGTATTCCGTTTGCCGGAATGCTAGTCACATTTTCAAACGTAGTTGTGCCATTGGAAATGGCATGGTAGATATCGCCGACTGTAGCTTGTAAGATTGTATTGTCCGTATACAAAGATTTTAAACTGGCAAAGCTTTGCTTGATCTCGCGATTTTGACTTGTGCTAGCCGTAATTTCTCCCAGTTGGACTCCTTGTCGAACTGAGCCATTCAAAAAAGCTATATTCTTTTTGTCTAGACCCCAATACCGTAAGGTATAGTAGAGCCTGAGAGAATATAAAAAGGAATCTTGGTTGGAACTATCTGCTGCAATCACTATATAGTCCTGGGCAGGGTTGATTCCATACTCGCCTAAAAAATTATCTACGACTCTACCTTCTGGTACAATGAGTTCGGTTTCTAAAACTCCATTGTTCCGCGACTGTCCAAAAATCCCCGTGCTTACTGCATTTGGATTTATATATACATAGTAGGAATAGACCTGTCTTTGGGCACTACTCGGAATAAAAAATCCATTTGAGGTTCCAGTGGTATCAATTTGTAATACGACCACCTTCCCATTCAATTGATTGATTTTCGTTTTGTCCCAGTTATTTACAATTTGGTTTAGTTTTCGAAATGAAATTAGACCAAATGAATTATCATCATACGAATCTGCAGAACTAAAACTTAGCTCCTCCGCCGTATTGGTTTTCACAAAAATTGGGACAAGTTTCAAAAAAGCAGGTACGAAATCATAGTTTTTAGGATTTTTACATTCACCTAAAACCAAACTCAATATAAGAACAATGTATACTGGTTTAAATAAATTTTTCATAAAAAATCCTTTAGATATTGAAAGGTAGGTTTACTGCAAAACCAATTGTTTTCAGCTTAGCTGTGTTATATCCAGCATATGTCTCTGAATAGAAAAGATTGTAAAAGTTACCGAAGGAATCTGAATACCCCAATCCAATTTCAAGATTATGAAAGGTCTCTTTTCTCCCCCAAGCGGGTCTCTGGTCCCGAATCCATAAATCTGTAAGATTTAGGCCTGGAATCAAATCTTGAGTGGTGAGATTGTAATAGTTGTAAGGTGGGGCCTGTCTGGGGTCTGCATATGCATATCCACCCTGTCCGATTTGGCCTCTTCCTCCAATAGTTAAGAAAAAGGATTCCAAAAATCTTTTGTAAATGGCTGAATAGTAGAGGATATCATCTGGAACAGGAGACTCTCTCTTACGATATGCAACATCTCCCAAGATACCCAATCCCCAGATATCAAAGTCTTTTGCATAGTAAAGTGTGACTTCACCTCCACTTGCGCCATCGCCCAGTGATTGAGGATTTCTATCATAATCACCTTTTTTGATGGCACCGACTCGCACGGACAAGGTGGGCATCCATCGATACTTTGAATCATACTCATCGACGATTTTGTATCGTAAGCCAAGCCTGCTATCCAAAACACCATACCGGTCCGGTACTTCAGGTGTTTGTTGCAAACCCGCGTAACGATCAAAAATTCTATGTCTTCCTAACTTTCCGAATCCAGAGAAAAAATCTACAGTGAGTCGGTCAGTGATTCCATATTCGAGTGCAAGAGAACCCGCCGTGATCCTTACGTTATCATCATATTTGGCAAAAGACTTCGCCAAATAGGCAGAATTGTATTCGGAATGCGTAAAAATAGGCCTCACCCATAACTGCCTCTGGTATGGTGCCCATACTGTCTGAGAAAGAATCGGAAGGCTGAAAAAAACGAATGAAATAGGGATAAGTTTTTTTAATAAAGCCATTTTACTTATCCAACTTTACGTTAAAGCGAACACTTATGAAATATTCTAATGCCTGGATTTGTTCATCAGTTAATTTTCCGGCTAAGTCAAGGAGATTGACTCTTTTCTTTTCGCTGTTTGGCAGCGCTCCTTGGAGAAATTCCAATTTTTCAGTTTGGGCGTTCACTTTGTTCGGATCAACTTGACCTAACTCTGTTTCTAAGTTATAAATTGCTTTGCCGAGATGGAATTTTTCTCTATCCTTGGCCTGAGTAACTTGCCCTACACCTCCTCCACTAAATCCACCAGATGCAAATGCAATTGAGTGTATGACAAAAAGAGAAAAAATAATGTAAAAAATGCGATTCATGATCTATTCCTTGTTTTTTTAATATCTATATATAATGTTCCTTGAAAAAACCTCTCGCGATCACGAGAGGCCAGTGTATCAAGGAATTCTAGCTTCTATTGAAACTTATATGCTCTATCCTCATCCAAATTCTTCCGAGTGGTGGTTGCCTCCTGGTTAATCCGGAAAACAGAGTATTGGCTCAAGGAAGCTGAGTTATTGTAAACAGGTCCTGGAGTGTTGTATCCACTTTCAGTCAGTTCATTTGTGTCTGTAGCATATACATGTCCCGCAGGAAGTGTTCTGAGAGCAGTATTTGTGTGATTTGCACTCAGAGCAGACCACTCAATGAAAGAGTTTTCATAGAACACACTTGGTTTTCCTAAAATAAGAAAAGCGCTAAGTCCTGTTACCATGGAACGAGCATTAGTTCTGCAATAGTGCACAATAGTTTGGCCAGTTTTAAAGCCATCACCTGATTGGTTAACTGAGTTAAACTTTGTAAAATCATCCCAGAGGCTCACCAATTCATCTTTTGATTTAAATTTTCCAGTGGTTTGGTCCACAACAACAGGCCATGGTGTGAATTTAGATCCTTTGATATGGCCAGCAAAGAGAGCCGCTCCACTTGGGCCTGATGTACTTGTCACAGGGTTTCCTGTGAATTCTGCTGCTGTAGTTGTAGTATTGTGCCTTGCATCAGCAAACAGCACCGAACTCGAAATTCCGTATATGTTATGTGAGGTACCATTTTTCACGAAACTAATGATATTCTCGAGAGGTTGTACAAGGACAGAGTTGTCTACTGATCGCAGTGATTTTAGGGAAAAACTTCCTTTAGTGGGGCTTGTGAGTTCTGAGCTACTAGTTGTTAAATAAGAAGCAGGGAAGTCACCATTTGCGTCAAAAGCACCGTTTAACACTGCTAAGTTCTTTCGGTCCACTCCCCAATACCGTAGCCAATAGATGCCTCGGTGTAAGTTTTGGTAGACGGATCCTCTAGGAGAAGCATTGGTCCCCAAGCCAGAGTCATGTCCAGCTGCGAAGACGATTAAGTCTTTGCTCGCATCGATACCGTAAGTTTGTAGAATTTCATCAGTGATAGCACCTGTGGGGAGAGCATTAGGATCATTGATGATACCGTTGTCCCTAGCTGCACGGTAAGCAAATCGGTCAGTGGAGCTGAAAACAGAGCTAGTCCAATCAAAGACATTAACGCCCGCAGCTGGTTTCAAATACTGGCGTGTGTAACTTCCATTTGGGTTGAAGACGATGATCACTAAGTTTCCTGTGATGCCAGATGGTTTGTTTGCCGCCCAATTGTCGATCCAGGACTTCACTCTCGTCGAAGTTACTAAACCAAACTGGTTATCGTCATAGTTTACGCTGGATTCGGTCGTAAGATCTGCTGCTGTACTAATTCGTGTCGAAGTTAGAAGTGCCGCTAATAGCACGTTTTGTGCCAAATCGTCTTTTGAATCTTGTTTGCATGAGAATACATTTGCCCAAACCAAAAAGAGGGCAAGGATGCTTGTGGTTAATTGTCGCATAGGATGCTCCTTCAGGAGCCAAAACCAGGCTCTCTGGGGCAATTTTCGGAAAATATCCGTTATTGAGGACAAATTATTTAATATAGCGAAGTATTTGCGGGTTATATTGGATACTATTTGCATCCACAGGACAGTTTATTGTACTATGCCCGTCTTTCATCGGAGGGAGACAGTGGCGAGATCCAGAGTAGATTTGCTTGTTCCTGTTTGGCAACCTGGAAGGAAACAGGCTCAAACGTGTTGAGGACCAATCGATCTCCCGCTTCTAAGTGGTATACCTTTGCATTATGCAAAAATTCCACTTCACCATCTAGGACCACAATGCTTTGGTCAACCTTTGCTTCAAAGGCAGAGGGAAGTAAGTGTTTACCTTGCGGGATGCTCAAATGGTAAACTGCCAATCGCCCCATTTTTTCTTGGCTGAGGTCACGGATTTGTAAGCCTACTTTGGACTGTGGAGTGAGGACTTTGCTTTCCTTCCATTTGATTAACTTAGGGGAAAGGGTTCTCGTTTCGGGAACGAGGTCCGCAATCGGAGTACGGAGAGAACGAGAGAGTTTCCAAAGGATGCCTACGCTTGGAGTGGTTTTGCCCGACTCGATTAGCCCCAACATACTCCTGCTAATCGCACTCAACTGAGCTAATTTTTCCATTGAATAGCCCAACTCCTGCCGTCTTTTTTTAATGGTGGAGCCTAGTATGGCCGTGAGTAACTCATCGATCTCCTTGGTTTCGCTCATATTTGGATTTATTCAATATATTAGATGTTTTGTCAATTAAAATAGATTTATTGTCATTAAAGTGAAAGAAAATGCCTAAAATAATGGTATATTCGATTAAAATAACGGCGGTTGGAACCTCATAAAATCCGTGCGAGATTCCAGTCTGAGCATAGGGCAAATTTTGGTAGGTCAAATACGCACATTGCCAAACAAATAAAATCCATTGATTCGCTCTCGGGATTTCTTTTTGGAAGTAGAAGAGTGGGAGAAAGGCAAGGCAATACCAGGCATTCACAACAGGCGAGAGCACAAAAAACAGTAGGAAGGATCGCGTGAGAGTCTGTAGGAGATGCTCCCAGCTAGACTTCCGATAGAAATAAAGTTCGGCTAGTATGGCGAATACAACTAACAAAAGTAAAATTAAGTTTTCATTTGGAAGATTGCAGAATTTTACTAGGGTGACTGCGATGGAATTGAATTGAAATTCCCTGGTAAAGAGAATTAGGTTTCGAATGGATAAGGCACTTCCTTTAAGTTGAAAGAGTTCTGCTAGAAAGAAAAAAGACAGATATCCAAGCAAAAAATAGATACTCAACTTTAAGATTTTCCAGATGTTTTCCTTAGGGTCCTTGTGTTCCGAGTGGAAACACAAATAAAAGGGCAAAGCAATGCCAAACCATAACTTGCAATGAGTGGCGATGCCTAGACAAAAAAAGGAGATCGCGCGGGGCTTCTCACGGATCCAATAAAGACTCATTGCAAAAAAAGTAAGTCCAATTAGTTCAAAGTGTCCGTTTAGGTACACTTCTTTTGTGAGTATAGGTAATGCTGCAAATGAAAGTGCAAACCAGATTCCTCTTACCTTCCAGATTAGAAAACAAATGATGAGATCGAAGAAAAGATAAGATGCTTTGAATACAATAAAGGAGAGAGGAGAGAGAAACGAAAGCAAGGCAAAATAGAGATTGATACCAGGTGAATAGATACTTGTCCAATCTGGATGGTTGATTTGGGAAAGGATGGATTCTTCTTCTGGGGAGATAGGGAATGTTTGATTCTGAAAGAAAAATTCAGGCGAACGAAGATAAGGTGAATCGTTCTTTAAAATCAAATTGCCTTCCCAAAGATAACGTGCCCAATCGTCTTCCCAAAAGGCGGGAGCAAAGCAAAATATAAATCTGACGAGATAGAGAAGGGAAAAGAGTAAAATGCATTCATATTTAGAAAGGTTGATCTCAGTTTGGAATGTATACTGATGGAGAACTTGGAGGCAGAGAAGAAAGAACAAAAACCAAAGGATACCGATTTGCACCGATACCCTTTGATTGCCAAAGAGAAGGCTAATGCTTAGGAGAAAAAATGAATAAAAATAAACACGGTGTTTGGGAACTATGAACTCCTTTACAATACTCACTTGTTGAAGTTAAGGTTGTTGCATTTTTCACAAACATCTTCAGGTATTAGACCTATCTTCATCAAAATAGCAAAGAAAAAACAGCCAGCACAGAAACCAACAAACGCTTCTAAGGAGGCAAAAAACACGAGAATACTCATTGTAAGGCGGAAATAAAACGTTTGATTGGCGAAAAAAAGGGAACCAGCTGTGAGAACAAAAAGAAAGCCGATCAATTGTGCAAATCGTTTGGGCGGTCCAGCAGTTGGCTTAAAAGGAATCTTCCATTTAGGAACTAAGATCTGTGAGACTATGTAGGCAAAGGGCTCAAACTTGGGTCCATAGAGAACACGAGCGGTAAAGCCATAGAAAAGTATGCCTAAGCTGATCCAATTGGGGAGACCAATGGTCAATAGGCCCAAAACAACTACGGTGCTGGCCACGATTCGTGTTGCGTTCTCATTCACTACATCCGGGTAAAATCCAATTTTCATATAGTTTCCTCTGTCTTAGTCTCCAGCATGTCGTGGCAAGGCAAGAAAAATTCAATTTTGCAGAGGAAAAGTTTATTTTATTGACGGAAAGGCCTTGGATTCTTGGAGTGAGTCTAATTAGAGGAATCAAATGAAGGCAAACATAGCATCCCTCACAGTACTGGCGTTTCTCTGGGTTCAATGGGGCCTTAGCGCCCAAACAAACCAAGAGGAAACGAGAGAATGGGACCTACAAAGATCCTGGATTGTATCTCCCAAACAGGCAGCGGCCCTGCGGTCCAAAGGAGCTCTCCTTCTTGATGCGCGTGCGGTCCATTTAAGGCTGAGTACCCGGCTGCCAGATTCCATTCCTCTTGCCTGGGAGGATCTCTCGCTAACTGAAGAACCAAATGCGGGGAAGCTGAAGCCCCAAAACTTGGCTGTGGATTTTCTAAAGGGAAAGGGAATCCAAACAAAACATACTCTTCTGGTCCTAGGAGACCCTTTGGCTGGCTGGGGGGAGGAGGGAAGACTTGTTTGGAGTTTGCGTACCTTTGGTTATTCGAATGCTTTTTTGGTGGATGGGGGCGTGCGGTTTTTTTTGAAATGGGCAGAGAGAAAAGAGGAGAAACTTAACCAAACAAAGCCCTCACTTTCTTCGGCAAACTTCGTGCCTGTGCAAGAATCGATAGAAGCCGCTGAATTGCAGAAAAGTATACAACAAAAGACAAACCATTATTTTGTGTTAGATGTTCGTGAGAAAAGAGAATATTTAGGAGATACGCCCTACGGGGAAAGGCGAGGAGGACATATACCTGGCGCACAATGGCTTTACTATAAGTCTTTTCTCAATGCAAAAGGATTTATCAAACCAGATTCAGAGATAAAGGATCTATTGTATCGCTTAGGGTATAAAAAAGGGCAAGAAGTAGTTTCTTATTGTACGGGAGGAGTCAGATCGGGTTTTAGTACGGCTGTTCTAGTCAGTTACGGTTACAAGGCAAAAAATTATGCTGGTTCTATGTGGGAGTGGTCCGCCAAACCTGAGTCAGACTATCCATTGGTGATCGATAAATAGTGAAACAAATGCGGCGCTATTTCTTTATTGCATTTTTTTGCTTTATTTGTATTTTTATCATTGCTTACTTTTTCTACCTACAAAACCAAATAGTGTCTGTGGATACCCTCATTCCCAACCAAGTTTGGACAAAGACAATCCCCAATCTGGCACCACTGAAAGGCGTTGGCTTAGTTCGTGCGGAGAACTGTGGGAAATGCCACAGCCAAATCTACGAGGAGTGGAAAACTTCAACCCATGCCAATGCTCTATCAGATCTACAATTCCAATCAGAATTGGCAAAAGAAAGCTCTCCTGCATGGCTTTGTTTGAACTGTCATATCCCAGTCGGAAACCAAAGAGAGTTTCTTGTGGAAGGATTACGGCAGGGAAATATCCACCTACCAAAAGAAATCGCAAACCCACAATTTGATCCTGTGATGAAAGCAGAGGCTGTTACTTGCGCTACATGCCATGTGAGAAGTGATGAAAATGGTGAAAGTTATGTCCTAGGTGCAAATGGTAAAACGGATGCCATGCACCCAGTTAAGGTAAATAAGGAAGCACTTCGGAAACGATGTTATGATTGCCATAACCAAACTTATACATTAGAAGCAAGTTTGGTTTGTTACTTCCAAACTGGGAAAGAGTTGCAGGAAGCAAAAAAGTACTTTCCTGAAAAGGATTGTGTTTCCTGTCATATGCCGACAAAGTATCGGTCATTTGTAAAGAAAGAACTTGGTAAATCCGCAAAAGAATCACATATCCATGGTTTTGTGGGAGGTGGTATACCAAAACAATTCTCTTTATACTCTCACCAATTGAAAAATGGTTACCAACCAGGATTTCGTTTGTTGGGTTGGCAGAGGGATGGAAACAAAATCCAAATCACATATAAAAATGAATCAGCGGGTCACTACATTCCCTCAGGTGACCCTGAACGATTTTTCAAATTGGAAATGGTTTTTTTCGATTCATCTAATGTAGAGATACAAAAAGTGGAAAAGAGAATCGGCCAAATTTGGGAATGGTCACCTGTCGCAAAGTTAAAAAGTGACAATAGGTTGAAACCAAAAGAAACACGTTCTTGGCAGGAAGAGATTCCCAAGGAAGCCAAAAAGATAATTTTTAGATTAACTCACGTTAGACTTTCTGACCAGACTAGAAAATACATGGAGGCAACTTTTGAAAATGTGCCAGATCCATATAAGATTAAAGTCAAAAACATGAAAGAATACTATCCACAAAGTTCTAACATTGTAGAAAGTGAATGGGACCTAGAGTCTCAAAAAAGAAAAGACAAATCTTTGGAGAGCATTTTTCTGGAGAATGAGAAACGAAGAGGTGAGTGATGGTATCGTTGTTATCCCAGTTCGCAATGAAGAAGAAAACTTACTTCTTGTCCTTCAAAATCTATTAAACCTCCAACTCTTTTCTCCCAATCAAATATGGGTCATTGACAACGGCTCTACTGATCGCTCTTCTCAAATTGCAAAATCTTTCGCAGCCACCGTACATTTTGAACCAAAATTGGGTTACGGAGCTGCAATTTTGAAAGCACTTGGCGAGATCAAAGCCTCTGGTCTATATCCTACTTTTTTGCTAATTATTGATGGTGATGGTTCCGACGATACAAACTCTGTTCAGGATTTATTGTCTGTATTCACAAAAGCAGACTGTGATCTTGTGATTGGTTCTAGAATCTTAGGCAAAGCAGAAAAGGGTTCTTTGTCATTTTTGCAAAGGTTTGGAAATCACCTAACCTGTTTTCTCATTTATGTATTCTACCGGAGAAAATTCACAGATCTCGGGCCCATGAGGATCATTAGATATAGTTCTCTTTTACAAATGGGTTTAAAAGACAGAACTTGGGGTTGGAATGTGGAGATGCAAATCAGGGCGCTACAGTACAATATGAAAGTAATTGAGATCCCTGTCACTTATTTCAAACGTCGGTTTGGTGTATCCAAGATTTCAGGAACAATTCTGATGGCACTTCGTGTCGGAATCAAAATTCTTTATACTTTTTTTTATCTGACTCTTTGGGATCGTCCAAAAAGACCATAATGTTTGGTGTGACTGCATTTTTGTATTCTTGTTTGGTATTTTTCTATGGAGTGAATCTCCAGAGAGAGAGTATAACATCTGTACTAGTATGGATTCTGATTACGCATTTATTTTTTTATTTACTTTGGAAACAAAGTAACAAAAAGACGAGCTCAGAGCTCATGGTTTGGGCTATCTTTTTACGTGTTCTGCTTATGATCCCGGAACCAAAATTATCTGATGATTATTTTAGGTTTTTATGGGATGGAGGGCTCATGGCAAAGGGTATTTCTCCTTTTGTCTCTCCTCCTTCACTATCCATTCAGAATACATATTTTGGGAACGAAGAGAATCTATTTCAACTCCTGTACTCCCAGATGAACAGTAGGGACTATCATAGTGTGTATCCGATCGCATTACAAGGTTGGTTTACAATACCTTGGATCTTTAGTTCTCATTCTTTAGAGGGTCAAATCTTTGTTTTGCGGGTTATTCTGATGTTGTTTGAGCTAGGGAATCTGCTTCTTCTGCGTACTTGGCATCTTCCAAGAGAACTCTATTCTATATTTTGTTTTTCTCCCTTACTTCTTTATGAAGGCATATATGCCATCCATCCAGATCCTATTGTCTTTTTTTTCCTTCTCCTTTGTTTACGTTACCAAGATTTTCGCTTTCTATTTCCCTTATTGTTACAAATCAAAGTTAGTTTAGGATTTTTAATACCAGGTGTTTTGTTCCTAGGAAATGCAAGAGAAAGAGCTAAGTCAATCTTTGTACTTCTGCTTTCACTTTGCCTTCTTTGGTTTAGCCTTTTCCAAAATATAAAGGCCCAAGGAGAAAGTGGATTGGGTTTATTCTTTCACTCCTTTCGTTTCCATTCGATTTTGGAAGAGTTGGTGTATTGGCCGCTGCACCTCATAGGAAATCTAGAGTATCTCTCTGGTAGCCTTTCCCTTTCTATCGCTAGTATCACCTTTCTGTGGATTTTGTGCAAGAAAGGGTTCAATTTACAACAGGTTGTATTATTGGGTCTCTCCCTCTTTACTTTCTTTTCTCCTGTTATCCACCCCTGGTATCTCATCCCCTTATATGGAATTCTCATTTTAGCCAGAAGCCAGATCATTCCTTTGTTCGTTTTAAGTATCTTCGGTATGGCTTCCTATTTCCAGTATGCTAAACAAATGGAAGACATGGTTTTTAGTTTCACTCTCTTTAAATTAAGTTTGTTTGGAATATTTATATGGATGAATCGCTCATTGTATTTGCAAAAAAACCCATCTTAGGGACTGTCAAAACCAGATTGGCAAAAACCTTAGGTGAGGAAGTAACTCTGTCTATCTACCGACAACTTTTACAGATTACCTTTGGTTTGATGCAAAGTATCAGACAAAAGAGTATACTCTATTGGGAAGGTGAAATACCCGAAGACTCTTTGGGACTTGGCACTGAATTTCCTTATGCAGTGCAGATACAAGGAGATTTAGGACAAAAGATGGAGTCTGCATTTCAAAATGAACTAAAAAAAGCTAGATCCGTATGTATTATAGGTACAGACTGTCCGGAAATTACGAACGAAATTATAGACAATGCCTTTCGCTCTCTCAATCAATATGACGTAGTGATAGGTCCCGCAAAGGATGGAGGGTATTATTTGCTCGGAATGAAAGAAATGGTTCCCATTTTGTTTATTGACGTTCCATGGTCTACAAATCTTGTTTTTTCGATCACAATGGAAAGATTAAATTCACAAAACAAAAGTGTATATGTTTTGCCTATGCTCTCAGACCTAGATGAGGAGAGTGATTTGAATTACTTCATTGAGCAACAAATCATTGTTCTATGATTTCGTACTCCACTCTTCTCAGCAAACTTACATCGCCAACCAATTGGAGATTTTGCAAAGGCCTTGTATCCCCATAAAACAAACTTCTGATTTGTCTCTCAGGAACACCATGGATTTCCATGAATCTTTCGATTTCCTTTGTCCTGGATTCGCTCAAGTTCCACATCTGTTGGGAAGTTCCTTCCTGCCAAGCATGGCCTCTCGTGTATAGTAGGCTTTTGGGATGTTCCAATAAGTAGATAGCGATAGATTGCAAATGCCCTAAATGTGAATCAGCGATCCGAAAGCTTCCTTTTGTAAAAAATATAACTCCTTTCCGCTCTTCTTGGGCCCTAGTCCACTTTTTGGTAAGGTTAGGATCGATTTCCTGGGCACTTAAAGAAACTATTCCATAACTAACTTTGTAAGATACAAATAAGAAGATAGAGAGAGCAAACAGAGATAGTTTCACGATTTGGTTCACATATCAATTTTCGGATAATGACGTTGCCTTAGTAAGAGCTTATGGAAAAAATGTCGAATCAATATGTCTCCTTTTTAGGGAAATCTGATGGAGTGAATCGGAATATGCGTCTGCAATCATTAGCTGAAAAATTAGGAGCCAACTGGAAAGGCAATGGGGATTTGGAGATCACAGGAATCAAGGATTTAGAGCACCATTCTCCCGTACATCCTACCTCGGTATATTACATAGCTTCCAAAAAATACATAAACAAATTGCCTAAACATAAGGATGTCCAAATCGCACTCACCATCGAAAGTTTAGCGGATCTATTTCCCAATGCAATCATTGTCCCTGAAGACTCCTCCAAAGTAAAGTTTATCGAAACCATCTCCTTGTTTGAGAGACTTCCGAAATACGAAGCTAGAATCTCTGAAAAAGCAAGTATCCATCCAAGTGCGAAGATAGGCAAAGACGTCATCATCATGGACTTCGCTGTCATTCAAGAAGGCGTTGTGGTCGGGGATCGTTGTGTGATTTACCCTCATGTTGTTTTAGAACCTGGAGTTGAGATTGGCGAAAACACCGTTTTAAAATCGGGAGTGGTTATATACTACAACTGTAAATTAGGGAAAAACAATCTTATCCATTCCAATACAGTGATTGGCGCAGATGGGTTTGGATTTTATGATTATAAAGGCACTCGCTATAAGGTGCCACAAATAGGAAACGTAGTTGTTGGTGACGATGTAGAGATGGGTGCAAACTGTACGGTTGACCGAGCCGCCTTAGAGGAGACTACAATAGGTAATTTTACAAAATTTGATGACCACGTGCATGTAGGCCACAACTGTCGAGTTGGAAACTATGTTTATATTGCAGGAGCCACTGTGCTAGCTGGGTCGGTCACCATTGAGGACGGATGTATCTTAGCAGGGCAGTCAGCTGTTGCAGAACACCTAACAATGAAAAAAGGATCTATATTGATGGGACTTTCTGGTCTTACAGAAGATTCAAAAGAGAAAACAGCTTATTTTGGTATCCCTGCAAGACCCGCACTTGAAATGCATCGCATTCACTCTTCTTTGGGTTCCTTGCCTGAAGTGGTAAAATGGGTAAAATCAAAAAACGAAGGGAAAGATACTAAGTAGACTCTAAATTCGATTTGAGCCTCAACATGTTTTCCCACATCTGAGAGCTCAAATTACCTTTCACCAATGGTTCGCTAAACACAAGTAAACCTTTCAGTTCCATAATATCCTTTACTTTCAGTAAAGTCCCACTATCTTTCGCAATGATCTCATAACGATCTTCAAATTGTAGACCAGTATGTTTCAATTGTGCGGTGAAATACTCGTTCGCTTTCACTTCCGTTATGGAGTATTTTTCCTTTAACGAAAAAAATCCAAAGTTGATTTCAATTTCATACTGGGGGAGAGTAGCACCACTGCTATCGAGTGCCTTTACAGACTTCACACTCGCATTGTAGTTGGGCATGGTATTTAGGTCGTATAGATAGGAAAATACCTTTTCGGGACTTTGTTGGATAAAGATTTCTTTCTCTGTCAAAATCATTATTTTTTTGCCTCAGAAATCCATGTTTTCCAGACATCTGGCTGGTATCCAATGGTTGCACGTTTTCCATCTCTGACAACAGGAGTTTTGATGAGAAGAGGATTGTTCAAAAGTGCCTCTTCTTTGTCATATAGCATATACTTTAGATTTTTCTCTTCGTATACTTTCGATTCGGTATCAATCAAATCATCAAGTTTTACGGAACCTAGAATGGAGCGCAGTTCTCCTTTGCTCATTTCTTTTTCGGCTAGATTGATGAATTGAAAGGGAATCCGACGTTCTTGGAAAAATAATTGAGTTTTTTTGGTTTCTTTGCACTTCTTAGTGCCGAAGATTTGAAGGTTCATCCAAAAATAGATTTTTTAAACTCTTCTAACAGTGGTTCGGTGCCACTCAACATCAATTCAATTTGGTCTTTATCGAGATCATACATCACATGGGCTTTTAGAAAGTCTGTGAATTCTTCGCCAGAAAGTTTTTTCTGATCATAGCTCTCTTTCAGAAAATTGTACCAGGCTGCTAAGATTACTTTTTGATGGGAGAGTTCTTTTATGCCTATGGTGATGATTTTGGCGGGTTTCATACGAATCTTTCTTCAGAATTTTAGCTAGAAAGAGGCAATGTCAATCTAAAAACCGATGTAAGACCGAAAAATACAAGTTCCAAGATCCAGAACTTAAATCTAACCTTCGCAAGAACTGATCCGTACTTACATTTGCATCGAGTACCCTTGTATTATCGAATACGCCAACTCTGCCTTCAGAACCCAAATAAAAACTAGAGGTTTCACCATTGTAATTCCCTGAAAAATTAGGGATTGCTATATGGTGGTATCCTATTCCAATCTGAAAGTAATTATTGTCAACTAACGGGAGATTGATGGCTGTCTCTAGGCGATATCCCAATCCGCTCCCTCTTAGATTTCCTCTTTGGTTAAAGAGTGATGTAGAAGAATTCCCACCGCCACTATATCCTCTGATTTGCCAATCAGCAGAAACAAAACCTAAACCTAATCCATTTTCCCACTCCATCCCTCGTGGTAGACGGTAAACAAAATGATACATCACAAGTAAATGGTAGGAGAAGATATCATTTTTCAGTTGTGTTGCAAATCGATCCGTTGTCAGTTCATTGATGGTTAAGGTTGAGAGGTCTTGTCTTCCCAAGACAAAACTTATTTTTGATTCTGAGTCTATAGAGTATCGGAGAAGAGCCTCATACGTTGCCGTACCCTTTCCTCCTGAGACTGTGACATCCGATAAAACTGTTGGATCAAAGCTGGAAGAAAATCCATTCAGGTTCGAATCAAATCGACCAGGCACTCGGAATCCTTGGCCATAGCGAAATCCCAATTCCCAAGGGTTTGCATCTATGCTGGTGAAGGGCAAAAGAAGACCAAGTGCGTAGCAATAGATTTTTCGGACAATCGGTCTTGACATGCGGCTTTCATCCAATTTTGTGAGGAACATATCTTATGGAAACATTCTTTCAAAGCGATTCAAAGTTCTCTTTTGTCTTAGGATCCGACGTGATCAGTCCTTACTTTTATTTGGTTGTGGTCACTGGCCTTATCTTGAGCTTTCGCCTTGGGTTTCCCCAAATTCGCTACCTCTTCCTTTCACTGAAAATCCTTACCGGGAATATGGATTTCAAAGGCTCCAAAGGCCAATTGGTGCACTCCCAAGCATTCTTTGCAGGGATAGGTTCTTCACTTCTCACCGGTACTTTATTGGGCACAGCCCTTGCCGTAGCTTATGGTGGCATTGGCACTATTTTCTGGATCTGGGTCACCTCATTTTTGATCATGCCACTTCGTCTGGTTTCTTCGACTCTCGCCATCAAATTTCGGAATCAACTACCTAGCGGGCGTTATCTTTCCGGGCCTATGTACTTTATCGAAAAATCTCTGAGGGCAAAATGGTTGGCAATAGGATTTTCCATTACTGCCATCTTGACCGTTTTGAGTTTTGGTGGTGTCTTTCCCTTCTTAACCTTGAGTTTCATCGCAAGAGATGGTTTGAATTTCTCTGGCATGACAGGTCCTATTTCATTTGCGGTTTGTTTGCTTTTCATTGTCATTGGGGGGATCAGAAGAATAGGCCGCGCGGCTACCTTGATCGCTCCAATAGGGATATTGAGTTTTATTTTCGCCTATGTTATGTTATTTGGGCAAGATCTCGCACCATTCTTCTCCTATCTCAAACAAATTTTTGTAGAAGCATTTTCATTGCCTGCCATTGGAGGAGCTGGTTTATTTGGAATTTTAAGAACCATTTCTGTATCTGTGGGCTCCTTTCTCTTATCAACGGAAGCAGGTGTGGGAAAGTCAGCAGGCGTTGCTGGGGTGGTGCGCACTGATTATGCAGCCAAACAAGGTTTGGTGAGTATGTTTGCAACTTTCTGCGAAGGATTTATTTTAGCAACATTAGTTGGTTATGTGCTCTACTCCTATGGGGCAGTCAATATAGAGACTGTTTTAGAATTTCCTTCTCGAGTCTTAGAAAACAAAGACTCATTGGGGGCCTTGCTCCTTTTCCTTTCCATTCTATTATTTGGTATTTTAGGTTTGGCAGGTTGGTTTTATACTGGGGAACAAAGTGCCTTTTATATCTTTGGAGAAAAATTTGCCAATTTTTTCCGAATCTTATTTTTCGGATCCGTTCTGATCTCAGCTTATTTTTACCAAACGCAAGGAGAACCAGTTCTCTTATTTGCCATGCGATTTGGATACACGATGGCTTTGATTACCTCGATTCCATTGCTAATAGCACTCATTTTATTGGCAAAGCAGGCAAAATTTGAATTAAAAAAATACATTTCGGAATCAGGTGCAAGGTATGAGATCATCAAAGATATCTATCTTCTCTTTCTCACTATCCTTCCCAAAAACCTGATTTCCAAATTGTTTGGTTACTTCTCTACTCTCAAACTTCCTCGTTTTATGATGATTATTATCTTAAAAGCCTTTGCTAAAGCCTATAAGATCAATCTTGATGAAGCAGAGCTAGAGATCCAAGAATATGCTTCCTTAAATCAGTTCTTTACTCGGGCTTTGCGTGCCGAGGCTAGGATCATTGATTCAGCGGAAAATGCCATCGTTTCCCCCACGGATTCCAAAATTACAAGCTTCGGAAACATAAACGAGTCAACCATTATCCAAGCAAAAGGTATCGATTATTCTGTTAAGGAATTGATAGGCTCAGAGAAGTACTATAAATCCTTTACAAATGGAAAGTACATAACGTTCTATCTGTCACCTCAGGACTATCACCGTATCCACTCCCCTTTCTATGGACAAATTTTAGGTTATTATTATGAACCAGGAAAGTTATTTCCAGTGAACGATTTGGCAGTTTTAAACATTCGTGGGCTATTCCCAAAGAATGAACGTCTGATTACTTTCCTACAAACAGAGTATGGAAAAATCGCTGTCATCAAAGTAGGAGCTTCCAACGTAGGAAAAATACGAGTGACCTATGACAATAAAATTGTCACAAACAATTGGATTCGTTTTTCCAAAGAACACGAATACAAAGATGTTTCCATTTTCATAGACAAGGGTAGTGAAATGGGGCGTTTCGAAATGGGATCAACGGTAATCCTTGTCTTCGAAAACGAGAGTATGGAAATTTCTCCGAACCTAGTACTAGGAGAGAAAGTCCAATATGGTACGGTAGTTGGCCAATTCCAAAAGAAAAAATGGAAACTACCAGTAAAACCGTAATGATCCAAAACCAACTCGCAACCATTCCGAAAGACATACAATTTGACGATCAGTTTCTGATGATCCAATGGAAGGATGGTGCCTCAAGCAAATACTCCTTGTTAGACCTGCGCAAAAAATGCCCTTGTGCCACCTGTCGCGGAGGCCATGGGGGCAAAGTAGGGCAGGCAACTGGGCACATCCAATCCATCCAACTGATTTCCTGGACCAAAGTGGGCAGGTATGCGCTTTCTTTGGTTTGGAGTGATTACCACAACACTGGGATTTACTCCTATGACAACCTACGTGCCTATGCCGATGGATTTGACTCGGCCTTTGAATGAATCCTTCTCATTTTTGTCAAACTTAAAAAAATGAGGTGACAGAAATCTTTACATTATGTCTCATTATCCTAGAATTCTCCGGAGATAGGGTATGGGTGAAGGTTCGCTCTCACAAGACGAAATAGATGCGCTTTTACAGGGCGCGGATGATACATTTGATCTTTCTTCTCTCAGCCAAAGTTCAACTTCTGGGGCGGATGCTTTATCCCCAATAGACCGAGATATCATATCAGATATCGTAGGTTCTTCTTTTCAAATCGCAGGCAATACATTAGGAACTATTTTAGCAAAAAACACGCGTTTTATGAATCCCGCGACTGAGTCTAGCAACCATTCGGAAATCCAAAAAGAATTTGGTTCAAAGATGGTCTGTCTTTACTCCAATTTGAGTGGTACGCTTGCTGGAAAGGTGAGTCTTCTCATGGCTCAGGAAAATGCTGCCAAGATAGCAGGTGTTATGATGGGTGGAATGACACCGCCTGGCCAATTAGATAATGCACAACTTCAAACCTTAAAAGATAGTATGTCTCCTATCATCGGGACAGTCACAGCACAAATTGGATTAAAGTTAGGTGGTGCGATGTCTGGAACACCTGCTGATATCACCTTGGTGGAATCTCCGCGCGATCTTCAATTACCAGATGATCAAAATTTGGTAAAAACTGCACTCAGTCTCAACATTGATGGTGTAGGTTCGTTCAAAGTGTACTATTTAATAGGTTCCAATATGGCGCACAGCATTTTGGACATACAAAAAGGTGGCTCACAAAAAAGCCAAGCTTCCACAGGAGGGATGAATGTTGCGGTCCCAGGCGGTGGATTCGGTGCTGGAGGAGCTGGACAGAGCTCTGTTGGTATCAAGGGTGTCAACTTTCCGTCTTTAGCAAATGCTGGCGCAGGACCTGGTCAAACTAACCTTAACCTATTGATGGATGTGCAGATGGCACTGACAGTAGAGTTGGGGCGCACCAAAATGTACATTAAAGATATTCTAGGACTCGGTGAAGGTTCAATTATCGAATTGGATAAGTTAGCTGGTGAGCCGGTTGATTTGCTCGTCAATGGAAAGCTGATAGCAAAGGGCGAGGTTGTGGTCATCGATGAAAACTTTGGTGTCCGCGTTACCGATATCGTCAGCCCTACGGATCGACTGAAAGGCGAAAAATGAAAATGAAAAGAGTGGAAAAGTTAACCAAGCTAGGGATAATTATGTACTTAGCTGTACAGCTTTTCCTTTCAAGTTCAGTTTTTGCTGAGGGAGATGTTCCCAGCAATAAAGAAATGGATCAAATCCTCAGGACAGAGTTAGGCGTAAACGGCGATAAATCAACAAACACAAATTCTAACACAACGAACGAAGAAAAGAATACAAACACAAACACTGGCAATGAAACTTCCAATCCTATCCAAGAAAGGTACATGGATACTAATGAGGATTCCCCATCCGCTACTTGGATTCTTTTAAAAATACTTTTCGTCTTAGCTATATTAGTTGGTGCCGGCTATTATCTTGTCCAAAAAATGCAAATCTCCAAGGCCTCAAAGTACCCAGTAAAAGGTTTTATGAAGGTTCTATCTTCTTTGTCACTAAGTCCTAGTCAGTCTGTGCAAATCGTTGAAGTGGGCGGGAAGATATTGGTTTTAGGTGTAGCTGAAGGATCCATTAACTTAATTTCGGAAATCACTTCGCCAGATGAAAAAAACCAGATCAACCAAATGAAGTCAGAAGCGGATCCTTACGTACCAAACTTCTTGGAAACTCTTTTGGAAGGCCTTCAGTCAAAGGCATTGTCAAAGAAAATAAGGATAGACCGCAAACAAATAGAAAGCCCAGACTTTTCGGTAGATGCGGAAATCCAGAGGAAAGCGAGAGAAAGTGTAGAAAGACTTAGGAAACACCGAGAGCTTTTGGAAGGAGGTTCATCATGACCTTCGGCTTGAAACCTGAGCAACGAAAGACACTTTTTATGTTTCTTGGTACGTTCTTTGTCATTCAATGTTTATTCCTATGCAATCTAGACCTCTCAGCGCAGGCAAATTCTGGTAGAGGTACACGGATTCCCATTCCCAATCTTTCCTTTAATGTAAATGAGGCGAAGGGACCAAAAGAGACAAGCCTTTCGCTGATGATTTTATTTTTGGTTACCATCCTTTCTTTAGCACCTGCGATTGTGATGAGTGTAACATCCTTTACAAAGGTTGTCATAGTATTTGATTTTGTTAGGAGAGCTTTGTCTCTTCAAAACTTGCCACCTAACCAAGTTATGATGGGATTGGCTCTGTTTGTTACATTCTTTATCATGGCACCAACAATCGGTCAAATCAATGACCAATCACTTCAACCTTATCTTAATGGGAAAATCGATCAAAACGAATTTTTAGAGGGAAGTTTAAAACCACTCCGTCAATTTATGATAAGACAGCTTGGGAAAGAAGGTGCCAAGGATGTGGCATTGTTCTTAAAAATTGGGAAAGTAAAGGATGTAAAATCGTTCGATGATGTTCCTTCTTATGTTTTAGTTCCTGCCTTTATGCTTTCAGAAATTAAAAAGGCATTTATCATCGGCATCTATATCTTCATACCCTTTATCGTTATCGATTTGATAGTTGCCTCTGCTCTATTGGCAATGGGTTTTATGATGTTACCACCAGTCATGATATCTTTACCATTAAAGTTGATTCTTTTTATTTTAATCGATGGATGGAATCTTTTGGTGCTCGAATTAGTAAGGAGCTATAAATGACGGAAGTAGATGTAATCAATTTAATCCGCGAAGCCTTCATAGTAACACTTAAGATATCAAGTCCGATTTTGATAACTGCACTCATTGTTGGTTTGATCATTGGAATTTTACAAACTACCACCTCGATCCAGGAACCAACGATAGCCTTCGTTCCAAAACTCGTTTCAATTTTTGCTGTAATCGTTTTTTTCTCTGCATGGATGGTTCGGGTGATGACAGACTACACACGTGAGATATTCTTTATGATAGAAAAGATATGATATGGAATATTTCTTACTTCAGTTTCAAGCTTTTTTATTTGTTTTAGCTCGATTGCTAGGTTTGTTCCTAGTTGCGCCATTCTTTTCTTCAGATTCGATTTCGTTTACTCTCAAAATGATATTCTCGTTTATGGTAAGCCTGATTGTGTTCCCCGTTGTGGCATCCTATATGCCAGAAGTTCCAGGGCATATGATTAATTATGGAATTGTGGTCATCTCCGAAATGTTAGTCGGTGTGATCATGGGTTTTATAGTATCGATAGTATTTGCTTCTTTCCAAATGGCAGGTGAGTTTTTCAATAACCAAATAGGTTTTGGATATACTGAAATTCTTGATCCTATCACACAGAACTCCTTACCTGCCATAGGTACGATTAAAAATTTAATGGCGACTGCGATTTTTTTAGTCATTGGTGCACACCGAATGATGATCGAAACCCTGGCTTATTCTTTTGAAAAGATTCAAATACTACAATTTACAAAACAAGTTAACCTCGGTTTGCTCAACCTGTTCCAAGATACAATAGGAGCCATGTTTGTCGTGGCATTTAAAATTGCCCTACCTGTGATGGGAATACTATTTTTAGTGAGTTTGGCAGAAGGACTTATGGGTAAGGCGGCACAACAAATGAATGTGATGTCTATGTCTTTCCCTTTAAAAGTATTTATTGGTACACTTACCCTTATAGCTACATTAACATTCATCAGTTCGCAAATGACGCAAGGTATTCAATTATCACTTGATAAGGTCACAATTCTCATCCGGGAGTGGCCCAGATAATGAATCAGGAACTTTTGAAACTTGATCCATATTTCCAAATTAATCTCCAGCTATTTGCTGCTGCTGATGAAGGTAGAACTGAGCCTCCCAGTGAAAGAAGAAGGAGAGAAGAAAGGGAGAAAGGAAATGTACCAAAGTCTCAAGAGGTTGCCTCCACATTAGTATTATTAGGTGGGACTGCTGTAATTTTTCTATTTGGTGAAAAATTTATTAAAGATACTGCAAAATTTATTAAAAAGTATATGGCGATGGGTGTTTCGCTCGATAGGTTCGGAGCTGAGGAATTTCGAGTGATGCTAGGCATGGTTGCCTCGGATTTTTTAGGATTAATTTGGCCAATCTTGGCAGTTACTGTTTTATTTGCCATCGTAGGAAATGTTGTACAAGTAGGATTTTTATTTACCCCTAGAGCATTGGCATTTCGGTTTGATAGAGTTACACCAAACTTTAATCGTATTTTGCCTAATCGCCAAACAATGTTTAATTTAGCAAAGTCCTTAGCAAAGGTGATTTTGATTGGTTTTATTAGTTATATTTTGATTGCGGGCGACTTTTTAAAAATCCTACTCACTGGAAATATGGGTATTTTAGAATCCATCACTCTTATTTCCTATTCTGGATTTAAAATCATGATGACCGCAGGCATTCTACTATTGGCGATCGCAGTTAGTGATTTCTTTTTTCAAAAATTTGAATTTGAAGAGTCTTTGAAGCAAACGCCAAGTGAAGCGAAGCGAGAAGCAAAAGATGATGGTGGAGATCCAATCTTAAAAAACAGACGGATGCAGCTGGCAAGAGATATGATGCAGGGCAATATGCTTCGTGAAGTGCCAAAAGCAGATGTTGTCATCACCAATCCAACACATTACTCGGTAGCTCTTTTGTATGAATTAGGAGATGCAGCCCCTAGAGTCATAGCAAAAGGGGAAAATCGACTCGCACTCGAAATCAGAAGGATAGCCAGGGAAAATGATGTTCCCATTGTAGAAAGTCCAGCTAATGCCCGTTTTTTATACCACCAAGTGGATGTCGGCAAAGAGATTCCAAATGAACTATTCCAAGCTGTGGCGAACATTCTATTTACTCTTGAAAAATTTAAACGAAAAATAGGTAGGACATAATGAATATCAGAGACCTCCTTAAACAATCAGATTTAATTTTAGGAATCGGTGTTCTCGTCATTTTAGGAATGTTAATCGTTCCACTGCCTGGGTTTATACTGGACATTTTACTAGTTCTGAGTATCGGCTTAGGACTATTGATCTTGTTGACGGCTTTATCCGCAACAGATCCAAGCGAATTTTCTATCTTCCCTAGTTTACTGTTAATTACAACCTTATATCGGTTAGCCTTAAACGTATCGACGACAAGACAGATTCTCTCTAAAGGTCCAGCAATGAATTCAAATGTAATCGAAGCATTTGGAACATTTGTCGTGGGAGGAGAGGCAGGATTAGGAAAGTATGTAGTCGGACTCATTATCTTTATCATTTTGACTATCGTACAGGTTGTTGTAATTACCCGAGGTGCAACTAGAATCTCCGAAGTGGCAGCTAGGTTCACATTGGATGGATTACCTCAGAAACAAATGTCGATCGATATGGAATTGAATAGTGGAGCAATTACCGAACAAGAAGCGAAATTCAAACGAGAGAAATTACAGAGAGAAGTAAATTTTTATGGGGCTATGGATGGTGCTTCCAAATTTGTACAAGGAGATGTAAGGGCAGGTCTTATCATTACGGCCATCAATTTGATTGGAGGCGTGATCATTGGTTCTACAATTCGAGGTGAAAGTTTTTTAGCCGCAATAGAAACCTATGGTCGATTTACAATAGGTGATGGTCTTGTTTCTCAAATTCCAGGGCTCCTATCCACTACAGCTACAGGTATAATTGTAACTCGTTCTAGCTCAGAAAAAAAATTAACCACAGAGATCAAAACACAACTCTTTGGTAACGCAAAGTCACTCTATGTTGTTGCTGGCGCTCTCGGTCTTGCAAGTTTGATTCCAGGTTTACCATTTATTTCACTCATTCTTTTATCTGCGGGCGTAGGATATTTAGGATATTCTATTGAACAAGTAGCAAAAGAAGAGATCAAAAAGATTGAAACAGTCTCACAAGAAAAAGTAACTGAGAAAAAACCTGAGAATTATATTAAGGAGATCACAGTTGAAGCCATTCAAGTGGAGTTAGGACGAGATCTTTTGCCATTGGTGGATGCATCTGCGGGAGGACATTTACTTGAACAGATTGCCAATACTCGAAAGAAATTTGCCACTGACTTCGGTTTGGTGATTCCTGCTATACGTATCGTGGATAATCTGGAGATTCCCCATGATAATTATACAATTCGAATCAATGGTGTTGTTGTAGGACAAGCAGTTATCAAAGCAGATCGTCTGATGGCGATGAACAACTCACAAAGGGATCTAGAACCAATTGTTGGAGAAAATTTCTTAGAACCAGCTTTCGGAATGAAAGCAATTTGGATTGATCCCATGACACGGCCTGAGGTAGAAAACAAAGGTTATACGGTTGTCGATCCATCCACTGTTATCATTACACATTTGAAAGAATTAATCTCCACATATGCCTCTCAACTATTAGGTAGAGAAGAAGTAAAAGCTCTTTTAGAGCATTTACGTCAGACTCATCCGACATTGGTGCAGGAGCTTGAATATGATAAACAAGGAAGACTCGGTATTATCCAGCAGACCTTACAAAATCTTTTGGCGGAGGGGCTATCGATTAAAAATCTACCCAAAATCATGGAAGCAATTGCAAATAATATTAATAAGGTGGGTGGAGATTCCATTTTACTTTCAGAAGCAGTAAGACAGGCAATCTCCCGCCAAATCATAAATGATTTTCTCTCCGCAGATGGAAAATTACATGTAGTCACAATCGATCCAAGGATAGTAGATCGATTGCAGCGAAGTTTAGTGCAAGACCAAATGGATGGAGGATCAGTCATCGTACTCCCGCACGAATTCCGCATCCGCCTCATGGAGTCTGTTTTTGCAGAACTGCAAAAAGCAGCAGAAGCAGGTAGATTTTTGATATTTGTGATTTCGCGAACCCTTAGACAACCCTTTGCTTTTCTGATCGCCAAAGATCTACCACCTAGAAACTTTGCTGTCATAGCCTCAGAAGAGATTCAAAGAGGTGTGCCGACAGACATTGCCTCTGTTCTCACACTGGCATCTCGAGAGGAGCAAACACAGGAGGCCTAAGTTGCCATGAATCACAATCCATCAATTGCAGAGTGGACTCTTTCTCTTGCTCCGATGATGGATTGGACAGACCGGCACTTTCGTTACTTTTTTCGTCTCCTGAGCAAAAAAACATATTTATATACTGAGATGGTTACAACGGGAGCCATCCTAAAAAGTGCAAATCCTAGTCGATTTTTAGAATATGATAAAATTGAGCATCCGATCGCCTTACAACTAGGAGGTGATGATCCAAACTTATTGGCAGAGGCGGCCATTATAGGTGAATCCTTTGGATATGACGAAATTAATTTGAACGTTGGTTGTCCCTCTGACCGAGTCCAGAGTGGTGCCTTTGGGGCCTGTTTGATGAAGGAGCCCAAATTAGTCGCAAAGATGGTATCTATGGTCAAAACGAAAGTAAAGGTACCGGTCACTGTGAAGCATAGAATCGGTATCGATGGAAGAGAAAGTTTTGATGATCTGTTCGAATTTGTCAGAGAGATCAAAGAGGCAGGAGTCGATCGTATCATAGTACATGCAAGAATTGCTATCCTCAAAGGTTTATCTCCTGCATTGAATCGCACTGTTCCGCCTCTTCGCTATGATGATGTGTATAAACTGAAAGATTATTTTCCAGAGCTTCCTATTGTCATCAATGGTGGCATTCTAAACTTTGATTCTGCAAAATTCCATCTAAAGTATGTAGATGGTGTAATGATAGGGCGGGCAGCCTATGAAAATCCGTATCAATTTTTGAATGCTGATTGTGATTTTTATGGCGAGATACCTTCAAGTCTACCAAGAGAGGAAATCCTCTTGCAATTGATCCCTTATTTAGAATCAGAAATGGAAAGAGGTACTAAAGCACATCACATATTGAAACACATACTTGGTTTGTACCAGGGTGTAGATGGAGCTAGAGAATACAGAAGGTATTTTTCAGATCCTAAACATTTCCAACAAAGCGCAAAAGATATTATATATACTTTTCTTTCCTTAAGGGAAGAGAGAAAATTAAGTGTAGCAAAGTGAATTTGGCTGAGCCAAAAGAAACGTAAGCCCTGTTAGGCCTTCCGAATATGCTTTTTTCAAATGTCAACCAAATTTTATAGAAATGGAAGAGGGATACTAACTTGTGTTAAGCGAGGTTCCCCTTCTTTATATGTGATTTTTAGAAAAAATTCCTGAAAAAACCGTATTTTAGTGCTCGAAAGGCTTCTAAAGGGAAAGGGCTTGACAGGTGACTTTTGCTTTTCAGCCTGGTTTTTGAGAGGTATTTTTTATGGCCAAACCACTCACAGTCCAAAGTGATAAAACCATGTTACTCGAGGTAGACAACCCTGAGTTTGAAGCATGTCGTGATTTAATTTCTAAATTTGCAGAACTCGAAAAAAGCCCAGAGTATATGCATACGTATCGTATTTCTCCTCTCTCGCTTTGGAATGCAGCCTCCATTAAAATGACGGCCGATGAAATCATAGATGGTTTAGTTCAGTTTGCCCGCTATTCCGTTCCCAAAAACGTGATCAATGAGGTTAGAGAGCAAATTTCTAGATACGGAAAAGTAAAATTGGTAAAAGAAGAGTCAGGTGAGCTTTATATCATTTCAAACGAAGCTGGCTTCATTACTGAGATTGCAAATAACCGAGCTGTGCAGCCCTTTGTCGACGGAATGGAAGGCGACAAAATCCGTATCAAAAAAGAATACCGTGGTCACATCAAACAAGCATTGATCAAGATTGGGTTTCCAGTTGAAGATTTGGCAGGTTACGATGAAGGGAATAAATACCCATTCAACCTAAGACCTGTTACTAAAGGAGGGATTAAATTTGGAATGCGTGATTACCAAAGAGCCTCTGTTGAAGCATTTCATGCTGGTGGCCGTAATGAGGGTGGATCTGGAGTTGTAGTCCTTCCTTGTGGTGCGGGAAAGACCATCGTGGGAATGGGAGTGATGCAGATCGTTGGAGCAGAAACTCTAATTCTAGTTACAAATACTCTTTCCATTCGCCAATGGAGAAATGAAATCTTGGACAAAACGGATATACCTGAATCAGACATAGGTGAATATTCCGGTGAGTTAAAAGAAATTAAACCCATCACCATTGCGACATACAATATCCTCACTCATAGAAAGAAAAAGGGTGGTGACTTCACTCATTTCCATATCTTTAGTGCGAACAATTGGGGATTGATAGTCTACGATGAGGTGCACCTCCTTCCAGCCCCTGTGTTTCGAATGACTAGTGAATTGCAAGCAAAACGTAGATTAGGTTTAACAGCCACACTCGTCAGAGAAGATGGTTTGGAAGAGGACGTATTTTCTTTGATTGGACCCAAAAAATATGATGTGCCTTGGAAGGAACTAGAGGCAAAATCCTGGATCGCGGAAGCCAACTGCGTAGAGATACGTGTTCCTATGGAAGATGATTTACGTATGCGATATTCGGTCGCCGATGACAGAGAGAAATTCCGCTTGGCTTCCGAAAATCCCGAAAAGTTAAGGGCTATTGATTACATACTCAAAAAACATGCATCTAACAATATCTTGGTGATTGGGCAATACATCAATCAATTGGAAGAGATTTCTCAGAAATTCAAAATTCCTTTGATTACAGGAAAGACTCCTCTTCCAGAGAGACAGGAGCTCTACCAAGCATTTCGTTCAGGCCAGATCAAACAATTGGTGGTTTCCAAGGTGGCAAACTTTTCCATCGATTTACCTGATGCTAACATTGCAATTCAGGTTTCTGGAACCTTTGGAAGTCGACAGGAAGAGGCACAGCGACTTGGTCGTATTTTGCGGCCGAAGTCAAATGACAACACAGCTATCTTCTACTCTTTGATTTCAAGGGATACCAACGAAGAAAGATTCGGTCAAAACCGTCAATTGTTCTTAACAGAACAAGGATATGAATACGAAATTTATACTCTAGATCAGTTCAAAGAGACTGTACCGGAAGAAGCATTAAAATGATAGAGGAAAGAATGAAACTCGTTGCAAAACGTTTGGATGTCGTCGAACCATCTCCGACTTTAGCAATCACTGCTAAGGCAAACCAATTAAAAGCCAATGGCATAGATGTTGTCGGCTTTGGTGCAGGTGAGCCAGATTTTGACACACCTGAGCACATCAAAGAGGCAGCAAAGAAAGCAATCGATGCTGGTAAAACAAAATATACGCCTGTAAGCGGAACAGTTAGCCTTCGTGATGCGATCATCCATAAATTACAACGTGACAATGGATTAAAATACGAAAGAAATCAGATCATTGTTGGAACTGGCGGAAAACAGGTTCTGTATAACTTCTTCATGGCAGTATTAAATCCAGGCGATGAAGTCATCATTCCTGCGCCCTACTGGGTAAGTTATGCGGATATTGTACGGCTTGCAGAAGGTATCCCAGTGATTGTTCCTACCGATATTAGTTCTGGTTTCAAAATCAATGCAGAGCAATTAAGTAAACACATCACAAATAAAACCAAAGTGTTTATCTTTAATTCACCTTCAAATCCAACTGGCTCTGCATATACTCGTAAAGAGGTAGAATCATTGGTAAGTGTTTTGGAGCCAAAGGATATCATTGTGCTTTCAGACGATATCTATGAAAAAATTATTTATGATGGTCTGGAATTTGTGAATCCAGCGATGATTTCCACAAAAATGAAAGAAAAAACTTTTGTTGTCAATGGAGTGTCGAAAGCTTACTCCATGACCGGCTGGAGGATAGGTTACGGTGCTGGCAATGCAGAAATAGTCAAAAATATGGATACAATGCAAGGCCAATCTACCTCAAATGCATCTTCCATCGCTCAGGCGGCTGCCGAAGCGGCTTTGCTAGGTGACCAATCGCCTGTGGAAACAATGCGACAGGCATTTGATGTAAGGCGAAAGTTGATAGTTGGTTTGCTAAATCAAATCCCTGGCATTGATTGCAGAATGCCCGAAGGGGCGTTTTATGCATTCCCGTATTTAACGCAGGTGTTTTCTTTGAGTGCCTTCCAAAAATTAAAACAATCCAAAGGTGAATCCTCAAATTCAAAACTCTTTTGTGAAATCCTTTTGGACCAATACCAAGTAGCAGCTGTTCCAGGTTCTGCTTTTGGCGACGACCAGGCCATTCGGCTTTCCTATGCCTTGGGTGAAAAAGACATTGAGAAGGGCATAGAAAGAATCAAAAAAATGGTTCTAGATCTACAATAAATTGATATGAACAGACGTAAGTATTCTTATTTATTTCTGTTCATACTATTTTACTCCATTTCTTTATTTTCCGAACCAAAAGCTTTACTGCCTCCAAAAATTAGAAAGAGTCCTAATCAAGTTATCACAGAGGCAAAGGGTAAACTTCCCATCCTAAATCAATTCGATGTAAAGCTATATCTTTTTCCCGATAGAAAGAGTGACGTACTACGCTTACTTAATTTTGCGGAAATGATTTCTCTCGATGAAAAGAGTATGGAACCACTTGACGATATTTGGCTTCCTATTAAAACAAAAGACGGAATGATTGGATTTGTTCCGCGAACAGCCGTAAGACTAGTGCCTTCAAAATCTTTTTTTAGAGAACTCATTTTTGAATGCGATAAAGCTTTGAAGAATAGCCAAATCAGTCTCGCTGAATCCATGAAAATTACAAATGCGCTCCAGGCAAGGTCATCAGCTGGCGAATTTGTAGGTGATGATTTTAATTTATTAAAAACAAAAGTTGGGTTTGCACTGAAGGTTACTCTGGACAAGGCAAATGCTCTTTCCCTTGGTCCGAACCAATCCACTGAATGGTATGATTTCTTAAAAGTTCACCAAAGTAAAATCCTGTACGACGAAGTTGAAAAGAAGTACTATGTTGATCCCGAATACTTCTGGAAAATTTTGGACTTCAGCCCGAGATCAAAACATGCTGATTACATTGCCTATATGGCATCTGAATCTCTGCCAGTACGGAAATGTCCAGAGAAAGACCTTGCCTGCGAACTGGAACAAATCCGTCTAACAAAACTTAGGTATCTTTCTCAATTCCCAAGTGGAAATTATGCCGAGATTTATTTTCGTGACGTGAACAAAAGGCTTTCTTACTTAACAAACGATTCTGATTCTATTCCTTGCTTTCCCCCAATTTCAAAATTCCTAAAATCAGAAATCGAGAGCCTCTCCAAGTATGTATCTAGTTTTTCAGCCAAAAGGAGGAAGATTCTTTCCGTCTATGCAGAGAAATTAAGAGCCGAGTGTTTGAAATAGAATATTTATGGAACTAAATTTTAAATTTTATCAATGCTTAGACAAATCCAATTCATTAGATTCGATCTTACTATTGCATGGATTATTCGGTTCAAGCAAAAACTGGGTTAGCGTTTCAAAGCATCTTTCGCGCTACTTTAATGTCTACTCTTTGGATCTTAGAAATCATGGTGACTCTCCGCATTCAAACATTCATACCATACCTGAGATGGCAAAGGATGTGGAGGAGTTTATTCAGACACATAAGCTCACAAATCTACACATTCTTGGTCACTCTATGGGTGGGCTTGTTGCCATGTACTTTGATTTGCATCATCAAAACTTGTTGAAATCTCTAGTTATACAGGACATTGCTCCAAGAAACTATCCTTTTATCTATGAGAATGAAATTGCTTCTATGTCGTTCGACTTGAGTTTGTTTCGATCGAGGGCAGAGATTGATGAAAAAATGAAAGAATATGTTCCAGACTCTTTTATACGGCAATTCCTACAAATGAATTTAGAGAGAACTCTAGACGGAAAGTACGTTTGGAAATTAAATGTTAACGGGATAGGAAAATCGGACCGAGTTTTTTTGGAGCAATTTGAAAACGTTAGCCCATCTCAAACTAAATCTCTATTTTTATTGGGTGGAAGTTCAGAATACATAACGGAGAGCGATCGCAAGCTAATCGGAAACTTATTTCCAAATGCTCGATTAGAGACAATTCCAGAAGGCGGACATTTTATCCATTTTACGCATGCAACAAATTTTCTCGCACATCTGGATTCTTTCTATAATCGTTTGTAACTTTCTAAATCACTCACTAAGCAAGGATCTTAACATCCAAGCTGTCTTTTCATGAATATCTAACCTTTGTGTCAATAAATCTAGAGTTGCTTGGTCATTTCCTTTTTCTGCTGGTTCATAGGCTGCCCGCGCAGTTCGGATCACGGCCTCGTTCCCTTCGACAAGATTTTTGATCATCTCTGTTGCTTTGGGGACAGTTTTGTCTTCGACGATACTAGTATACTTTGCAAATTCCCAAGCACCGACTGGAGCATAATAACCCAATGAACGAATCCTCTCTGCAATTGGGTCGATTGCATTCCAAAGTTCAGTATACTGTGTCATAAATAACACGTGTAAGGTTTGAAACATCGGTCCTGTCACATTCCAATGGTAGCTATGGGTTTTTTGGTAGAGAGTATAGGTATCAGCTAATAATTTTTTCAATGCTTCCGAAATTGAGCTACGTTCTGCTTCGGGAATCCCAATATTGATTTGCATTTTAATCTCCTAAAAAAAACTCTTTTTACAATAGCGATTCGGTTCCCTCATTGAATATAAAATTTTCAAAATTTCAGTCAGATTTGCTCGCGGGTATGGCCGCCATGTTTGTTGCACTCCCTTCCGCCATTGCCTTCGGTTTGAGTGTTTATAGCCCTTTAGGAGAGTCTTATGCAGGTTTTGCAGCCCTCTCAGGCATTTTGGGAACCATTCTCATTGGTCTCGTTTCACCTTTGGCTGGCGGAACACCACGTCTCATCTCAGCTCCTTGTGCTCCGGCCGCGGCAGTTCTCTCTGTCTTTGTGTTAGAAGAGGTACGCCGAGGGAGTTTTTCCTACCAACAAATTCCTATTCTTGTAGGCATTGCGGTTCTAATTGCAGGTCTCTTCCAAATCATATTAGGACTTTTAGGTGGCGGTAGGCTCATCAAATACATCCCTTATCCTGTTGTGGCTGGTTATTTAAGTGGCTTGGGACTCTTACTCATTTTGAGTCAGTTGCCTAGGGTTTTGGCTATCTCTTCCGAAGGTTCTCTGTTAGGTGATTTGCAATCTCTACACCGTAGCCCTATCTCGCCGCTGATTGGTCTGGTAACAGTAGTCTCGATGGTATTAGCTCCTAAGTTCTTTAAAAAAATACCACCGACAATTTTTTCATTGATAGTTGGTGTAGTTACCTATTGGACTCTGAGTTTGTTCTATGTCGAATTGCGTACTTTAGAAAATAACCATTACGTAGTTGGACCCATTATGCCAGAAGGTGAGGGTCTACATTCACAGATTGCTGCAAATCTTACAAATTTGAACTTAATCAATGCCTCCTCTTGGCGTACGCTCTTCATTCCTTCGATTACACTGGGATTTCTTTTGTCCATCGATACTTTAAAAACCTGTTTGGTGCTGGATGTATACTCTGAAAAGAGACATGATTCCAATCGAGAATTGCTCGGGCAAGGCTTGGGAAATTGTGTAAGTTCAGTGTTTGGTGGAATTGCAGGTGCAGGCACGTTGGGTGCATCGCTTGTGAACGTTTCGAGTGGAGCAAAGTCAAAGTTATCAGGTTTCTTCGTTGGAGTTCTTTCCTTGGTCTCTATTCTATTTTTTTCAAATTTAATCTCCTGGATACCTGTTTCAGCCCTAGCTTCGATATTGATCGTAATTGGTTTTCGGATGATTGATTGGAAAAGTGTTGGTTTACTAAGAAACCAAGCAACACTATTTGATTTTTTTGTGATCTTATGTGTGGTCATTTCCGCTGTGAGTACGAGTTTGCTTTTAGCTGCTGGAGTTGGGATAATCCTTGCGATACTCCTCTTTTTGAGAGATCAAGTTCGTTCTTCTGTTGTTAGGAGGTCATTCTTAGGAAACCAAAAATTCTCCAAAAAAAGAAGATTGCCATCAGAATTGGATGAACTTTTAAAAAAAGGAGATCAGAATATAATTTTTGAGCTTCAGGGACAGCTCTTCTTTGGTACAACTGATCAATTGCTTAGTTTAGTAGAACCGTATTTAAATAAAGTGCGAAATATGATCTTTGATTTTCGGCGTATCTTAAATTTGGATTTTACTGCTGTCAACTTACTCAAACAAATCCACCAGAGGCTTGCAAATGCTGGCGGTACTTTGATTTTGACAAGTGTTCCGCAAAAATTATCAACCGGTCAGAATGTACAAGTTTACCTGGAGAGTTTTGGCTTATCGAATTCAACTCCTAATCTTAAATTTTTTGAAGAGTTAGATGAAGCCATCGAATTTGTGGAAGATGAAATTCTGCATGAATCAAATTTGGAACCTATTCGACGTATCCCGTATCTTCATTTGAGACAGTTTGAGTTCTTTTTGCCTTTCCCAAAAGATTTGATCGATCAATTTGAAACCTTTACAAGTGAACTTAAAATTCAAGAAAACGAAGTATTGTTTAAGAAGAATGATATATCGGACCAGATGTATTTCATTCGAAAAGGAAGTATAAGAATTTTGCTTCCTTTAGATGCCACCCGCTTCCACCATTTAGCAACCTTTGGCAAAGGGGATTTTTTTGGCGACATGGCATTTTTGGATAGTGAGCCGAGGTCAGCCGATGCCATCGCATTGGAAGAGACTATGCTTTATGTAGTCTCTCGTGCAAAATTTGATGAATTTGTTCACTCACACCCAAAGTTCGGCTATCTTTTCTTTGAATCCTTATCTTATATCTTGTCACAAAGGCTACGATTGAATCATCTTGAACTGAGTGCCCTCCAAGAAAATTAATTGGGATTCTATAGTTGGCTTTTGATGTTTTCTACTAAACTTTCCACAACATAATCATATTCGCAGGTTTCGATCAAGATATCTTCTCTACTCCAAATGAATCCAAAACCTAAAAGGTACTTTGTCAATTTCCATGTCGACCAATTGGCACCTGGTTTTTTTCT
The DNA here is from genome assembly GCF_003114855.1 of Leptospira ryugenii. NCBI lineage: Bacteria > Pseudomonadati > Spirochaetota > Leptospiria > Leptospirales > Leptospiraceae > Leptospira > Leptospira ryugenii. The sequence goes on along the minus strand of NZ_BFBB01000007.1, from coordinate 3,302 downwards.
AGCATTGACCACCACTTGACCGGATTCGATTTTCACCAGCTTGAGTGAGACTGTATCGATTAGATTGTTATGCAAAATTCCATGGCTATCCGTTTTTCTAAGTGCGGAACCTCTTCCAAATACTAATGCATCCACGCCGAGAATTTTCCCAATACGAACAGCCGTTTGCGTATCGATGATTCCTGTTTTTGAAAATGACTGCTCGTTCACTACCTTTGAAAGTTGATCCCTTTCGATCACAACAACAGGTAGATGCTTTGCGATTTGCAAAGACAAAGCATCGGTGAATTCACCGTCCCATTTGGCATCTTCGATATCAAAGGTGAGTACTGCAATTTTTTGGATGTTCAAATCTCTTTTGGACGGATCTGGAAATTGAATCGCAGACTCCATTGTTGTGCAATGAGCCAAAGATAGAATTGAAACCAGTAGGGATGGCAAAAAGAACTGTTTCATGACTGATCAATAACTAGGTAGGACGAAAATTTGCAAATAATTTTTTAATGATCTATTTTTAATCGATTAACAATAGTTATAGATAATTTTATCCTAGTGAACTGAAGGTCTTAAAATATTGATTTCTTTTGGAGAAAATCCGATACTTTCCTTATGAGACCGAACAAATCTTACTTCCTTTTGCTCTCTTTTCTTGCATTTCACCTAAATTGCACGACTCAAAAAATCCAAAGCCCATACTCTGACCGCAGCATTCAATTGGAAGGCTGGGAGAAGGTGTGCAAAAGTGAGAGGGTATTTCCACAGTGGTACCTTTTTTGGGGTGCATACCCGATCCGCGAATGGAAAGAACAAGAATTTTTCCCTGACAGCAAAAGGAGCTATCGTATATCGATTAAGACCACTTGGCTAGATGGAGTCGTAAGTGCGCTTGGTGGATTAACAATTTCGATAACCCGAAAAACTTGGGTAATTGAAGATTGTGTTATCGATGGACCGGAAGAAACAAAGTAAATGACTAAGGGATGATTCTTTTGATCGTATGGTTAAGGGAATCGGCCACATAAATCCTTCCCTGCCCATCAATGCTAATTCCCTTTGGCTGGTTGAATCTAGATTGGAACATAGAACCGATGGCATTTCCACAGGTTATACTCCCTGGACTACTTCCTGCGATAGTAGTGACGGCACCAGAGGAGCTGATTTTTCGGATCGCACAATTTCCCGTATCCGTCACATAAAGATTTCCCAAAGCATCAATTGTGATCCCTTGCGGATTATTGAACCTTGCTTGTGTTCCTAAGCCGTCCGCAAAACCGCAGTTTCCTGCAGTTTCGGAGCCTGCAAACGTTGTCACTGATCCTGTCGAACTAACTTTCCGGATAGCACAGTTACCAGAATCAGCGACATACACATTTCCAAAAACATCTAAAACAAGACCTTTTGGGGATTGAAAGCGAGCAAGCCCGCCTTGTGCATTGGTATAGCCACAAACACCAACCGAAGTAGGATTTGTGCCTGCTAACGTACTTACTGTACTGCCTACCACTTTACGAATTGCACAATTTCCAGTATCGGTGACGTAGTAGTTGCCTGCGGTATCAAAGGCAATTCCTTCCGGAAACGAAAACCTGGCCGTCGTTCCAGATCCATTAACATTAGCACTCGCATTATTTCCGTTAAGTGTGCTGACAGTAAAACTCCCGGAATTAATCACCCTCCTTGTCGCATGTGAAAATTTATCAGTTACATACATCTGAGTTTGAGCCAGGTTCAAAGCTATCCCCTGTGGATAGTTGAAGCGACTAGACAATCCGTTTGCATTGTTGGTAAATGCACATATTCCGCTCGTCGAACCAGCAATTGTAGTTACGACAGAACTCGTTGTAATCCTTCTAATGGAGCAGTTTTGCGTGTCCGTAACAAACACATTCCCAAATACATCTGATGTCAAATAACTTGGAGTATTAAACCGCGCAGCATTCCCCGTTCCATTTACATAACCTGATGTAGAAGCCTCACTACCTGCAATAAAGCTTACAACTCCAGTATCTGAAATTCTAAAATTGAAACTCGGCGGATTTACAATACTATTATTACTCAAATCTTGTATGCCTGTTGAGATCGAAACAGATACGAGAGCATAATTTGGCCAGGCCAGAGAAGGAACAAAAAGAATCGATGAGTTTGAAGCTAAATTTATAGTTCCTGTTACAGGACTTCCATTCACCGTAACTACGATGCTTGTATTGTTAATGGAAGCTGCTAAAATTGGCTCAGAAAATGTGATAGTGATTGGGCTGAGATTTGAAACTGACGTTGCATCTTTTTCGGGGTAAGTATTGCGTACACTTGGTCCTGTAACATCAATTATATTCTGGGTGGTGAAAGAAGAGGTAAAGGAGCTCTCCAATGCCTGTCCATTTTTGTCTACGAAACTTTCACTAATGTCTACTTGGTATACTTGGTTTTGGTCAAAACTTGTATTTGGCTGAAACCAGACGAACTTACCTTTTTTTTGGAAGGTTCCTTGTATCACTTGTTCTTGCAAAGTGATTTGTAGATGTCCATCTTTAAGCGAAGTGTCGCTTGGCTCTTCCGAAAACTCTATCTGGATATTGGTATTGAGAGCCACATCGACTGATTCTCTTTCCGGAAGTATTGATTTGACTTTAAATTCACTCAAAGAATTGGATTGTACCATCCCAAGGAGAACAAACGGCAGAGTGGCATTGGACTCTTTTTCTTTTTGCAATAAAGGGTATGCCAAACAATTGCAAAGCAGCAGGAAAATCAGGAAGGGAACTTTGGAAAGATATTTCATGACGTTCATGCCTATATCATTATTTTCGAATCATGAACTCTCAATATTGAGGAAAGGTCGATTTTCATTTTTAAATTTGGGGACATCCTCTATCAGACGAAAAAATAAATTTTTTTTTTAATCAATTTCTGACCCACTAGACATAAGGAGATACCTAATTGTTAATCCCATATCTTGGAAATTTCTTCCGAAGATTTGCTACAATGGATGCTGTGATATGGTAAGCCTGCTTTCATATATTCAGTATATATTAATATTCATAAGTACTAATGAGACATAATAAATTTATTTTCCCATGGGGCCTGAAACTTTTTCCTTAAATTCTCTTGACCTCAATTTCCTCTTTTACACAATGGCATTTACCGGGAGAGCCCAGGCGGTTTTTCTATGGGAGCAGTAGCGAGCGATCGTTCTGCGCCTCACTTACAAGATAAGCGAGGATGTGCAAAGCCACAGACAATCGATAACCGAGAGTTACGGAAGCCACGCTGATTAAGCCTGCTGGAAGTAGTTTAAGGGAAAG